>NZ_JAHFUY010000018.1 GCF_023264895.1 Herbiconiux sp. | reverse complement strand
CACGGTGAGTGCAAGACACCCCCGCAGCGAACCGACCGACAGATCCCGAGCAAGACACACGCGTCAGACTGGCGGCGAGTCAGGACGACCCACTGCGGGGGTACCACCACCATCCTCACTGACTGGCGGGAGACCGCGAAGCGGGCGAGGGGACTGCGGCTCCGACCGGACAAGCCCCCAGCACCACCCGCCCGCGGGAATACGTACCGTGTCCAACTGCCCCGCAGTTCATGCCGCCGGCACCTCCGCGGAACCACGTTGCATCGGGACCTGGGTCTATGGTCGCCGGCGTGTACGGCCCCTAGATTTGCCACACCTGTGGCGCCGCTCGAGGTGGGGCGTGAGTGCCTGGACATCTATCGGAGGAACCCCGTGATCGCTCGCAAGATCGTCTTCAGTGCCGCCCTCTTCGCCGCCGGGGCACTGATGCTGGCGGGCTGCACCACCCCGACGGCGACCGGGCCCACCAGCTCGCCCACCGCATCCGGAGCCGTGGCGGCGGGGGTGTCGACGTGTGTCGTGGATCCGGAGGCGGCGATCGCGGCCGGCAAGCAGGCGCAGCCGACGGGGGAGCTGCCGGCGGAGCTCGTGAGCGAGCTGGATGCTGCAGCGCAGAAGGCGTTCGAGCTCGGGGCCTCGGCCGGGGCGATCGTGGGGGTGCAGACTCCGGAGGGGAAGTGGACGAAGGCGTACGGGCTCGCCGATCCGGTGGCCGGCACGCCGATGGACGTGGGCATGCACACGCGGATCGCGTCGCTGACGAAGATGTACACCGGCACGGTCCTGCTGCAGCTGGTGCAGGAGGGGAAGGTGTCGCTCGACGACACGGTCGACGCATACGTCGACGGCATCCCGAACGGCGACAGCATCACGTTGACCCAGCTCGCGAACATGACCAGCGGGGTCAACACCTACACGTCGAACGAGGCCTTCATCACGCAGTACTTCGCCGACACGAGCGCGAGCTACACGCCGCAGGAGCTCGTGGATGCGACCGTGGAGGTGTCGCCGGCCGCCGAGCCGGGGGAGCGGTTCCTCTACTCCAACGGAAACTCGGTCATTCTCGGGGAGATCATCGAGGAGGTCACCGGCAACGCGTTCGCCGACGAGCTGCAGTCGCGCATCCTCGAGCCGCTGAATCTGACGTCGACGGTGTGGCCTGGCTCGTCTGCTGCGATGCCTGAGCCGTTCGCGCGGGGATTCACCCTGAACGGGGATGAGGCGGCCGCGTCCGGGATGCCCACGGATTCGACCGACTGGAATCCCTCGTGGGCGTGGACGGCCGGTGAGCTCATCTCGACCACCGACGACCTGCTCACGATGGGGCGTGCTCTCGGGACCGGGGCCGGCATTCTGGACGATGCGACGCAGAAGGTGCGGCTCGAGAGCTTCCTCGATCCGTCGCAGAGTCCGCCGGCGCCGGGGGCCGGCGGGTACGGACTGCAGATGGGGTGCGGGCAGGGATGGGTGGGGCACGCGGGGGAGCTGTCGGGCTACAACACCACGCAGTTCTACGACACGGCCACCGATACGACGGTGAGCGTGCAGACCAACAGTGACGTCGCATCCGGTGGGTGTGAGAACTCCCCGACGCTGCAGGATGACCCGGGGGACGAGATCTGCCAGGTGTCGGCGGTGCGGATCTTCGTGGGGCTGTCGGGGGTGCTGGGGGAGACGTACCAGCCGCCGCCGCGGTCGTAGGGAGCCGGGCGGTCGTCGCCGCCGTCGCACTCCCGCCTCATCCGGCACGAACGGGGCCGGCCGGGAGTCCGTCGCGTCGTCGGCCGACCTCGAGCCACCGCGGGCTGCTAGCGCTTCGGGCCCGGGCCCACGTAGGGGTTGCCGAGGGCCGTCGTGATCGACGTCGCCACCCGCAGAGCGGGCGAGGAGCAGGGCAGGTCGACCGTCGGGTTGTCGGTGATGGTGGCACCCTCGGGGCAGTCGCCTGAGGCGATGTCGCTGTTCGTCAGGGTGATGAGAGTGGTGTCGGAGGCCGTGTCGTAGAGCATGACGGTGTTGAAGCCCGGCAGTTCACCGGTGTGGCCGACCCAGCCGCCCGAGCAGGTGATCGCCAGGCCGTAGCCGGAGTAGTCGTCGAAGCCGGTGAGGCGTTCGCGCTGCAGCTCGGGCGAGATCAGACCCGCCCCGGTGGCCTGGTGGCGCGCATAGGTCGCCAGGTCGGCCGCCGTGGTGATCAGTTCGCCGGCGGTCCAGCCCCACGACGGATTCCAGTCGGTGGCATTGGCGGGAGCATCCGGCGTGGCGGTCTCACCTTGAAGGGTGAAGCCCTGCGCGTGCGGCGCGGGGAAGTCGGCCGAGGCCCCGGGCCACATCGTGTTCGTGAGGCCGAGCGGCTCGATGATGCGCTGCTGGATGACCTCGTCGTAGGTCTGCCCGGTGACCTCCTCGATCACCTTGCCGATCAGCAGCGTGTTCGTGTTGGAGTAGTCGAAGCTCTCACCGGGTTCGAACACGGGTGGCAGGGCCAACCCGATCTCCACCAGTTCATCGGGCGACCAGACCTTCAGCGGGTCGCCGAAGTACGACGCCTGCCAGGCGTCGTCCTTGGTGTAGCTGGCGATGCCGCTCGACATGTCGGCAAGCATCCGCAGTGTCACCTCGTCTCCGTCGGGGACGTCGTCGAGATAGTCCGACACGGGATCGTCGAGCCCGACTTCGCCCTCGTCGACGAGCTGCAGCAGCAGCGTTCCGGTGTAGGTCTTCGAGATCGACCCCACCCGGTGGTGCATGTCGGTCGTCATCGGTGCGCCGGTGGCCGGATCCGCCGTGCCGTACGCCTCGAGGAACAATCCGTCGGGCGACTGCACGGCGACGATGACGCCCGGGGCCGCCGCGTCGGCGAGACCCTGCTGGGCTGCGGCGTCGAGAGCGGATGCCGCGGGCTCCGGCATCGGCGAGGTGGGCAGATCCGCGGTGCGGGCGATCACCGCGTCAGGATCGGTGACGCAGTCGGATGCCGCCGCGGGTGTCGCCTTCGTGCCTGTCGGGTCGGTTGTCGTCGACACGGTCGAGGTCTCTCCGGCTCCGGCCGTGCATCCGGCGAGAAGGAGTGTGCCCACCACGATCGCTGCTGCTGCCGTCTTGGCGTGTCCGGTCGAGTTCATGGTCGGCCCCTCAGTCGAGGCGGATGACGTCGCGGTCGAGGGGCATCTCGTTCTCGCGGGGGGACGGGTCGATGGTCTCGAAGGGGAGCTGGCCCGTGGGCTGGAGGCCGAGGTCGTCGTCCCAGATCCGCTCGGTGATCGAGCCGAGGAGGGTGAACTCGTCGAACGCCCACGGCACGCTGTCGGTCGGGAAGAACGTGGGCTCGGTCTGCAGCTGGAAGTGCAGGTGCGGGGTGGACGAGTTGCCGCTCGTGCCGATGAGGCCGAGCTCCTGCCCCACCTCCACGGTGTCGCCGACCTTCACTTTCACCGACCCCGGATCCATGTGCCCGTAGAGCAGGTAGCGGCTAGGCTCGATCTCGACGACGACGTGGTTGCCGACGGTCTCGATGATCGGGGGAATGGGCGGCGGCTCGGGAAGCGAGGTGCTGTTCTCGAACTCGTCGACCGCTCGCACGACGGTTCCGGATGTCGCCGACACGATCGGCTGGCGGTAGGAGAAGTAGCTCTCGGGCTTGCTGGGGTCGCCCTCCCAGGTGACGCCGTCGGCATCCACTTTGTAGAAGTCGACGGCGAAGCGCTGCGGCACGAGGCCCTGGCCGTTGACCGGCGCGAAGCCGTTGCGGTGGTGGGTGTAGTTGCTGCAGCATCCCTCGCTCATCAGCCAGTCGCCCGCCGCCACCGGTGAGGAGACCACCTGCGCCTCCGCATCGCTGATGGTGGTGGTGTTGATGACGGCGTCGACCGGGATGGTCTGGCCGTCGGGGCGCTGGATGGCTCCGTTCGCGGTGTGCTGCAGGCGAGACGGCACGGCGTCGGGGTCGACGGCGACGTCGATCCAGGCGATCCACGTCTCGGACTGCTCGATGGTGATCGGGCCGGTCTCGTCGGTGCCCTCGGCGTCGTCTCCGAGGCGGGTGATGGAGCTCTGGATGTCGTCGGGGCCGATGGTGAGGAGCGTGTCGCCGGTCTCGGGGTCGGCGATGTCGAGGGAGTCGACGGCGTAGGGCAGGGAGACGGCGTTCGTGAGGAGCAGCTCGTAGGCGAGGTGCACTTTGCCGTCGGTGCCGAGCACGGGTGCGGGCGTCGTGGTGGTCGATGCCATCAGGGGCGTGAACGAGGTCTCGGGCGTGAGGTCTTCGCCGTCGGCGACGGGCGTGGGGGTCGGGGCGCCGGCCGCGGGAGTTGCGGCGGCGGGAGTCTCCGAGGCGGGGCTTCCGGCCGTGCAGCCGGTCAGCAGCAGGATGCCGGCGAGACCGAGGGTGAGCGCGGGTGCGGCGGCGGCGCGCGTTCGGCGGGGAGGGGTGCGACGCATGGCGGCTCCGATGTTCGGCCTGACGAAGACGGGTGGTGGAGGCGGGTCGGCCTGCGGGTGCGGGCTCGGCTGGCTCCACGGCAACTGTGGCGTGCCCACCGGGGCTGCACCATAGACCTGAGTCCTCTGTGACGGAGTGACATGACTTCGGGCCGCCTTGGGCGGGGCTCGTCAGCGTGCTCGGGCCGGGATGACGATCCGTTCGGACACGAACAGGGCGATGAGGACGGCCACCACGCTCGCCAGGGCGGCGAGCGGGGGGAGTGCGCTGACCACGGGTGTCAGGGCGACGAAGATCGTGGCGATCGCGAGGCGGGGGACGTTCCAGGTGCCGAGGAGGCGGCGGGCGAAGGCCGCGGTTCCGGCCAGGTAGCACGCCACTCCTCCGCTCAGGGCGGCTGCCCCGAAGAGGCCGAGCGGGTCGGGGTCTTCGATGTGTGCCATGGCCACCTCGAGGCCCAGGGCGGCCAGCACGATGCCGGCGACCAGGAGCAGGTGGAGGTAGGTGTAGGCGGTGGTCGCCGTTCGGCCTCGGGCGGGAGCGGGGACGGAGAGCAGGGCGTGCTCGGCTTCACCGCTGAGGCGGGTGAAGTAGGCCCACCAGAGGGCGATGCAGATGAGCATCGAGAGGATCACGCCGGCGAGGATGCCGACGCTGATCGGCTCGGTCGCTGCGCCCGCTCCGATGCCGAGGATGGACTCGCCGAGGGCGAGGATGACGATGAGGCCGTGGCGTTCGGTGAAGTGGGCCGTGGAGCGCACGGGCCAGGCGACGCCGACGCTTGTGCGGGAGGAGACGAGGGGCTCGATCGCGACGGCGGCGAGGGTGCACCAGAGCTGCCAGGTGCCGCCGAGGAGGGCTCCGGCGAGGAGCAGCGCTCCGGAAGGGACGACGGAGAGGGTGACGGTGAGGAGGGTGCGGCGGCGGAGCTCGGGCTCGGCGAGCCAGACGAAGACGATCGCGTGGGTGACGCGGGCGACGAGGTAGGCGCCGACGAAGACGAGGGGGCCGACGAGGCCGCCGGGCAGGTCGTCGTAGGCCTCGAGGACCACGAGGCCGGCGACGAACATCGCCGTCATGCCGACGATCATCGCCACCCGGACCACGCCCCGGTCGGCGTGGGCGATGTTGGTGAGCCAGCCGTACGACGTCCACGCCCACCACAGCAGCGCGAGGATGACGAGCGCCTGCAGGATGCCGAGGGCGTCGTGCTGCTGCGCCATCAGGCGGCTGAGCTGGGTGAAGGCGAACACGAAGGCCAGGTCGAAGAAGAGCTCGAGGGTCGTGACGCGGTCGCCTTCGCGACTGGGCACTGCGACGGTGCCGAGGCGGGCGCTCACAACGCGTACCCGCCGGTGGCCAGGATGTCCTCGCCGGTGATCCAGGCCGAGTCGTCGGAGACGAGGAAGGCGATGACCTTGCCGATGTCGGACGGCTCGCCGATCCGGCCGAACGCGGTCTTGGCGGCCAGGCCGTCGATCACCTCCGGGAAGCGTTCGAAGGCGTTGTCCCCGAGACGGGTGCGGGTGGGGCCGGGGGAGACGGAGTTCACGCGGATCGACCGGCCGCTGAGCTCCTTGGCGAGGAAGCGGGTGGCGACGGTGAGGCCGCCCTTCATCGCTGCGTAGCCCGAGTAGCCGGGCTCGGTGTCGCCGGGGTGCACGGAGCTGCTGGAGGTGTTGACGATGGCGCCGCCGTGCTCGATCAGGGGCAGCAGCGCCTGGGTGAGGAAGTAGGGGCCTCGCAGCAGCACGCGGTAGTAGGCGTCGAAGGCGTCCTCGGTCATCTCGTCGAAGCCCATGCCGCCGCCGAAGCCGGCGTTGTTGACCAGGGCGTGGAGGCGATCCGTGCCCCACTCGCTGCTGAGCACGGCGGTGAGGGCGTTCGTGAAGTCGGGGAAGGTGTCGGTGCGGCTGATGTCGAGCGGGAGGGCGACGGCGGTGCCGCCGTGCTCCCGGATCTCGTCGACCGTGCGCTCGGCGCCCTCGGGGCGGGCGTTGTAGGTGACGACGACGCCCATGCCGCGGGCGGCGATCTCGAGGGCGGCGCCGCGGCCGATGCCGGAACTCGCTCCGGTGACGACGACGATCCTCTGGGCGGTGGTGGGCTGGGTGGTCTGTTCGCTGGTGTGTTCGCTCATGCCTCCAGACAACCGTCGGCGGTGTCTGACGGGTTAGGGGAATCCGGTCGACTCCTTGCACAGAACTGCCGCGGTTGCCAGAAATGGATGACCTCGGGCCGGGTTGCTGGTTCACTCGTCTCATGTCATTCGAGGAGTTCCGCACGCTCGTGGCGCAGCACGCGCCGGGCGGTATCACGGAGACCGCCATCCCGGGGGTGCTCGTGTCGCGGATGGACGACGGCGGGTCGCAGGACGAGTCGACGACGGGCACGATCCTCGCGGTCGTGGCGCAGGGGACCAAGCGGATCTCGGTCGGGGGGACGGTGCACGACTACGGGGCCGGGCAGTACCTGGTCGCCTCCGTGGACCTGCCCGTCTCCGGCCACTTCACCGACGCGACGCCGTCGCATCCGGCGTTGGGGTTCGGGCTGGAGCTGCGGCCTGCGGTGATCGCGGAGCTGATGCTCACGGCGGCGGCGGGGGAGTTCCCTCGGGCGGCGCGGGGGTCGTCGCCGTCGGCGATCGCGGTCGGTGAGACCTCGGTGCGGCTGCTCGATGCCGTGCTGCGGATGCTTCGGCTGCTCGAGCACCCGCGGGACATCCCGGTGCTGGCGCCGATGATCGAGCGGGAGATCCTGTGGCTGATCATGTCGGGGGAGCAGGGGGCGACCGTACGGCAGCTCGGGCTCGCCGACAGCAGCCTCAGCCGGGTGCGGCACGTGGTGCGGTGGATGCGGGAGCACTTCGCGGAGTCGCTGCGGGTGGACGAGCTGGCCGAGCTCGCCAGGATGAGCCCGTCGGCGTTCCATCGGGCTTTTCAGGCGGTGACGTCGATGAGCCCGATCCAGTATCAGAAGAGCATCCGGCTGCAGGAGGCTCGGTTGCGGCTTCTCGCCGATCCTGGGGCAATCGGGGCTGTGGCTTATGCCGTGGGGTACGAGAGCCCGTCGCAGTTCAGTCGGGAGTACCGGCGGGAGTTCGGGGCTTCGCCCAGCGAGGATGCTGCTGCGCTTCGGGGGGCGGGGCGGGACTAGTCTTTAGAACCCCAGTGTTCTAGACTTACCGATGTGGAGGACGACTGGGATATCCGCCTTTGGCCCGACGTTGAGGCGCAGATCCTGGCTCTGACTGACTCGGATCCTGATCTCTGTGACGAGATCACAGCTCGCATCGACATGCTCGCTGAACACGGCCCCGCCCTCGGTCGACCCATCGTCGATCGAGTCAAGGGCAGCTCGATCCACAACATGAAGGAACTGCGAGCGGACTCAATGCGAATCCTGTTCGTGTTCGACCAGAGGAGTCGCGGGATTCTCCTGGTGATGGGCGACAAGCGTGGGGATTGGAAAGGCTGGTATCCGCCAGCGATCAAGACCGCAGAAGAACGATTTCATGAATGGCAGGGGAGTGAAGACGATGACTGAGAAGCCTGTGAGTTGGAAGAGCACTCGCGCGAAACTCGATCGCGACCCGGAGCGCGTCGCTGCTGCACGCATCGCTGCTGAGGCTGAGGTGCTCGCCTATCAGCTTGTGACGCTGCGCAAGGAAGCCTCGTTGACCCAGTCCGAGCTCAGCAAGACCATGGGTGTGTCGCAGCGGCGGGTGTCGGCTATCGAGCGCGGGCAGCTCGAGTCATTCGAGCTCGACACGATCAAGAACTACGTCGCAGCGCTCGGTGGACACGTTCGAGTAGTAGCCGACTTCGGAGACCGCACCTTCACTCTCGCCAGCTGAGGGTTTGGCTGGCAGCGCGCCGGGAAGATGTTCGACTCAGCGCGTGCCGATGGGGTGGTAGACGGTGAGAGCGGCGCTACTCGGCCGATCGACGCGTTATCGATTGTCCCTGCGACGTCGTGCCCCGAGCACGAGCAGCACGATGCCGACCACCGCGAGGGCCAGGCCGATGTAGAGCCAGGTGCGGTCGCCGGTCATGGAGCTTCCCGGGATGAGGTTGGCGCCCTGGCCGGCGAAGAGGGCTCCGAAAAGCAGGGCGACGACACCGACGATGATGAGCGTCGTGCGCCCGGCTCTGCTGTTCATGGGGGTCACGCTACTCGTCCCAGGCGGATCCGTCGCCCTCTGGGCGTGCCGGCTCAGTGGCAGGAGCAGGTGATCGCTCTCGCCGCATCAGCACGGACGCTGAGAGTGTTCCAAGTTCTGTGGGTGATCGGCTTCCTCGTGGGGACGACCACCCACATCGCGGATCTGATCCTCGGCGGATCGCACGCCTACAGCGGCTTCCCCACCGGCGTCCGGCTCTTCTGGGTGTCAGTGACGATCCTGGATCCGGTGACCGCTGCGCTGATCATCTTCCGACAGCGCCCCGGCATCGTGCTGGGCGCCGCCGTGATCCTCGCCGACATCGCGGTGAACTGGACCGTCTTCGTTCTGATCGGGGGACTCTCGGTCATCGGGGTCATCAATCAGAGCTTGTTCGCGGTGCTCATCGTGGTCACGGCTCGCCCCCTGTGGATATGGTTCGGGCGTCCTTCCACGTCGCGGCACGTGAACAGGATGGCCTGACCGCCCGAACCCTCAGTCGCGTTCACGCTCGTGGATCACGCGAGAGAGCGTCGAGACACCGATCAAGACCAACCCGAGTGTCATCGTGATCTCCCTGACGAGGGTGGCTATCGTGCCGGCGATGGCGAACGGGAGGTCGGCTGACGTGAAGATCAGGGTGAGCCAGCCGTCGGTGATGAGCGCGAGGGTCGCACCCGCGGCCGTCAACACGATGCCTGTGATGAACAACTGGCGGGCGGTGAGGCGTGGGGGCATGTGGGCTCCAATCATTCGGTGTCGGATTGCTCATCGCGACAAGACGTCTTGATGGCGGGGCCGAGGCGAGAGAACTCGGATTCGAAGGACAGGTCGTCGGGGGACAGGCTGCGCAAGGTCGCCGTGTCGGGGTCGTGCAGGAGGATCTCGATCATCGAGGTGACTCCGGGCACGACCTGGTCGAGGGAGGCACGGTCCGTGTCAAATGACGAGCGATCGGTGAGAAACGTGTTGGCTGTGCTGCTGACGAACTGAACGCAGTCATCGATGGGGTTCGGCTTGAAGTCCGGCGGCAGGTGGGGAAGGGTCTGCGTCGGAATCAATTCCTGGCCGGAACTCTCCGAAACGGAATCGATCTGCGCGCGGGGGCCGATGGCGAACCAGCTGTTCCCGAGGAGCAGCCACTGGCTCGCTGCGTCGAGGGACCAGTCCTGCAGTGCGGCGCGTGCCGCGAGATCGGATGAGTAGACGCGCAGCTGAGTGATGGCGCCGTCGCTCCCCATGCAGATCTCGCCCCGCATCGATGCCTCATGGTAGACGTCGTCGAAGAGCGGGTACGTGATCGCGCACTCGAGTGATCCGGTCAGGGACGCGACCTGGGGCGTCAGGGGGTCGAGTGTCGCTGCGGGCTCTTGCGGAGCCGCGGAGCACGAGGAGGAGACGAGCGCCGCGGCGAAGAGAAGACTCGCCGCGGCTACCCGCCTGCCTGACGGCGTCAGTGCCAAGCGATCATGCCGCCCGTGAGGAGACCGGTGGCATAGGCCAGAGCTTCTGGTAGCCGGCCACGTTTCCCCACGACACGTTCTTCGCTCCGGTCTTGCCGCATCCGACACCGAAGTAGACGGGTGACTTGGCGGCGTTGTACCCGAGGCCGGAGACGCAGGCCTGAGACCGGGAGAACGGCGCGATCGACCAGGTGTAGCCCGCCTGCGCGCCGGGAGAGCCGAGATAGGAGCAGGTCGCTTGCGAGACGGGGCCGTAGACACCGAGTGGCGGGAACGATGCCGTGCTGCCGCAGCGGTCGGTGCCGAGGATCTCGTTGTCGCCGCCGGTGATGGTGCCGTCGCTGTGGATGACGGGGTCGTTCGGGTCGATCGGTTCGACCTGCGTCGGTGGCTCTACGGCGCTGTCGATCAGTGAGCTCGCGGAGGCGGCTGATGGCGCGAAGAGAAGCGCGGCGCAGGTGATGGCGACAGCTCCTTCGACGCTCAGGCGGATGCGCGCGGACCGGGCGCGGGGGAATGCGATCATTGTCGACCCTTCGATAGCGGAAGCCCCCTGATGCCGTTCAGCCTATGTTAGTGAGCTATGTTCAGCAATGATCTCCCCGGCGCCGGGCAAGCGTCGGCGCGCAGGTGCGCGCTCCGGAGGTCAAGGGGGGCGATCCCTGACTCGGTAGCGGTCTGGCCTGCGAATGACCGTCCAGGATTTGTTGCACTTATATCTGCAACAACGTACGCTTGCCCTGCGCCGACGAAGCTGCGCGATCCCGATCATTGGAGCCTCCGGTGCCCGCCAACCTTCTCGCGAACGGAACCGTCCTTGTCGATGACGATCTTCGTGCTCAGGCGACGACAGCGGTGGTCGAGGTGCACGATCGTGCTCTCGCAGGGCTGACCGTTGTCTTGAGTGACGGGAGGCGTGTGGAGGTCGGTGCCGATCTCGGGAACTTCCTCATGGGAATCCTGGAGCGGATGATTCAGGGCCCGGTCTCCGTCACGGCGCTTCCTCGCGAGGTCACGACGACGGTGGCGGCTGAGCTGCTCGGAATCTCTCGTCCGACTCTGATGAAGCTCGTTGCCTCGGGGGCGATCCCTTCCAGGAAGGTCGGGTCGCATACACGTCTCGCGACCAGCGACGTGCTCGAACTCAGGGAGGTGCGCGACGAGCGACGCGCGGCATCGTTCGCGGCGCTGCGGGAGGTCGCCGACGAGATCGACGACGCGGGCACCGATCCGACTCGCTGATCAAAACTCATCTAATATTGCCGGGTGCTCCAACGTGTGTTCGTCGACAGCAACGTTCTCTACAGCCGAACCACGAGGGACTGGCTGTTCCTGCTGCGCAACGAGACACGCGACATGTTCCAGGTCCACTCGACGATCGACGTCGTCGTCGAGGTCGTGCGGGCCGTGCGCCGTGCGAAACCCGAGGTGAGCGGCGCGGTGACCCACGCCCTCCATCAGCAGCTCGTCGCAAATCTCGACGAACTCCTGACGGACTACGACGCCACCGTGGAGTTCACGGGTGTCGACCCCGCCGACCGCCACGTGCATGCCGCCGCAATCGCAGCGGGAGCCCATGTGCTCCTGACGTCGAACGGCCGAGACTTCGGCGACCCGGGGAGGCTTCGTTACGAGCTGTTCGAGCCCGATGCCTTCTTCCTGCTCCTTGACGACGGCGCTCCAGCGATGGTTCGGCGGGTCGTGGTGAAGCAACTGGCGTACTGGAGCAGCAGGAACGATCTGGGGCGCCCGGTGAAAGGAGTCGCTGAGGCGCTCGATGACGCAGGCTGTCGAGGCCTCTCCGAGAGGGTGCGGGAGCATCTCCACGTGATCTCCGATTCCTGACCGAACGCATCCGCCGCCCGGTTCCCGGCACCCGTCGCAGCCGCAGATTCTGCCGTCGAGCGGGCGGCAGGCAGGATGGAACACCTGCGGGGCGAGCGGACAGTAGAGGGTATGGGGACGGAAAAGCAGGAGGCGGCGACGTGGACGGCCGCGTGCGCGGGCGACTCCGCGGCGTTCGCCTCGATCTACGATCGGCATCGGGATCGGGTGTTCGGGCAGGCTCTTCGGCTGATGCGGGAGCCGCATGACGCGGAGGACGTGACGGCGCTCGTGTTCCTCGAGGCGTGGCGGAAGCGCGCATCCGTGCGGGTCGTCGACGGGTCGGTGGTCGCCTGGCTGCTGGTGACGACGAACAACGTGGTGCGGAACCTCGAGCGCAGCAAACGGCGGTATCGCGCCGCGTTGTCGCGGCTGCCGAAGCCCTCGTGGCGCGAGGAGCAGCCCGACCACGCCGACTCCGTCGACGAGCGGATCGACCAGGAGGCCCGCGACGCCCGCGTGCGGCAGGCGTTCGCCCGGTTGTCGAAGGCGGATCAGGACGTGATCACCCTCTGCGTGATCGAGGGGCTCACCCAGGCGCAGGCCGCTGCCGCGCTCGGGGTGCCCGACGGCACCGTGAAGTCGCGACTGTCGAGGGCGAAGAAGCGCCTGGCCGAGCTGAACGGCGAGAACGGCGAGAACGGCGAAGAGAACCTGACCATGAGCACTGCAGGAGGTGGGAAGTGAACGAGTCGCGATTCGATCCGGAGCACAGCGCGGCCATCCGCAGCATGCTCATCCAGACGGTGGACGCCGAACCCGAGCGGGCCCGCCGCGTGCACCTGCGCGTGGCGCTGGCGACGGTGCTCGCGGCAATCGGGCTGACGTTCGGTGGCACCGCGGTGGCCGTGGCGGTGACCGGTGGGACGCTGTTCGATGTGGGGGCGCCGGCGCCCGTCGAGACGACCTCGGCGCCCGAGGTGCCGTCGCCCACGCCCACGCCCACCGAGGCGAGCCCGCCTGCGCCGGCGGCACCCGCGCATCCGCTCGTCGTCACCGGCGACCGCATCCTGCCCCACGACCTGGTGTCGACGCCACCGTCGTCGCCGCTGTGGTCGGTCGACCTGCCGGTGCTGGGCGGGGCGCCCGGCTGCTCCTTCACGACGGTGATCGATGTCTCCGACGGGTTCGCCCTCGTGCAGCAGGGACTCTGGGCGAGCGACATGTCGGCGGAGCACTGCGACGTGTCGGCGAACCGGCTCGGGGTGTCGCTCGTGGACACCGCCGCAGGCTCCATCCTGTGGAGCAGGGAGTGGAGTTGGGAACCGTCGGACACCTCGACGGCGGCGAGCCTGCTCGGCACATCCGGGCGGATCCTTCTCTGGGACACGCTGGCCGGGACCGGAGAGGTGCTCGACCTCGCCACGGGCGAGACCCTCGGCACCGCGTCGACGCCGGAAGGGTTGGACGTGGGCGAGGTGTACCCCCTCACCGGAGACTCCGGAGACGTGATCTACGCGGCGCCGAGGGTCGATGCCGGCGGCCAGGAGACCGGGACGTGGTCGGTGAGGCGCGCGGATCCGCTCGACCTGGGCGGCTCGAGATGGTCGTACGAGCTCGAGGCCGACGTCGTGGCGGGCTACCTCCCGATCGGCAACTCGAGTTCGATCGTGAACGTTCCTTTCCAGAACGACGACGGCACGTGGTCCAACGACGTGCTCGACGTCGACACCGGGATCCCGATGGCGGCGGGGGTGGACCGGCGCTCCTACACCTACTTCGACGGCTTCACGCTTCGGACGTCTGGAGCGACTCCGCACGTCATTCCGACGGCCATCGCGGGAATCGACGACGCCGGCAACGAGTTCTGGAGCCGGGAGGACGCATCCGGAATCGTGGTCGGACGGGTCGACCCACCCGGAGGGAAGCCTGCCGCGATCGCGCTGAGCGATGGCAGCGACCTGGCCCTCATCACGTCGGGCGATCGACTGGAGCTCGTGGACGGCCTGACCGGTGAGACGAAGTGGGTCGCGGATGCCGCGGCGTGCGACGTGGACCCGCAGAACGTCGACCGCAGCTCGGCGATCTTCACCCTGCAGCCCGACGGAGTGCTGCTCGAGCCCTACAAGCGGTGCGCGTTCGACTACGCCACGGGGGCGCCCGTCGACCTCGGTGGTCGACTGCATGCCGGCGAGCTGGGGTCGGCGGTCGCCTACGAGTTCGCCGGCGGGGCCGGCACCGGAGGGCAGAGCTCGTTCGACGGGATCGTTCCGGCAGCCGGCACGGCCACGGCGTTCGATGCGGTGACGGGGCAGGAGCTGTGGACGCTTCCGATCGCGTCGGATGAGCGGTGGGTGCTGGCCGGCGGGTACGTCGTCGGGCTCTCGGACGGGCAGATGTTCGGGATCGGTATCGGGTGAGGCGGGTCGGCGGTTCGCCCGCCTCACACCGCCCGGGCGCCCGCGTGAGAGAACGGTAACGCAACCGCACACGGGACGACACGGGGGTGAAACGGCCGGCGCATAGCGTCGGAGGCACCCGCCGAGAGCGGGGTCCGCTGCACGTCGAATGGGGAGGCCGTTCCATGTCCTACGTCAAGCCCGTCGAGCTCGTCTCGACCATGATCGACGCGGGGGAGACGAAGATCTTCCTGTCGACCCGCGACACCATCGTCCGCTCCATCATGGGCGGCGCGCTGCTCACCATCGCCGCCGCGTTCGCCATCACCGTGAGCGTCACCACCGGGGTCCCGCTCCTCGGAGCGCTGCTGTTCCCGGTCGGATTCATCATGCTCTACCTGCTCGGCTACGACCTGCTCACCGGCGTGTTCGTGCTCGGGCCACTCGCCTGGCTCGACAAGCGGCCCGGGGTCACCATCGGCGGCATCCTCCGCAACTGGGGGCTCGTGTTCGTGGGCAACTTCATCGGAGCGTTCACCGTGGCGCTGCTCATGGCGATCGTGGTGACCTACGGGTTCTCCGTGCCGCCGAACGAGGTGGGCGAGGCCATCGGGCACATCGGCGAGGGCCGCACCGTCGGGTACGCCGAGCACGGCGCCGCGGGCATGCTCACGCTCTTCATCCGGGGCGTGCTGTGCAACTGGATGGTGTCGACCGGCATCGCGATGTCGATGATCGCGAAGGACGTGCCCGGCAAGGTCATCGCCATGTGGATGCCGATCATGCTGTTCTTCTTCATGGGGTTCGAGCACTCGATCGTGAACATGTTCCTGTTCCCGGCGGGCATCCTGCTCGGGGGCGACTTCACCGTGGCCGACTACCTGATCTGGAACGAGATCCCCACCGTGCTCGGCAACCTCGTGGGCGGACTCGTGTTCACGGCCATCCCGCTCTACCTCACCTACGCCCGCACGAAGGCCCCGCGCCGGCCGACCGACCGCCGACTGATCGCCGCCGCCAAGCAGACTGCCCAGGCAGCCTCAGGACAGGCAGCCTCGGGCCAGGCGGCTTCGGGCACAGCCACCACCGGCATCCGTCGCCCCGTCGCCTCGCGTCGCCGACAGGTCGTGCGGTCACAGGATGCGGTGCTCACGAACGATGCAGCACTCGCCGCCGAGTGACGGGGGTGGGGCGGGGCTACACGTCGAGACGGTAGCCCCGCTTCACCACGGTCGCCACGATCTTCGGATCCGGGAGCGCCTGGCGCAGACGGCTGAGGGCCATCTCGAGGGCGTGCTCGTCGCCACCGGCCGCGAGCGTCTCGGCCAGGACGGCCCGCGACACCACGGCCCCCTCGGCCGCCATGAGCGAGCGCAGCAGGGCGAGCGCGGTGGGCGGCAGGGTGACGGCCTCCCCGTTCACCGAGGCCGTGCTGCCGCGGAGCTCGACGAGGCCGTGCCTGGTGTCGACGCGGGCCACCTGGTTCTGCTCGAGCCACTCGCAGACGAGGCGGATGAGCGCCCCCATGCGGAAGCGCTGCGGCTGGATGGGCTGCACGCCGAGGGCGATCAGCGGAGCCGCCGTGACCGGGCCGACCACCGCCGCCACGACCGGGCCGCGGAAGGCCTCGAGCACGGGCTCCAGCTGCCCGAGCACCTCGGCGGCGTTGAGGAGCGCGTCGACGGCCGGAGCGCTCGTGAAGGTGACGCAGTCGAGCTGCCCGGCGCAGATCGCGTCGATCAGACGGGTCACCCGGTGGTCGTCGTTCTTGGGCGCCGACCACTGGTACGGCGCCACCGTCAGCACGGTGTAGCCCGCGTCGCGCAGGCGGTCGAGCTGCTGCTCGTCGGTGGAGCCGTGCAGCTGCACCGCCACCGTGATGCCGGGCGGATGCTCGGCGAGCACCTTCGAGACGAGTGACGCCGTGGTCTCCTCGTCGCTCATGCCGGCGTCGTCGAGGTCGGCGGCCCGGATCGCTCCCCGCGCCTTCGGGCCGCGGACGAGGATGTCGGCGGCCTCGAGGGTGTCGAGCAGGGGCTGACCGAGGCCCGTCGAGTCGGCGATCTCGAACCAGCGCCTGAGGCCGTAGCTCGTGGTCGCGAGCAGGAGCTTGGGGCGCGCGGCGATGATGGCGCGGGTGTCGGCGATGATCACCTCGTCGTGCGGCGAGTGCGTGATGCGGATCGTGGGGGCGTGCACCACCGTGGCGCCGCGGCGCTCGAACGCGACGATGAGGTCCTGCGAGCGGCGGTCGCTCGTGACCCCGATCCGGAAGCCGCTGAGCTGGTTGGGCCGGAACCCGGGCACATCCGCCCTGTCGAGGGCCCGGTCAGGTGCCCGGCCGGCCTGCGTCTCGTCGCCCACGTCAGCTGCCGGCCAGGGCCACGAGTGCGTCGATCCTGGCGGCCGCGGCGTCGTCGCCGGCCTGCGCCACGGCGACGACCTCGCCGATCACGAGCACCGCGGGCGACGCGATGCCCACGGCGTGCGAGTCGTGCAGGATGTCGGCGAGCGAGCTCACCGTCGTGCGCGAGCTGGGGCTGAACCCGCGCTCGATGGCCGCGAGCGGGGTGTCGGCGCGCATCCCGTGCCGCCTCAGGCCGGCCGTGATGGAGGGCAGGTTCGAGATGCCCATGAGTACCACGATCGTGCCGCCGAGACCCGCGAGGTGCTCGAACTCGCTCTCGGTGAGGGGCGCGTGGCCCGAGATGACGGTGAAGGCGTGGCTGACACCGCGGTGGGTGAGCGGGATGCCCGCCGACGCGGGCACGGCCAGCGCGCTCGAGACGCCCGGCACCACCCGGGCCGGCACGCCCGCACGGCGGCAGGCCAGCAGCTCCTCGCCACCGCGGCCGAAGACGAACGGATCGCCGCCCTTCAGGCGCACCACCCGGCGACCGGCCAGGGCGTGGTCGACCATCAGCTGCTCGATCTCGGTCTGGGTCACCGGGTGGTGGTGCGGGCGCTTGCCCACGTCGATCAAAAGGGCGTGCGGGGCGAACCGGTGGAGGTTCTCGTAGGGTGCGAGGCGGTCGTAGAGAACGACGTCGGCGCGCTCGAGCTCGCGCACGGCGGCGAGGGTGAGCAGCTCCTCATCGCCGGGGCCGCCGCCCACGATCGCGACGGTGCCTGTGCCGGTGCCTGTGCCGATGCCGCTGTCGATGTGGGGCTCGGACGCTCGTGCGTGGGTCATGCGGTCTCCTCCGGTCGGAAAACGGATGGCTGATCTGTCGGCTTTCCGACGGGGATGCGGGTGCCCGCCAGCAGCACCGTGCCTCCCGTCGTGCCCCCCGTTGCGCCTCCTGTGAGAGCGGTGCCGGCGGCGCGCTCGGCGTCGGTGGCGGGGCGCAGCTGGCCGCGCTCCTCCACGCGGGCGAGCGTGGGGTCGCCCGCATCCGGAACGTTCACGAACGAGCGGAAGCGGCGGAGGCGGTCGGGGTCGGCGAGGGTGGCCGCCCACTCGTCCTCGTAGCCCTCGACGTGCGTCGCCATCGCGGCCTCGAGCTCGTCGGCGAGGCCGAGGGAGTCCTCCACCACGACCTCGCGCACGTGGTCGAGGCCGCCGTCGAGGTCGTCCATCCAGCGCGCGGTGCGCTGCAGCCGGTCGGCGGTGCGGATGTAGTACATGAGGTAGCGGTCGATGTAGCGGATGAGGGTCTCGTCATCGAGATCGCTCGCGAGCAGCTGGGCGTGCGCCGGCTGGAAGCCACCGTTGCCTCCCACGTAGAGGTTCCAGCCCTTGTCGGTCGCGATCACCCCCACGTCCTTGCCGCGGGCCTCGGCGCACTCGCGCGCGCATCCGGAGACCCCGAGCTTGAACTTGTGCGGCGCCCGGAGGCCCCGGTAGCGGAGCTCGAGCTGCACCGCCATGCCCACCGAGTCCTGCACGCCGAAGCGGCACCAGGTCGATCCGACGCAGCTCTTCACCGTGCGGAGCGACTTGCCGTAGGCCTGGCCCGACTCGAAGCCCGCGTCGACGAGCTGCTCCCAGATCTCGGGCAGCTGCTCGAGCCGGGCACCGAACAGGTCGATCCGCTGGCCGCCGGTGATCTTCGTGTAGAGCTTGTAGTCGGTGGCGACGCGGGCGATCACGCCGAGCTTCTCGGGGGTGATCTCGCCGCCCGGGATGCGCGGGACGACCGAGTAGGTGCCGTCTTTCTGCATGTTCGCGAGGGCGCGGTCGTTCGTGTCCTGAAGGGTCCCGCGACCGGCATCGAGCACGTACTCGCCGCGCTGGCTGGCGAGCACCGAGGCGACGACGGGCTTGCAGATGTCGCAGCCCCGGCCCGTGCCGAAGCGGGCCACGATCTCGTCGAAGCTCGAGAGCTCGAGCACCCGCACGGAGTCGAAGAGCTCCTGCCGCGAGATCGGGAAGTGCTCGCAGAGCGCTCTCGACACCGAGACGCCGCTCTTCTCGAGCTCGGTCTCGAGGATCTTCTTGACCAGGGGCACGCACGAGCCGCACTGGGTGCCGGCGCGGGTGCAGGCCTTGAGGGCGCCGAGGTCGGTGCAGCCTTCTGTGTGGTCATCCCCGCGCACGGCGGTGCGCACGGTGCCGGCGGTGACGTTGTTGCAGGAGCAGATGAGGGCGTCGTCGGGCAGGCCGTCGCCCGCGGGGGGCTCCGCACCGGCCGCCGAGAGGTAGGCGGCGGGCTCCGCGTCGAGGGTGCGGCCGACCAACGGGCGGAGCGAGGAGTACGGGCTCGCATCGCCCACGAACATGCCGCCGAGCAGGGTGCGCGCGTCGTCGCTCACGACGATCTTCTGGTAGAGCCCGCGCGCCGGATCGGCGTAGACGATCTCGAGCGCGCCCTCACCGGTCGCCATCGCATCGCCGAAGGCCGCGACCTCGACGCCCGAGAGCTTGAGCTTCGTGGCGTCGTCGACGGTCGTGAACTCGGCGGCGCCGCCCAGCAGCCGGTCGGCGACCGTCTCGGCCATCGCGTTGGCGGGGGCCACGAGGCCCACGCAGCGGCCGTCGACCGACGCCACCTCGCCGATGGCGAAGACGTCGGGATGGCTCGACCGGCATCCAGAGTCGACCGCCACGCCGCCTCGGGGGCCGAGCTCCAGGCCGGCGTCGCGGGCGAGCTCGTCGCGCGGGGCGATGCCGATGGCGAAGACCACGAGGTCGGCCGGGAGCTTCTGGGCGTTCGTGAGCGTGACTCCCGTGACGGCGCCGTGCTCCACCATGAGGGCGCGCGGGCGGGTGCCGAGCTCGAGGGCGATGTGCTGGGCCGAGATGAGGCGGCCGAGGGCCTGGCCGGCTCCCTCGTCGAGCTGTGCCGACATGAGCCACGAGCCGGAGTGCACCACGGTCGACTCGGCACCGAGCCGCTGCAGCCCGCCGGCGGCTTCGAGGCCGAGCAGGCCGCCGCCCGCCACCACGGCGCGGGGCGCCCGGCCGAGCCGCTCGGTCAAGGCGGCCACCTCGGCGCGGAGCGCATCCACGTCGTCGATGGTGCGGTAGACGCGCACGTGCTCGCTGCCGGGGATGGTCGGGACGGGGGCGCTCGATCCGGTCGCCAGGACGAGCTGGTCGTAGGGGAGGCGCTCGCCGTCGGCCAGGGTGACGCTCTTGGCGGCGGTGTCGAGCGACACGGCGCGGGTGCGCCGGCGCAGCACCACCGAGCTCTCGGCCCAGTGGGAGGCCGGCTCCAGCACGAGCGAGTCGGTCGGGTCGTCGAGCCGGCGGGTGAGGGCCACTCGGTCGTAGGGGAGGTGCTGCTCCTCGGACACGACCACGAGCTCGACGGTGCGGCCGCCGTCGCGCGCCAGCAGCGAGTCGACGAGCCGGTGCGCGGCCGGACCCCCGCCGATCACGACGACACGGCGGCGGGAGGAGGAAGGAGTCGACGTCATGGGGCCGAGCCTAGGTACGGGCGGTTTCATCGCGATTACCCCCGTGTAACAGCCGATTACATCGACCGCACGCCGGTCGTCAACGGCTGTGAGGGAGGTTTCACGCACTCGAAACACGAGGCTGCGGCGGGCGAAACATCCGGTTCCTAGCGTCGGAGGAGACGAAGGAGAGATGCCATGAGCCTGGTGATCGAACGAAGCACGGCCATCGAACCCGCGGAGCCCGACGCGTCGGCGACCGGCTGGCAGCGTGCCTGCCGGGTCGGCGACCTCGAGCCCTCGTGGGGCGAAGCCGTGCTGCTCCGGGCGAAGCAGATCGCCCTCGTGCTGCTCTCGCCGCGCGAGGTCTACGCGGTCGAGCACCGGGATCCGGTGACCGGCTCCTACGTGATGGCCCGCGGCATCGTCGGCTCGAAGGGCGACCGCCCCACCATCGCGTCACCCCTGCACAAGCAGGTCTACGACCTCGGCACCGGGGAGTGCTTCAGTCACCCGGAGCTCGCGCTCGGCACCTTCCGCACGCGCATCGTGGGCGGGTTCATCGAGGTGGAGGTGTGACCACGCCGCAGCTCGTGCTCGCCTCGCACGGCACGTCGTCGCCGCTCGGCCAGGCCGCGGTCGCGCAGCTCGTGGCCGCCGTCGCTGAGGCGCTGCCGCGGGTGGGGGTGCACGGCTGCCACGTCGATGTGCAGCAACCGGATGTCGGCACCACGCTCGACGCCATCGCCGACGACTCCGCGGCGATCGTGGTGCCGCTGCTGCTCTCGGCCGGCTTCCACGTCTACGTCGATCTCGCCGAGGCCGTCGCCGAGGCGCGTCTGCGCATCCCCGCCGCGGCCACGCCGGCGCTCGGGCCCGACGTGCGGCTCGCGGAGCTGCTGGCCCGGCGTCTCGCCGAGGCGGGTCTCGCGCCGGCCGACAGCGTGGTGCTCGCCGCGGCCGGGTCGACCGATCCGCGGGCGGTGGCCGACTGCGAGCGGATGCGACGACTCCTGGCCGCGCAGATCGGCAACCCGGTCACGCTCGGCTTCGTCTCGGCGGCGCAGCCCGAGCTGCGGTCCGCGGTGGCGGCGGCCCGGCGCGAGCTGCTGCCGGGCGGGCGGGTCGTCGTGGCGAACTACCACCTCGCGCCCGGGCACTTCTCGGACCGGGTGATTGCGGCGGGCGGTGACCTCACCACCTCGCCCCTGCTGGACGGCGTGGAGCCGCCGGCTCCGGAGCTCGTCGACATCGTGGTCGACCGGTTTCTCGCTCAGCGGCGCAGCTGGTCGCTCGCGATCGTGTCGGCGAGCACTGCGATCTCAGCGCAGGCGACCATGAGTGTCGGTAAGTAGGCGCAGCCACACCGCACCTGCTGCCTCGTTCATTCCGACACCCGGAAGCGCGCGCCCAGCCACGCTGCGATGTCGTCGATGGACTCGATCTCGTTCGAGGCCACGGCGAGCATGAACTCGTACTCCGCTTCGATGTCGGTCGTGTTCCAATAGCCGTTCTTGGCGTAGAGATAGAGCGTGGTCACGAGCGCGAGGCGATCAGGCTGCGTCCTCGTCCTCGTCCTCGTCTGCGTCGGCGCGGGCGGCGGCCACCTCGCGGCCGCGGGCCGTCTCGGGGAAGCGGGTGGCGGCATCCTGCACGCCCTCGGCCGGGAGGTTGGCGCCGAAGAGCTCGCTGCCCGGCTCGAGGAGGATGCTGTCGCGGAGGGTGCCGACGCGCACCGGATCGAAGCCGGCCGCGTTCACGAGAGCGGCGGCGGCGGTGAGGTCGGCGTCGTAGTCTCCCGCGATGCCGATCGCCTTGCGGCCGGGGGTGCCCTCGGGGCGGGGGCCCTCGTCGAGGTCGTGGTAGCCCATGTGGTTGAAGGCCTTCACCACGCGGGAGTCGGGGAGGAAGGACTGGATGAGCTCGCTCGTGGAGGTGCGGGGGTCGCTGAGGTCGGCGCGGTGGCCGTCGATCTCCCACCAGTAGTTCATGGCGTCGATCACGAGCTTGCCGGCGAGCTGCTCGGCGGGGATGCTGCGGTACTTGCCGAGGGGGAGGGCGAGGATGACGATATCGGCGTCGCGGGCGACCTCATCCGCCGACAGCGGCACCGCGCCGGGGGCGAGGACGTCGATGATGAGGGCGATCTTCGTGGGGCTGCCGGAGCCGGCGATGAGGACCCGGTAGCCGGCGGCGAGGAGGAGGCGGCTGAGGACCGTGCCGACCTTGCCGGCGCCGAGGATGCCGATCGTGGGGAGGGCTGGCGTGGGCTGGGCCTCAGGCATGGGTCGATCCGATCCGGTACAGGTCGTGGGAGGCGTGCTCGTCGTGCTGTGGCTCATCGCCCTCGGCGGCGAGGAGCTCGCGCACGCGCGGGGCGACCTTCGTGCCGAAGAGCTCGATGGTGCGGGCGCGGGCGTCGACCGGGAGGCCGCCGATGTCGTACTTGAGGTCGAAGCGGCTGATCTGGAGCTCCTTGGTCATGCGCACGATCTTCTGCGCGACGGTCTCGGGTGAGCCCACGAAGAGCGCGCCGGTCGCGAGTTCGAGCTCGTAGCGTTCGCGGGTGGGCGGGTAGAAGCCGCGCTCGCGTCCCATCATCGTGATGAGGGGCTGCCAGGAGTGCCACCAGGTCTCGGCGGCCTCCTCGTCGGTGTCGGCGATGAGGCCGAGGGCGTGCTGGCCGACGGGCTGCCGCGGCAGGCCGAACTGGTCGAGGGCGCGGTGGTAGAGGTCGACGTGGCCGGCGAAGCGGTGGGGCTCGCCGCCGATGATGGCGAGCATGAGGGGGAGGCCGTAGCGGGCGGCGCGGATGACCGAGTTGGGGCTGCCGCCGACGCCGATCCAGGTGGGGATGCCGCCCGGGCGCATGGTGGGGTGCAGGGTCTGCTCGACGAGGGGTGCCCGCACGGTGCCCTCCCAGGTCACGGGCATCTCGCGCTGGAGCTTCATGAAGAGGTCGAGCTTCTCCTCGAAGAGGGTCTCGTAGTCCTCGAGGTTGTAGCCGAAGAGCGGGAACGACTGGGTCTGCGAGGCCCGGCCGAGCACGAGCTGGGCGCGGCCGTTCGAGAGCGCGTCGAGGGTGGAGAACTCGTTGTAGAGGCGCACGGGGTCGTTGGTGCTGAGCACGGTCACGGCGGTGCCGAGGCGGATGCGCTCGGTCGCGGTGGCGATGCCGGCGAGGAGCACCGGGGTGGCGGAGTCGACGTAGCCCTCGCGGTAGTGCTCGCCGAGGCTGAAGACGTCGAGCCCGACCGCCTCGGCCTTCTTCGCCTCCTCGACGACCAGGCGCACGGTCTCGGCGTCGGAGAGGGTGCGGGAGCCGTCCGTAGGGACGTCGCCGAAGGAGTTCAGGCCGAATTCGATGGGGGTGGTGGGCATGGCGTGCTCCTCTGCTCGAGCTTCTTATTGACGTGTCAACTAGAAGAAGTCGGCAACTATTCCGCAGCAGGTCTTAGCGCTCAGGTTCTTGCCCGCAATGCATGCTTGAGAATTCGTCAGTTTAATGGTTGATTCTCAGGGACGTGAAAGTCACGTGACCTCATCGAAAGTGGGCGAAAATGCACCTCACGCGAATCTCGATCGGACTTATTGCGATTTTGGGGGTCAGCGGTGCTGCTGCACCGAGTGCCGCGGCTCCGGCCACGAACCAGGACCCCGTTTCAGCCCTACGTCAGGTGGCTCCTGAGATGCTGCAGGATCTCGGGGGCTCGCAAGTGACCCCGTCGAACCCGACCTTCGTATCAGGGCAGTCCACCATCGAATTGGACGCGGAGAACCGGAGATTCGCGCTCGTCTCGGATCGCGGGCGGTTGGTACTCGGGCTGCCTCAGGAGAGTTCTCGGATCACGGAGCTCGGAGGCTTTGCGACGGCCGAGGTCGGGCCGGATGCTTCCGCGGTTCCCTTGACGAAGGATGACGGCTCCCTGCAGATCGGACTAGTGATCGAGAGCGCGCAAGCACCGACCCAGTTCCCCTTCGTGTGGGAGACGCCGCCATCGACCACCACGACCGTGGACCCGGAATCGGGAGCGGTGGTCGTGACGACGGAGAACGGTTCCGTTCTCGGAGGAGTTTCGTCCCCTTGGGCGCGTGACGCGGCCGGTGAACCCGTGCCCACTCGCTTCGTCGTGACGGAAGGGAAGCTCACACAGATCGTCGAGCACGACGATGGCTACGCCTATCCGATCGTGGCGGATCCTTGGTCCGGTCAGAACCTCCTGCACCGGGCCTGGGTGACAGGAGAACCGAGGGGATACGTGGTCAATGCGGTTGCAACCACCTGGGGTCGCACGTTCAACGGCGTCGTGACACACGGCGCTCATGTTGCCGAACTGAAGCAGAGGCTCGGATCACAGGCGTACCGCGTCAACTACACGGTCGAACAGCAGTTCCTGTGCCACGTGGCCGGCAATTACTTCGAGCCCGACACGTACAACATGGAGAGCTGGCGCCCGGGAGTGGCCTGGGGTGCTCAGTTGAATCCCTGGGTTCGCTGCAACCCTTGACGATCATGAGGGGAGTCAGGCGGGGCGTCGGATGGGCTGCTGTCAGTCTCGCGCTCGTGGCGGTGGCAGACCTCGTCTACGTCGTCGTCGGGGGCTATCTCGGCCTCGATGTGAGCTCGTTGGACGAGGGGCCGTTCTGGCCGATGTGGGTGTTCTTCATCGCGGTCCCAGCTGCGCTACTCGCAGGGATCGCGTGGGTGGTGCTTTATGGAGTGGCTCACGAGGCTGGAGTGGAGAAGTCCCGACGCTCCAGGGAACGCTGAGGGGGATGGGGTAGTTTCGCTCCTCGTGTCGGAGAACCCTGGTGTGGAGAGAGCGTCGGCTGCGCCCATCGTGAGCAGTGCGAACCCCGGCAGTGCGAACCCCGGTAGGGCGAATCCCGGCAGTGCGTTCCGGGTCGTGCTGGAGGGGGACCTCGGGGCGCGGACGCGGATCGGGGGCGGGCGCTCGACCGAGGTGGAGCGGGTCGAGGCGTTCACCGTGCCCGGGTATCACGGGGGGCTGGCGTTCGTGCGAGAGCGGGAAGGGGTGGCCGCGCACTGGCATCCGGAGCAGGTCGCGAAGCTCGCCGCCTGGCGAGCGGGGCTCGACGAAAGGCAGCGGGACGTGCTGGACGGGGTCGCCGCGTGGCCGCTGGCCGGGGTCGCGAACGAGGGCGGCGACGTCGTGGGGTGCCTCGTGCCGCTCGCGGCGCATCCGTTCTACTTCGTCGCCACCGTCGACGACGGCGAGAGCGACGGTGTGGGGAAGGCGACGCGGAACGCCCGGTGGCTCGTGTCCGCCCCGAAACGCGCTCGGCGCGTGGGCGCCGGGAGCGTGGGAGAGCGCGACCTCGTGGCACGGTGCACCGTGCTCGCGCGGGTGTGCGTGCTGCTCGAGAGGCTGCATCGGAGCGGGATCGTGTTCGGGGATCTGTCGGAGCGGTCGGTGCTCTACAGCGCCGGGGACCGCAGCGGCGGCTCCAGCGCCAGCACCGGCGGCACCGGCCGCACCGGCGGCGCCGGCGACATCGCCCAGGCCTTCGTGGTGGGGTGCGAAGGCGCCGCCTTCGAGGCCGACCGCGTGCTGCAGCGGAACAGCGCCGGATGGGCCGCGCCCGAGACTCTCGAGAGATCAGAGGCCGCGGATGACGCCACAGCCGACATCTCCCGCGCCCCCTCCGTGCAGACCGTCGCGAGCGACCGCTACAAGCTCGGGCTGCTGATCCTCCGCGTGCTCGCCCCCTCCGGCGACGGACTCGAGCGCAGCCGCGACGCCGGCCGCGTGCTCGGCGTGCTCGACACGGTCGGGCAGCTCATGCTCGCCGACGCCCTCCGCGACGAACCTGCCAAGCGGCCGAGCGCCGCCGAGTGGTACCAGTACCTGCGCGGCGTGATCGTGGAGAATCTCGCGCCCCCCGTCATCCGGAGCGTCGTCGTGAGCCCCGCCCTCGTGGCCGAGGGCGACGAGGTGCGACTCGACGTCAGCCTCGCCGGCGCCCGCCAGCTCACCATCGAACTGCCCGGTCGCGCCGACATCACCCGCGAGGTCGGCGGCCGCGTGGTGACCGAACGGTTCACCGCCCGGCAGAGCGGCCGGATCGCCGTGCGCGCCACGAACGAGCACGGCGAGACCGAGGCCCTGTCGAACCAGGTGCGCGTGCTGCCCGTGCCGACTCCCACCCAGATCGCCGTGGCCGCCCCCGACGTCTCGGGCGTGCTCGGGGCGCAGGACGTGCTCGTCGACCTCGAGCCGCTCGAAGCGGCGATGGCGATCTCGCGGGAGGCCTCCGGTGCCGGATCGCCGTTCGAGCACGTCGCGAAGGCGCGCGCACGGCTCGACGCGGACGCGCTGCCGCTCCACGACGTGCTGCGCATCGGTGTCGAGGCCGAACGGGTGTCCCGCGAGAAGCTCTTCCCGTCGTTCGAGGAGTTCCTCGGCGACATCACCTCGCCGAGGCGACGGCCCTGACCCGCACCCGGCGTCAGCCCACGGTGGGCTGAGACCGACGTTGGCGGAGCAGCGCGAGCGCGAGGCCCGCGAGCAGGGCCAGTCCCGCGCCCGTCACGGTCGTCCAGGCACCCTCCGCGGGAAGACCGGTGGCGGCGAGTGATGCAGGGACGGACCCGGAACCCACCGGCACGACAGCCGCCACCACCGCGACCTCGAGCGACGACGTCCCGCCGTCCTCCGCCACCGCCGTCACCGTCGCCACCCCGGGAGCCGCCGACGCGGAGACGGGGACGGTTGCGGTGAACGCGCCCGTCGCATCCGTCGTCGACACGGCGAGCGGCTCGCCCTGCCAGGTGAGCGCCACCGGCGCACCCGGATCGTAACCCGCCCCGCGCACGACGAACGACGAACCGGTCGCGACCGTCGTGGCATCCGTGCCGAGGGCGGCGCTCAGGGTGAAGGTCTCGGGGGAGTCGGGGAACGGCTTGTCCGAGGTGAAGTAGCGGAGGTACTCGTCGAGGTAGGGGGCGCGGGCGCCCTCGGTGGCGACGTCCGCCGTGGTCGCCTCGACGGCGATGCTCACCGAGCCTCCCGTGACGACCACCTCGGCATCGCTCGGCTCGGGCACCCAGTAGCCCCAGTCGATGGTGCCGACCGTCACGGCGAGGCGGTGCCCGGCCTTCAGCGTCCAGTCGGTGCCGAGCATCGTGAAGTGCGTGACACCGTCGGCGGAGAGCTTCGCCACGGTGCTGTTGATCGTGACCGCGTTCGCACGGTCGGGAGCGACATCCCACAGCTGGATCGACGCGTTGCCTGCACCCTGCGTGTGCAGTTCGACGGCCGGAGTGCCCGTGAGTCGCGTGTCGGCGCGCACGGGGTGCGAGACCGAGAGGACGCCGAGCGAGTCGTCGGTCGAGGTGGGGGCGTCGACGTCCTCGCCGTCGGCGAACGCCAGCAGCGGGTTCGGGCTCGGATTCGCGCCGGGCTCGCCGCCGCCGTCGCCGTCACCGCCGTCGCCGTCACCGCCGTCGTCGTCACCGTCGACCATTCCGCGCCCCGTGTCGAGGTAGCGGCCGGGCTGGAGCGGCACGACCGCTGTCTTCGCGGTGGTGCCCCAGGTCTCCTGCACGCGCCACTGCCCGAAGTTGTCCTGGATCACGAAGCCGGTCGCGATCTCGGTCGTCTGCTCCACGAGGTGCGCGTCGTAGAACGCGGTGACCTCGTCGAACCAGCCGGCCCGGCCCATCTGCAGGCGACCCTCGGCATCGACCTCGTTGCCGCGCACGTGATCCCACGGCCCCAGCCAGCCGCGCTGCTCGCCCGCGTGGTTCGCCAGGTAGCGCTGCATGCCCTCGGGCTTCGTGTTCTGCTCGGTGAGGCCCTGCGTGAACATCAGCGGCACGGTCGAGCCGTCCACGTGCGAGGGCGCGTCGCGATCGACCCAGAAGTCGCTCGCGCGATCGATCGCGAGGGCTCCTGTCTTCAGGGTCTCGGCGCACTCCGGATGCGTCTTCTCGTAGGCCGCGTTCTCGAGGTAGCGGGTGGTGTCGGCGGGGATGTCGTAGCCGTCCTGCTGATAGGCGTGGTCGACGCCGGGGAGGGCCGCGATGTCGATGTACGCCAGCGGCGTGTCGACCTGGTTCGTGCGCGGCACCTCGTTCGTCACGAGGTAGTCGTAGCCGCTCCAGGCCGGCTCCTGCGCCACGACCGCCTTCAGGGCCTCTGGCTGCTCGTTGATGCCCGCGAGTCCGGTCGATCCGTCGTAGGACTTGCCGTAGAGACCCACCGAGCCCGTCGACCAGGGCTGCGCGGCCGCCCACTCGATCGCGCTCACGACGTCGGCCTGCTCGCCGGTGCCGAGCCAGTCGGTGCAGCCCGTGCTGCCGCCGAAGCCGCGGAGGTCGACGTAGACGAAGGTGTAGCCGCGCTCCATGAGCTTCGCGCCGTCGATGAGGTCGGTGAAGCGGCCCGACGGGCCGGTGTGCAGCGGATGCGTGTCGGAGTTCATGCCCGAGTGCGAGAAGTAGGGGCCGATCGACATGATGACCGGGGTCTTCGCGTCGGGCGCGAGACCGGCGGGGCGGAGCACGTCGGCGTGGAGCTCGACGGGGTCGCCGTTGTTCGAGGGGGCCGAGGAGGGGAAGTAGTGCTCGGTCCAGGCGGCGGCCTCGGGCACGCTCGGGTTCTGGGCGTGGGTGACGCCGGTGGCGAGGTCGGTGGGTGCGGGTGCGGATGCGGATGCCGGCGCGGGTGCGGATGCGGGTGCCGGCGCGGGTGCAGCCGCCTCCGCGAACGCCGGTCCCGCCGAGAGCGACACCGCCACGATCGCCGCGGCGACCCCCCAGCCCGTTGCGCGCCTGAATGCCGACATGATGCCCCCTGGTGCTCCGGTGCGAGGCCGTCCCCGTCTCGCCACCGATCTCGATCCGTCACCGCGATGCTAGCGGCGGCGGGCACCCGGATCGGGGTGAGCGGCTGGGATCGGCCGGAAGCGACGTAGATCCTCGTGGTGCGCCGGTTCTACGGCCGCGTCGCGAGCTCCGCGATCCACTCGGCGAAGGTCTGCGTGCCGCGGTCGGCACCGGGGCCTGCCAGGATCGTGCCGTCGCGGAGCGCCTTGCCGAAACCGCCCGGGAGGGGCAGCTCGAGGATCGGGCCGGTCACGCCGGTCGCCGCCGCGTAGGCGCGCACCAGGTCGCGCATGCGGAGCACCTCGGGCCCGGCGAGGTCGGTGGTGAGACCCGCCGGGCCGCTCTCGGCGAGCTCGACGAGCCGCTCGGCGACCTCGCGGGCGGCGACCGGCTGCGACAGCATCTTCGGCACGAGGCTGACCGGCCCCACCCGCACCTGCCCGAGGATCTGCGCGGCGAACTCGTGGAACTGGGTGGCGCGGAGGATCGTCCACGGCACCCGGCCGGCCCGCACGAGCCGCTCCTGCTCGGCCTTCCCGGCGTAGTAGCCGAACGGCGCCCGGTCGCTGCCCACGATCGAGAGCGCGACGTGGTGCGCGACCCCGGCCTGCTCCTCCGCCGTGAGCAGGTTCGTGGTCACCGCCCCGAAGAACGCCCTCGACTCGTCGGCCGACTGCGTGGCGGTGGAGGCGGTGTCGATCACGACGTCCACACCGGCGAGGGCGGCGGCGATCCCGGCCCCGTTCGTCAGGTCGACGCCCGACGAGCGGGAGAGCACGACGGCCTCGTGACCCCGCGCGCGGGCGACCTCCACGACATGGCGGCCCACGGTGCCGGTTCCTCCGGCGACGGCGATCTTCATGAGGCGGTTCCTTCTCGAGGGGGCGCGGGCAGTGCCACGCTACCGTGGCCGGTCGTGATCCCGAGGCCGGTCGTGGTCCCGAGGCCGGTCGTGCTCTCCTGGCGGGGTGAGAGCCCCCGGCCTCACTCGGCGGTCGGCAGCACGACGACCTTGCCGCGGAGGGTGCCCGCGGCCGCCTCGGCGTGCACGGCCGCGAGCACGGTGAGCGGCACCCGGCGGGCGACCTCCACCCGCACGGCGCCGCTGTCGACGAGCGACACGATGCGGGCCAGCTGGGCGGTGTCGCTCCGCACGTAGACCACCACCGAGCGCACGCCCCGCGAGGCGTCGTCCGGGGCCGGCATCCACGCGGTGGTGCTCACGACCACGCCACCGTCGCGCACCCGGCCGACGAGCGCCTCGAACTCCTGAGCGTCGATCGGCGCGAGGTTCAGCAGCACGTCGATAGGTTCGGTGACGGCCTCGAGCACTGTGGAAGCGGTGTGGTCGATGACCTCGTCGGCGCCCGCGTCGCGGACGCTCCGGCTGCTGCGGGGGCTCGCGGTGGCGATGACGTGCGCGCCGGCCTGCTTCGCGAACTGCACCGCGAAGCCGCCGACCGCTCCTCCCGCGCCCACGATGAGCACGCGCCGGCCCTGCTCGAGCCCGGCCTCGTCGAAGAGGGACTGCCAGGCGGTGAGGGCGACCGAGGGGATGGCCGCCGCGTCGACCAGCGGGATGCTCGTCGGCGCCGCGACCAGGACCGACTCCGGCGCGATCACGTACTCGGCCGCCGCGCCCGGCGCGGTCATGGGGAGGAATCCGATGACCGCGTCGCCGACGGCGAACGCCGACGCGTCGGTGCCCAGGGCGTCGATCGTGCCGGCGACGTCGTAGCCCGGGGTGTGGGGGAGCGTCACGGGGATGGGGAGGAAGCCGGCGCGGATGCCGTTGTCGGCCGGGCTGAACGCCGATGCGGCGACGCGGATGCGCACCTCGCCGGCGGCCGGGACGGGGATCTCCACGTCCTCGATCTGCAGGACGTCGGGGGTGCCGTGCTGGTGGAATCGTGCGGCCTTCATGTTCTTCTCGCTCTCGTTTGTATGGGTAATGCTTCGATGTCGAAGCAACTGACAGCGACCATAACATTGCTTCGATGTCGAAGCAAGTAGAATGGGTGCATGACCGACGAATCCGCCTCCCTCGACCCCGTCGAGCTCGGCGCCTACTTCGCCCTGATCGAGGTGAGCAGCCTGTTGCGTCACGCCGTCGAGCTGCAGCTCAAGGAGGCGGGAGGGCTCAGCTACGTGCAGTTCCAGCTGCTCGCGACCCTCGGCGACGCGCCCGCCGGCAGCAAACGGATGACCGACCTCGCCGACGGGGTCGTCTACAGCCGGAGCGGCCTCACCCACCAGGCGGGCCTGCTGGAATCGGCGGGGCTCGTGACCCGCGCCCCGTCGGTCGACGACGAGCGGAGCGTCACCGTGACCATCACGGAGGCCGGGCGGGCCGTGCTCGCGACCGTGTTCCCGGGGCACATCGACGTGCTCAAGAAGCTGTTCCTCGCCCCGCTCGGCGGCGACGACGTCGCGGAGCTCGCACGCTCGCTCACCGCGGTGCGCGACCACATGCGGTCGACGCCGCCGCGCTCAGCGGCACCACGGCGGCGGAGCGGCGTGCGGAGGGCATCCGACGACACGTGATCGGCACGGCCTGCGCACAGCGCTGTGCCAGGGTGCACAGAGGCACATGGGGTAGCTTCGCTCCTCGTGTCTCGTCCTCGTCGCTACAACTCCAACGCCGTCTCGAACTTCATGTCGTGGCTCGGCGGCGCTCGGCTCGACGTTCTCGCGGATGCCCCGGGCGACCGCGCGCGCTTCGTCGCCATGGGCGGCGTCATCCTCAGCACCGCGTTCCTCTCGGCGGTGTCGGCGACGTTCGCTCTCGTGATGGCGGTCGGCGCGCCGCTCCCCGTGGCCATCGTCGTGGGCGTGTTCTGGGGTGTCATCATCCTGAACCTCGACCGGCTCCTCATCATCGGCATGGCGAAGCAGAAGGGCGTGTGGCGGAACGTGGCCCTCGCCATCCCGCGCATCGCCCTCGCGCTCATCATCGGCACCGTCATCTCGACGCCGCTCACGCTGCAGATCTTCCAGGCCGAGATCAACTCCGAGATCCAGGTCATGCAGGCCGAGGACAAGGCGGCGTTCGAGGAGCGGATGGCGACGGATCCGCGGTTCGCCCAGATCCCGACGCTCGAGGAGCGGATCGCCTCGAACCAGGCGATCGTCGACCAGGGGCTGCAGACCGATTTCGCCTCCGACCCCAACTACGCGGCGGCGGTCGCGGCGACGGCATCCGCGCAGGCCGCCTACGACGCCGCCCAGGCCGCCTACCTCGCCGAGATCGACGGCAGCGGCGGCACCGGGGTGCGCGGCGACGGGCCCGTGACCGCCTCGAAGCTCGCGGCCTTCGAGGCGGCCGAGGCTCGGTTGACGGCTGCCCAGGCCGCCCAGACCGCTGCCGAGGAGGCGGCGGCGGCCAACCTGGAGGCCTCCGCCCAGAGCCGGCTCGACGCCGCGACCGATCAGCTCGAAGCCGACCAGGCGACCCTTGCGACCGCGCAGGAGCAGCGCTCCGCCGAGCAGGCCGCCTACGCGAGCGCGGTCGACAACAGCGCCGGTCTGCTCTCACGGCTCGACGCGCTGTTCCGGCTGGGGGAGACGAACGCCCTGCTGAACTTCGCGCACATCATGATCGCGCTGCTGTTCATCTGCATCGAGTTGCTGCCCGTGATCGTGAAGGTGCTCGGCAACCTCGGCGGGCAGACCGCCTACGACCGCATCCTCGACGTGCGGGAGGACGGCGAGGTCTCCGGCGGCGAGATCTGGGCGGCCGAGCGCACCCGGGCGATCGCGGCCGAGGCCTCGGTGCAGGTCTCCGTGGCCGAGGATCGGGCCGAGCGGCAGGTCGAGTTCGGCAAGCGCGTCAACCAGACCGTGCTCGAGCAGCAGGAGGCCGTGATCACGCGCGCCCTCGAGACCTGGGCGGGTTACGCGGCGGCACGGGCCTCCGAGCGCATGGAGGAGTGGGAGCAGCAGCTCGAGGCGGAGGACGCGGCCCCGCGTGCGGACGAACCGGCCGTGCGTGAACCTGCGGTGCGTGAACCTGCCGTCCGCAGACCCGCTGTCCGCAAGCCCGCTGTCCGTGAGCCCGTGCGCGAGCCGGCCACCGCCACGGCCGAGCTCTCGGCCCTGTTCGCCGCGGCCGACACCGGCGCCACCGAGGTCATCCGCACCCCCGACACCACCGCTACGCAGCCCCTCCCGAGGAGCGCCGACCGCGCCGCGTTCCTCCGCCGGGCAGGCCTCCCCGACCAGATCTGAGCTTCGATGTGAGCGCGGAAACAGGGGTGTAAACATCCCGTTTCCATCGTGTTACCCCGGCGGATCCGGGGGCTGCTCACAGCTAGCGTGAAGGCTCGGCCACCGCGGGCCGTGCGGCTCCGGCGCACTCCGCGGGACTCCTCACGGTCGGTGCGCGGCCATCCGTCACCTTCACACTCAGGAGCACAGTGCCCAGATCAACCGAGCGCTGGAGGGCGGCGGCCATCGCCACCGCACTCCTCGTGGCCGTCTCGCCGGCCCTGGTGGGAGTCCCCGCCTTCGCGGCGACCAGCCCCGCCACATCCGCCCCTCTCACCACCACAGAGCCCGTCGCCGTCGGCGACGACTGGACCGTGGAGGAGATCCCGGGCGGCTACGAAGTCACCAAGACCCTCTCCGAGCCCCTCGAGATCCGGAGCGACGCCGCCACCCTCTGGGCCGACGGCATCGAGCTCGGCATCGCGAAGGAGTCGCTCGACGGGCTGACCCTCACCGTGGTGACCACCGACCCCGCCGTCGCCGACGCCACCGTGATCGACCAGGGCTGGACCGGCGCGGGCGACCCGGCCGTCGAGGCCGACGACCAGGGTGACGCCGCCCGCCGTTTCATCGAGGAGGTGCCGCCGGCTGCCGCCGACGCGCCGGTCCTCGCCGACGACCCCTCCGCCCGCGGTGAGTACGCCGTGACGCGTGCCGACTACGACCTCGGAGACGAAGCCGTCGACATCCGCGACTTCGGCCGCAAGGGCGAGATCCGCGCCGCGGTGTTCCTGCCCGAGGGCGCCGAGGGCGAGCGCCCGGTCGCCGTCTTCCTGCACGGCCGCCACACCTCGTGCGCCGGTGGAACCCGCAACCCCGCCGCCTGGCCCTGCAACGCCGATCAGGTCGACGTCGAGAGCTACCTCGGCTACAACGAGGCCGCCGAGATCCTGGCCAGCCAGGGCTACGTGGTGGTCTCGATCTCGGCCAACGCCATCAACGCGCTCGACGGCTCGCTCGCCGACGACACCGGAGCAGCGGCCCGCGCCCAGCTCGTGATGGACCACCTCAACCTGCTGCGCCAGGCCAACGCCGGCACCGACGTGGGCTTCGGCACCGCGCTCACCGGCCGCCTCGACCTCGACAACGTGGGCCTCATGGGCCACTCGCGCGGTGGCGAGGGCGTCATGCGCGCCGCTCTGCTCAACTCCGAGCAGCCCGAGCCGTTCGGCATCAAGGGCGTGCTGCCGCTCGCCCCGACCGATTACACGCGCATGACCGTTCCCGGCGTGCCGACCGCGGTCATCCTGCCGTACTGCGACGGCGACGTCGAGGACCAGATGGGCCAGAAGTACATCGACGACTCCCGGCACGCCTACGGCGACGACGTGTTCCGCTCGTCGGTGCTCGTGATGGGGACGAACCACAACTACTTCAACACCGCGTGGACCCCCGGCCTCTACCCCGTGGCCACGAGCGACGACTGGGCGATCATGGATCGCAACCAGACCGACCCCACCTGTGGGCAGTCCGCTCCGACCCGTCTGAACGCGGCCGAGCAGTACGCCGCGGGCAACGCCTACATCGCCGGCTTCTTCCGCCTCACCCTCGGCGGCGACGAGCAGTTCATGCCGCTCTTCGACGGATCCGACGCCAAGCCCGCCTCGGCCGGCCGCGCCGACATCCGCGTGAGCGCGAGCCTCGCGCCCTCCAACCGGGTCGACGTGAACACGTTCACCGAGCCCGAGACGACCACGCAGGTCGTGGGATCCGGAACCTACCAGTACTGCGAGAGCATGAGCCCGCTCGACGTGCCGGCGACCATGCCGTACTGCGTCACCGAGCTCGAGTTCGCCCAGGCCCCCGACTACGGGTTCCTCAGCGCCACCTACGGCAACGGCCGCGCCACCTCGGTGCCGTCGACCCCGTCGCTGCACTTCACCTACACCGAGCCCACGGGGAGCGCCGCCCCCGGCGAGCTCCGCGTGCAGGTGCCGGCCGAGGCGCGCGACTTCACCACGGCCTCGAGCCTGTCGTTCCGGGTCTCGCCCGACGACTCGGTCGCCATCGGCGGCAGCACCGACCTCACGGTCACGCTGCTCGACTCCACGGGCGGAACGGCCTCGGTCACCGCCTCGGAGTTCGGCGACGCGCTCACCGTGCTGCCGGGTTCGACGAACCCGCTCCGCAAGGTGCTGCTGCAGCAGATCGCGGTGCCCACCACGGCCTTCACGGGCGTGAACCTCGCCGACGTCACCCAGGTGCGCTTCACGGCTCCCCGCGAGACCGGCGGCGTGCTGCTCTCCGACCTCGCGCTGCAGTCGGCCGCCACCCTCGGCGACCCGGCCGTCTCCACCCTGCCCGTCGCGTCGATGCCCGACGTCAAGGTCGAGGAGGGCTCGGGTGTCGGCTCCGTCGACGTCCCCGTCGTGCTCTCCCGACCGGCCGAGCAGGCCGCCACGGTCTACGTGAGCTCCATCCCGGTGAGCGGCAACAACCGCGTGCTCTCCTCGATGCAGGAGCTGTCGTTCTCGGCCGGTGAGGTCTGCAAGGTCGTGACCGTGCCGCTGCAGGGCGACGCGAGCACGTCGACCTTCGCCTCCACGTCGTTCATCACCAACACCACGAACACGCAGCAGGGCGTCACCATCGGTGACAGCTTCGGCCGCATCGTGGTGCGGGAGGACGACGGGGTCGTCGACCGCGCGGGTGCCGTGCTGCCGTCGCTGCCCGCGGTGGGCGCGCAGGGCGACGCGTGCGCCGAGGCGCAGGCCGCTCCGGATGCGCTGACGCTGTCGGCGGACTCGGTCTCGCCGGGCGACACCGTGACGGTCACCGGATCCGGTTTCCGCGTGGGCGAGTCGGTCGAGCTCACCGTGGGCGGCGTCAGCGCCGGCAGCGTCGTGAGCACCGACGGCACCGTCTCGTTCGAGGTCGTCGTGCCGGCGGATGCCGCGCGCGGCCCGCTCGAGATCGTCGCGGTGGGCTTCGGATCGGGTCGCACCGCGACCGCCACCCTCACGGTGGCGCTCGACGCCGACCGCATCTCCGGCGCCGACCGCTACGAGGTCTCCGTGAACACGTCGAAGGAGGGCTTCCCCGACGGGGCGGACACCGTCTACGTGGTCTCGGGGGAGAAGTTCCCCGACGCCCTCTCGGCAGCCCCCGCCGCGGCCACCGACGAGGCGCCGATCCTGCTCACCACGGCCGGTTCGCTGCCGCCCGTCGTGCTGGCGGAGCTCGAGCGGCTCGACCCGGAGTCGATCGTGGTCGTGGGTGGCACCTCGAGTGTCACGCCGGCCGTGCAGAAGGCCCTCGAGAAGGTGGCTCCCGTGAGCCGTCTCGGCGGCGCCGACCGCTTCGCGGCCTCCCGGTCCATCGCCGCCGACGCGTTCCCGGACGGAGCTCCTGTCGCCGTGCTCGCGGCCGGTGCGACGTTCCCCGACGCCCTGTCGGCCGGAGCGGCCCTCGACGGCACCGGTCCACTGATCCTCGTCAACGGCGGGGCCACCGGCCTCGACGACGCCACGGCCGCGCTCATCGCGCGACTCGGTGTGAAGGAGATCGTGGTGGCCGGTGGCGAGAGCTCGGTCTCGGCCGGGGTCTTCGCCGACGCGTCGCGGATCGCGGAGTCCGTGCGACTCGGCGGTGCCGACCGCTACGAGGCGTCGCGTTCGATCAACGCGTACTTCTTCGAGTCGGCCGACCGGGTGCTCCTCGCCACGGGTGCCAAGTTCCCCGACGCCCTCTCGGGCTCGGCGCTGGCCCCGCGGATCGACGCGCCGCTGTTCACCGTGCGCGGTGACTGCGTGCCCGCCGAGACGCTCGAGCAGATCCTCGCCCTGGGTGCTTCCCGGGTGACCCTGCTCGGCGGCGAGAAGACGCTGACGCCGGCGGTGGAGAGCCTCACCGTCTGCGCCGGGTAGCTTCCCGCAACACCCCCACACGACTGCGGCGCCGAGTGATCGGCGCCGCAGTTCGTGCGTTGACTGGAGGTCTCCTGCGAAGGTGTCGCGACTATATCGTTCACAGTCGAGCAGGCATATCGTTGAGTATCGTTCGGGGTCAACAACGGAGGTCAGCATGAGCAATTCATTCGGAAGCAACGGGTTCGGCAACATCTTCGGTGGTGGCAGCGGCGGCGGCATGGGCGGCGGCCTCGGCAGCGGCGGCGGTTTCAACGTCGACGGGGTCTGGGAGGCCATGGAGCAGTTCCGCTCGAAGTTCGAGAAGCGCACCGGCACCGGATCGCGGGTCGGTCGCGGAGACGTGCGCGCTGCGGTGCTCGCCCTCCTCGCCGAGCGCGCCATGCACGGCTACCAGATCATCCACGAGATCGAGGAGCGCAGCGGCGGCAGCTGGAAGCCGAGCCCCGGCTCGGTCTACCCCACGCTGCAGCTGCTCGCCGACGAGGGTCTCATCGCCGCGGAGGAGTCAAACGGGCGCAAGACCTACGCGCTGACCGAGGCGGGCCGTGCGCAGTACGCGACGGCCGGCAACGACGCGCCCTGGGCATCCGGAGACGACGACACCGACGGCAAGCGCGACCACTCCGCCCTGGCCAAGGCCGGGTTCGAACTGGCCCAGGCCGCCGCGCAGGTGGGGCGCACGGGAACGTCCGAGCAGGTCAAGCAGGCTGTGGCGGAGCTCGAGGACGCACGTCGTCGGCTCTACTCGATCCTCGCCCAGAACTGACCCGGGTGTCCGAGGCTCGACCCGACCGGGGGGATTCCGTTCCCACCTTCCGGGAGGCCCGCGCCCGGTATCGGCGCATCCTCTGGTTCGCCGGGTGGAACCTGGCGGTGACGTGGTGGTACGAGCTCGTGCTGCCGAAGTTCGGGCTGCTGAGCATCGCCGAGCGCACGCGGACGCGGCGCATGCAGAAGTTCGCGCGGCGCTTCCACGTGCTCGCCGTCGACCTCGGCGGTCTCATGATCAAGGTGGGGCAGTTCATGTCGTCGCGCCTCGACGTGCTGCCGCCCGAGATCACGAAGGAGCTCGAGGGGCTGCAGGACGAGGTGCCCGCCGTGCCCTTCGACGCCATCCGGTCGCTCGCCGAGGCCGAGCTCGGCATGCCGCTGAACCAGGCGTTCGCGTGGGTCGACCCGACGCCGGTGGCCGCGGCCTCCCTCGGGCAGGCTCACCGTGCCCGGCTCGTGCCGCGCGACGCCGCCGACACCGGGCTCGACGCCGTGGTGCTCAAAGTGCAGCGGCCCGGGATCGACGAGATCGTGCGGGTCGACCTCGCGGCCCTGCGGAAGATCGGTGGCTGGCTGAGCCACGTGCGGATCGTCTACTCCCGGGTCGATGCGCCGGCGCTCGTGGAGGAGTTCGCGGCGACGAGCCTCGAGGAGATCGACTACCTGCACGAGGCGGCGAACTCGGTGCGGTTCGCGGCGGACTTCGTCGACGACGACCGGGTGGGGTTGCCCGAGGTCGTCTGGGAGCGGTCGACGCGGCGTGTGCTGACGCTCGAAGACGTGACGGCGATCAAGATCAACGATCACGCCGGGCTCGTGGCGGCGGGGATCGATCCGGCGGAGGTGGCGCCGGTGTTCGCCGCGGTGATGTTCGATCAGCTGTTCACGAACGGGTTCTTCCACGCGGATCCGCACCCGGGGAACATCTTCGTGACGCCGCTGGCCGCCCGTGAGCCGGGTGCGGGTGCGGGCGCGGGCGCGGGTGCGGGCGCGCTGGGCGTTGGCGCGGCTGTGGGTGCGGCTTCGGATGTCGCCGGGTCGCGGCCGTGGAAGCTCACGTTCATCGACTTCGGCATGATGGGCGAGGTCGGCGTCAACACCCGGAGCGGCCTCCGCAAGATGCTCATCGCCGCGGCCTCGCGGGACGGCAAGGGCCTCGTGGCGGCCGCGCAGGACCTCGGGGTGCTGCTGCAGTCGGCCGAGACCGCCGAGCTCGAGCGGGCGCTGACCCAGCTGTTCGCGCGGTTCGGCGGCATGGGGTTCGCCGAGCTGCGGGAGGTCGACCCGCGGGAGTTCCGCGAGTTCGGGCTGCAGTTCGGGCATGTGGTGCGCTCGCTGCCGTTCCAGCTGCCGGAGAACTTCCTGCTCATCATCCGCGCGATGTCGCTGACGTCGGGGGTGAGCAGTGCGCTCGATCCGTCGTTCAACCTGTGGAACTCGGTCGAGCCGTACGCGCAGCAGCTGATCCGCGAGGAGCGGGGCAACCTCGCCCAGGACCTCGGCAAGCAGGCGCTCGAGAACCTGCAGATCGCCTGGCGCCTGCCGCGTCAGATCGACGCGATGCTCACGAAGCTCGACGAGGGGACGGTCTCGTTCCGGAACCCCGAGCTCGAGCGGAGGGTCGAGGGGCTCGAGCGTGCGGGCCGTCGAGTGGTGTCGGCGCTCGTGTTCGCGGCGCTGCTCGTGGCGGGCGCGGTGCTGCGGGCCGACGATGCCGTGCTCGGCACGGTGCTCATGATCGGGTCGGTCGTGCCGCTGCTGCACGCGGTGTTCTCGGGGCGCGGGGGGCGCTAGGGGGTTCGGCGACGGGTTCGGCAGTCGGCACCGGCGATCGGCATCGGGCATTCTGCACCGGGCTGGGCCCGGCCGCCTTCGGCTCAGGAGCCGGGGATCGTCACCGGTTCGCCTTCGCGCTCGGGCGGATCCGGGAGGATGAGCTCGCGGTCGCCGAGGGGGTCGTCGAGGGGGATGCGGACGAGTCGGAGCTCCTCCGCGTCGGGGTCCATGAGGAGCTTCGTGCCGCTCGCGCCGCAGGGGATGACCTCGCCGGAGGAGAAGGCGTTGCCGACACCGGTGACCGAGACGGTGACCGCGGTGTCGGACTCCTCGACGAGAACGGGGCCAGGGCGGCAGGCTCCCGCACGCACGGCGACGATGAGATCGCCGTCCTCGACGTCGCCTCCGAGGTCGCCGACGGGGTCGACCCCCACGATCGCCGAGCGCCAGACCCGGAGGCCCTGCTCGACATCGGTGTAGCCGGCGAGCGTCGCCTCCACGCTCTCGACCCGTTCGACCTCCGGGTCGAGCTCGATCTCGAGCTCGTCGGAGGAGAGGTAGCGGCCGATGCCCCAGGCCTCCTTGAGCGACTCGCGAGCCTCGCCCTGCCCCTGCGTCACGAAGTAGCCCACGGTCATCGCGGCGGCGAGCAGGAGGAGGAGCACGCCGGAGGCGCGGGTCCAGCCGATGAGCGCGGGGCTCGGTTCGGCCCGCTCGCCGTCCCGCAGCTGCCAGCGCGATCCGAAGAGCATGGCGCGCGGCGGGGCGACGAGGCACCACACGCCCGCGAGCGCGGCGAGGCCGGCGAAGACGAGGAGCATCCGTCCACCCTAGCGAGCGGCCCCCACCCCGCGCGCCCCGCTAGTGAGTCGCGTCGAAGTGTCCTCAATCCGGCCAAGATCCCCGGTTTGGCGACACTTCGACGCGACTCACTCGCGGAAGCGTGGGCTGGAAGAAGTCAGCGCTCGGTATCCATGCGAAGGACGGCGTGGTCGTCGGTGGCCCAGGAACGATTGCGGTTGTCGTTGAAGGTCATCCGGGTGACTCGGTACTTGTCGGACTGCATCAGGGGACGGAGCCATCCGTCATGTTCATCGACCGACTGTGCGAGCTCCCACGAGGCATCGCCGTTCTTGGTGTGCTCGATGAAGTAATCACCCGGAGGCACGATCTTCAGGATTATCGGGCGCGCAACCGGACGGTCGTGAATGACCGCGTCGATCCGCACATCGTGGAACGTCGAACCGGACGTGTTCGAGAGCCGGATGCCGTAGGTGCGACGCTCGCCGGCATCGGTTACGGCCCACGCGGAGAGATGGGTCGCTTGCGCCTGGGAGGCGCGCTCGACCTCTTCACGCCGCTTCGAGCGCTCAGCGAGATACTGGGACGCGGATATGGCGACCGCGAGCGTGGTGATCCACGCTGGCAGATCACCGATCCAGGAGGGTAGGTCTGTCATGTTGATTCCTCTCGACCCCCGGCTGGGGTGAGTATACCTCAGTAGTCATGATGACGAGGCATCGAGGCCGGATTCTGGCATCATCGGGGCATGACTTCGCAGCCGCCGCCCTACCAGCCCGCTCCGCAGACTCCTCCCGGCCACACGACACCGGCCTCGGGCGCGCCCGCCCGCAACCGCTTCGGGCTCGCCGCGCTGATCGCGGGGATCGTGGCCTTCGTGGGCGCCTTCATCCCGATCTTCAACTTCCTCGCCGTGCTCATCGCGCTCGCGGCCGTGGTGCTCGGCATCATCGGCATCATCCGCACGGGGCCCAAGGGGTCGGCCGTCGCCGGGGCCGTCCTCGGATTCATCGCGCTCGTGCTCTCGAGCATCCTCGCGATCGTCTACACCTTCGTCTTCTTCGGCAACCTGCTCGACCCCGCGGGCAGCCCGGACGGCGTGCTCGGCGCCGAGATCCCGCTCGTCTACCAGGTCGACGGCACCGGATCGGACGTCGACATCACCTACACGGTCTCCACCGACGGCGTCGAGACCACCGAGCAGGTCACCTCGCAACGACTGCCCTTCGAGGAGGACTTCGACGTGGCCTACGGCGGCGCCGACAGCTACGCCAGCTACACGCTCACGGCCGTGAACGGGGCCGACGACGGAACGGTGATCTGCCGCATCATCCTCGACGGCCGCATCCTCGTGGAGCAGGAGAGCTCCGGCGCGTACGCGACCGCGAGCTGCACCACCAACGCCTCGGAACTGCTCGACCAGTAGGGCTGCCCGCGCAGTAGGTTGGGCGGCATGACCGACCGGATCGAGACCACCCACGCCGGAAGCCTTCCCCGCACGCCCGAGCTCATCGCGGCCAACGACGCGCGGCGGCTCGCCGACGACGGCTTCACCCTCGAGCGCACACCCGAGTTCGACGCGCTGCTCTCGAGCGCCGTCGCCGACCTCGTGGCGCGCCAGGCCGACTACGGCATCACCGTGCCGGGCGACGGCGAGTTCGGCAAGGCCATGACGAGCGCGGTCGACTACGGCGCCTGGTGGTCGTACTCGTTCCAGCGCGTGGGTGGCCTCTCGGTGACCGACGTCAACGTCTTCAACGAGGGCCCCGTGCGCTCCGAGCCCGGCCGGGTGCGCCTCACGAGCTTCACCGATCGCCGCGATCGGCAGCGGTTCGCCGACGCCTACGCCGACCCCGACTCGGGGATCGCCACGGGCTCGCGCGCCACGGCGTTCCCGAGCACCACGGGCCCGCTCCGCTACATCGGTCAGGAGGCGATCGCCTCGGACGTGCGGAACCTCCGCAGCGCCCTCGACGCCGCCGGCATCCAGGACGGCTTCATCACCTCGATCGCGCCCGGATCGGGAGCCCGCATCCGCAACGACTTCTACGCCACCGACGAGGAGCACATCTGGGCCTGGGCCGAGGTCATGCGCGAGGAGTACACCGCCATCATCGACGGCGGCCTCATCCTCCAGCTCGACGACCCGTCGATGGCCGAGAACTGGGACCAGATCAACCCCGCGCCCAGCGTGGAGGACTACCTCGCCTTCACGCGCATCCGGGTCGAGGCGCTCAACCATGCGCTCCGCGGGCTGCCGGCCGATCGCATCCGGTACCACCTGTGCTGGGGCAGCTGGCACGGTCCGCACACCACCGACCTGGAGTTCAGGCACATCGCGCCGCTCATGCTCGAGGTGAACGCCGGGCAGTACACGTTCGAGGCCGCCAACGCGAGGCACGAGCACGAGTGGAAGGTGTGGCGCGACGTGGAGCTGCCCGAGGGAAGGAAGATCCTGCCCGGGGTGGTGAGCCACGCCACGAACGTGGTGGAGCATCCGGAGCTCATCGCCGACCGGATCGAGAACTTCGCGTCGCTCGTGGGGCCCGCGAACGTGATCGCATCGACCGACTGCGGGCTCGGCGGCCGCGTGCACCCGCAGATCGCCGAGGCGAAGCTGCGAGCGCTCGGCGAGGGGGCGCGGATCGCGTCGCGGCGGATCTACGGCTGAGGGAGCGTCGCGACCGCATTCTGTGGCGCCCCGCGTGAGGGGCCTGGCGGCTCGGGCCGACTGCTGCGTCGCATCCGCTCGGTGAACTGCGAGAGCATGGGGGGATGACCGCAACGCTCGTCGCCAAGGGGGTCGCCGGTGGGCACGACCACCGCACCCTGTTCAGCTCGCTCGACCTCGTGGTGGCGCCCGGCGACGTCGTGGGCGTCGTGGGGGCCAACGGGGCCGGCAAGTCGACGCTCCTGCGGATCCTCGCCGGGATCGACGAGCCGCTCGAGGGGTCCGTGTCGCTCGCTCCTGCCGATGCCTTCGTGGGCTGGCTGCCGCAGGAGCACGAGCGCGTGCCCGGTGAGACCGTGGCGGAGTACGTGGGGCGGCGGACGGGCACGACCCTCGCCACCGCCGAGATGGATGCGGCCGCGAACGCGCTCGCCTCGCCCGTGCTGTCCTCGACGGAGCCCGGTGCCCCGGATCCGGCCGACGTGTATTCGAGCGCCCTCGAGCGGTGGCTCGCCAGCGGGGCCGCCGACCTCGAGGAGCGCCTGCCCGCGGTGCTCGCCGAGCTCGGGCTCGAGGTGGCGGGCTCGGCGCTCATGACCTCGCTCTCGGGCGGTCAGGCCGCGCGCGTGGGGCTCGCGGCGCTGCTGCTCTCGCGCTTCGACATCGTGCTGCTCGACGAGCCGACGAACGACCTCGACCTCGACGGGCTCGAGCGGCTCGAGGCCTTCATCACCGGACTCCGCGGCGGGGTCGTGCTCGTGAGCCACGACCGCGAGTTCCTGGCGCGGAGCGTCACGCGCGTGCTCGAGCTCGACCTCGCTCAGGGCACGAACCGGGTCTACGGCGGTGGCTACGACGCCTATCTCGAGGAGCGGGCCACCGCGCGCCGGCACGCGCGGGAGGAGTACGACGAGTTCGCCGCCAAGAAGGATGACCTCGTCTCGCGGGCCCGCGTGCAGCGCGAGTGGTCGAGCCAGGGCGTGCGGAACGCGATGAAGAAGTCGCCCGACAACGACAAGATCCGGCGCAAGGCCTCGGCCGAGTCGAGCGAGAAGCAGGCGCAGAAGGTGCGGCAGATGGAGAGCCGGATCGCGCGGCTCGACGAGGTCGAGGAGCCGCGCAAGGAATGGCAGCTGCAGTTCACGATCGGGGCGGCACCGCGGTCGTCGGGGGTCGTGTCGACGCTGTCTGCCGCCACGGTGACGCAGGGGTCGTTCACGCTCGGTCCGGTGTCGCTGCAGGTGTCGGCGGGCGACCGGATCGGGATCACCGGGCCCAACGGTGCCGGCAAGTCGACGCTGCTGCGGCTGCTGCTCGGACGGGTCGCCCCCTCCTCGGGGACGGCTTCGCTCGGGGCGTCGGTGGCGATCGGTGAGATCGACCAGGCGCGGGCCGTGCTCGCGGGCTCGGTGCCCCTCGCCGCCCGGTTCGAGGAGCAGGTGCCCGAGTGGCCGGTGGCCGAGGTGCGCACGCTGCTGGCGAAGTTCGGGCTCAAGGCGGATCACGTGGGGCGGCCCGTCGACGAGCTCTCGCCCGGGGAGCGCACGCGGGCGGGGCTCGCGCTGCTGCAGGCCCGCGGGGTGAACCTGCTCGTGCTGGACGAGCCGACGAACCACCTCGATCTGGTGGCGATCGAGCAGCTGGAGGAGGCGCTGGAGTCGTACACGGGCACGCTGCTGCTCGTGACGCACGACCGGCGGATGCTCTCGACCGTGCGGCTCGATCGGCAGTGGGTGGTGGAGGCGGGGCAGGTCGTCGAGCGGTGAGGTGCGGGCTCGCCGTGCTGTCTGCGGGTGTACGGCGACGGGATCCGTTCGGTTCGCCAAACGAGCGTGCATCCGGCGCGGTATGCGGCTCGGATGTCGGGAGGTTTGCACTTCTGAATCGAAACGGGCGGATGCGGGGTCGCCGCGGGTGGTCGACAGGGTGCGGGTGACACCGGGGTCTGGGGCGTCGCCCGCTAGCCTGTGTGGATGAACGGCGGCCCGAGCGACTCCTGAATCGAGCATCGTCGTGGGGACGGCGAGCTCGTGGGGTGGATGCGGCCGGAGGGCGAGGGTTTCGTGGCCGTGGATCTGCTGGGGCGGGACCGATCGGCCGCGGTCGAGTGGCTCGCGGCCGAGGAACTGCTCGACGAGCTGGGGATCGGGTACCTCGCCGACGCGTATCTGCTGCGGCGGGGTGGGGGCGCCGGGGTGGGCGAGGGGAGCGGTGCAGCCGACGACCTGGCGGCTGGTGATCCCACCGACGAGGTGGGTGGTGGGGTCTATGACGTTCGCGTGCGGATCGTCGAGGTGAGCACTGCGAGGATCGTGGTGAAGAGGGACGACTTCGGGGACATCACCGCATCGCTCGAGCAGTTCGAGCTTCCGTGGCCGATGCCCGACTCGCTCAGGCCCATGACGGCGGACGAGCTCCGCGCGTGGTCCCCGTGGTGAGCGGATCCCCGTGGTCGCGTGTGACTTCGAACGATGAGGGAGGGACGTGACATGACTGATGTCCGGGACGAATCCGGTCTGGCGGCCAACGCCGCCGTGGCGGCGCTCGAGGGCGAGCTCTCGCACGAGGCCGTGGCGTCGGACGACGTGGTGGCGGGTGCACCGACGACCGCGACCGCGGAGCTCGTGGTGGAGGGCGATCGGCGGATCGGGCTGTGGGAGATCACACCCGGCGTCGTGACCGACACGGAGGCCGACGAGGTCTTCGTGGTGCTGGCGGGACGTGGGCGGGTCGAGTTCTTGAGCCGTGGCGATGATTCGGAGGCCGGCGAGGCGGCGGCGGGGAGCTGCCCGAGCCGCTCGAGCTCGCGCCGGGGACCGTTGGGCGGCTGGCCGCCGGCACCCGCACGCGCTGGACGATCACGGAGACGCTGCGGAAGGTCTACGTCCTCTGAGGCTGAGGCTGAGGCTGAGGCTGAGGCTGCGGCAGGGGCTGAGGCTGCGGCGGGGGCAGGGGCTGCGGCTGCGGCAAGGGCTTAGGCCGCGGCTGCGGCGGGGCTGGGGCTGCGGCTGCGGCTGCGGCGGGGGTTAAGGCAGGAGCTCAGGCTGACGCTGCGGCGGGGGTTAAGGCAGGAGCTCAGGCTGACGCTGCGGCGGGGGCTGAGGCTGACGCTGCGGCGGGGCGGGCCGGGCTCAGGTGCCGTGGAGGGCGCGGCGGCGGTCGCGCTCGGCGTCGGAGGCGGCCGCCTCCTCCGGGGTGGGAGCTGTTCCGCCGAGGTGCTTGGGCTGCCACCACTGGCCGGTGCCGTCGACGGGGTAGTCGCGCTGGAGGGTGTCGGTGAGTTCCTGGAGCGTCTCGCGGAGCCGGGCGGTCGCTGCCGCGACGTCGTCTCCCTCGGCGACGACCTGCGGGGCACCGAAGGCGAAGTGGACCTGCACGCCGAAGCGGTCGCGCAGCCGGATCTTGCGGTTCTTGGTGAGCAATCGCTGGCCGCCCCAGACCGCCACCGGGATGATCGGCACCCCGGCCTGAGCGGCGAGGCGCACGGCTCCCGACTTGAGGTCGCGCACCGTGAAGCTCGCGCTCACGCCCGCCTCGGGGAAGACACCGATGATCTCACCCCGCCCGAGCGCCGCCACGGCCTGTGCGTAGGCCTCGCCGCCGGCGCTCATGTCGACCGGGATGTGCTTCATGCCCCGCAGCAGACTGCCCACGACGGGCTTGTCGAAGGCGCGCTTGGTGGCCATGAAGCGCACGCGTCGGCGATTGTGCAGCCAGGTCTGCCACTCCACGAGCGCGAACTCGAGGTAGCCGAAGTGCGTCATGGCGAACACGGCACCGCCCGCATCCGGGATGTTCTCGAGGCCGGTGGCCCGGCGCTTCAGCCGCCACGACGCGAAGAGCGTGCGCCCCACCCCGATGGCGACGGTGTACACGGGCTCGGCTCGGCGACGGGGCATGCCCCTCACCGTACCCGGACGCGTTGGGCTTTCCTCGTGAGCATCCCGCCGACCTCCTGAGCGCTGCCCGTGAACATCCGGCGGGCGAGCGCGTGTGGGGTGGGTGCCGGGCGGTGCCGACAGGGCGGGCTGCCGCGGTGGCGGTCAGTCGGTGAAGATCTGGCCCACGGGCTCCCGCTTCTCGGCCTGGAAGGTGTCTTCGGCGCGGCCGTGCGCCCAGTAGGCCGAGAGCGAGAGGCGCGAACGCGGAATGCCCCACTGCTCGAGCAGGAGCGGCCGCAGCGCCTTCATGGCGCCGCGCTCGCCGTGCACGAAGACCTGCGTGTCTCCGACGGGAGCGGGAAGTGCACGAAGAGCATCGAGGAGCACCGTGCTCGTTCCCGGCTCCGCACCGGCGCGGTGCACCCACACGAGCTCGATCCCGACGGGAACCGTGAGGGCGATCTCGTCTGCCGGACCGTCGACCTCGAGCACCGCGATGCCCTGCGCATCGGCGGGCATGGCCTCGAGAGCCGAGGCGATGGCGGGGATGGCCGCCTCATCGCCCGCCAGCAGGTGGCGGTCGGCGGCCGGATCGGGTTCGTAGCCACCGCCGATGCCGGCGAGCACGATCGTGTCGCCGGGTCGCGCATCCGCTGCCCAGGGGCCCGCCACGCCGGTGTCGCCGTGCACCACGAAGTCGATCCAGACCTCGCCCGCCTCGCGGTCGACGCGGCGCAGGGTGTAGGTGCGCTGGGTGGGGAGCTCCTGGCGCGCGAGCGTCTCGCGGAGGGCCGCCAGATCGTAGGGCGGGACGAGTGCCGAGCCCTTCGGGGCGAAGAGCATCTTGGAGTAGCGGTCGGTCTGCGTGGACTCGGGGATGCTCGCGATCGCCTCGCCCTCGGCGACGATGCGCACGAGGTGCGGCGAGACCGCCTCGACGCGTTTCACCGTCAGGGCACGCTGGGGCTGCGGTGGCCGGGCAGCGCGCCCGGTGGCCGGCGGCGTGGATGCGGCGTTCGCCGAAGGGGAGCCAGGAGCGCCAGCCGGGGTCGGAACGCCAGCCGGGGTCGGAGCATCGGCCGGGATCGTGGCGTCAGCCGGGGTCGGGGCGCCAGCCGGAGTCAAAGCGAGAGCAGCGGCGGCGGGCGAGTGCGATGGGGCGTCGGTCATGGGTCTCCTCGAGTGCGGGCGCCGGATGCGACCGGGCCGACTTCGACGCTATCGCGGGAATCCGAGGGCGAGGTCGGTGGGGCGGGGATCTGTGGAGGAATCACCGGGGCGGCCGCTGCTGTGAATAACCATCGGGCCGATCGATGCCTCTGGGTCGCCGGAGCAGCCCTTCCTACACTGGAACCATGACCACCCCGCAGCAGTGCCCCGTGATCGTGATCCCGCAGGCACCGACCGCCTCCGACGACGAGTCGAGCGCATCCGGTGACCGGCCGACCGCGCCCTCACAGCCCCAGGGCGGCGTGGGAGATGCCGCGAAGAACCTCGGCCGCGCCCTCGGACGGGCCGCCGGGCGCACGGCGGGGAAGGCCGCCCACGGTGCTCGCGAGGGCATCCGCAAGAACCCCACCGCGAACACCGCCTACCGCACCGGTGTCGGGGTCGTCGGCGGGGGCACCGTCGCGCTCGGCGTGGTGCTCATGCCGCTTCCCGGCCCCGGAGCCCTGATCGCCCTCGGTGGTCTCGGCATCCTCTCGACCGAGTTCGACGGGGCGAAGAAGGTGCGTCGCACCGCAGAAGGCGCCGCGAAGAAGGCCTACGGGGTCGCGAAGGATGCCCGGGCCCGCCACCGCAGCCGGCAGGACGCCCCGAAGAACACCGGAGAGGGCGACCGGCAGGCCTGATCCGGGCTTTACCGCGGCGGCGGATTCGGCCCGGTTCAGCGGCCGAGAGCCTGGAACGACTCCGCGAGCCCCTCGAGCCAGCCGCCCCAGTGCTCCTTCCACGTGGCGCCCGCCTCCGCCGAGGGCAGCTTCTCGTGCGTGACGGTCACACGCACGCGCTCCTTCGGAGCGGGATCGAGCGTCAGGAGGATGACGCCGAGCGGCTCGCCGCTCGCATCCGCGAGGCTGAATCGGGGCGACTTCGACCCGGCCCGCGAGCGCAGGACCGTCTGGAACCCGGGTACGAGACGTGATCGCGTGCCGTCGTCGACGATAGCGTCGCGCAGCTCGTCGGCGGACAGCTCGAGGATCTTCGAGCGGCTGATCGAGAAGGTGCCGTCGGGCATCTGGCCGGGTGCCCGGATGCCGGTGATCCGCTCGTAGCCGACCACCACACCCTGCCCCCACCAGCCACCGAGACCGTGCTCGCTCAGCACCCACGCGGCGATGGCGGTGTGCCCCGCCTCGCGCCCGGGCCCGGCATCGATGAGGTCGACCCACTCCTCCCAGTGCCGCCCGGTCGCCTCGACGATGGAGCGGTCGGGCGTCTCGGGCTCGGAGACCCAGACGCGGGTGCGCGGCGGTTCCTCGGTGCGGCGTTCACTCATGTGGACAGCGTACACAACGTCGCGCCGCCTGCCCCCGAGCCTCAGCCGGGGTAGCGCCAACCGTTCCACAACGCGGAAACCCTCAGCCGGGGTAGCGCCAACAGACGCAAATCGGGCGGTTTCGAGCGGTTGGCGCTACCCGGCGCGGACAGGACGTGCAGACGGGACGTCAGGCCGCCAGGAGGTCGTCGATCTGACCCATGGCGAGGCGCATGCCCTCCTCCATGCCCATCGACACGAGCTGATCGAGCTGCTCGAGCGAGCCGAACGACGCCACCGTGGTCATGCGCGTGCCGTTCTCGGTCGCGGTCAGTGTGACGACGGTGCGGGTCGTGGGCAGCTCCGTGTTCGGCACGCCGTCGGCGTCCGCGAAGCCGTCCTCGAACTCGAAGCGAGTGGGGGCGTCGACGACCTCGTTGCGCCACCAGCCTCCCGCCTTGTCGCCGTCGGGGCCGGTCATGTAGTAGCGGGATTCGCCGCCCGCCACGAAGTCGTGCCGGTCGAAGGTGGCGGGCCAGGTGGGCGGGCCCCACCAGCGCTCGAGCTGCCGGGCGTCGGCCCAGACCTGCCAGACGCGCTCCGGCGGCTCGGGGAATTCGGCCACGAAGGTGAGGGTGAGGGCCTCGGTGTCTCGGTTCACGTCGATGACGGTCATCGTTCTGTTCCTTCCTTGTCGGGTGGTGCGGTGTCGGATGGTGCGGAGTCGAGTGGAACCCCGGTGTCGGTCGGTGCCTCGGCGGGCGAGCCGAGGATGTCGCCGATCCGGTCGAACCGCTCGTGCCACAGCTGCTCGAACTGGTCGAGCAGCAGCGACGCGCGGCGCACCGAATCGAGGTTCGCGCGCACGATCTGCTCCTTGCCGCGACGCTCCTTGACGATGAGGGAGGCGCGCTCGAGCACCGTCACGTGCTTCTGCACCGCCGCCCAGCTCATCGTGTAGCGCTCGGCGAGCGAGGAGATCGACTGCTCGTGCCGGATGGCCCGGCGCAGGATGTCGCGCCGGGTCGAGTCGGCGAGAGCGCGGAAGATCGCATCCGCTTCGGCCTCGCTCAGTTCTTGTATAACCATTTGGTTGTACGTTACGCCGCAAGGAGCCTGAAGACAAGAGGCAGGGGAAGACGTCTAGCCGCGGGTGGTCGTGGTGTGCGGAGCGGGCGTGCCGAGCAGCTGCTGCACGGTCACGAGGGTGAAGCCGCGGCCGAGGAGCCCGTCGAGCATCGCCGGCGTCAGGCGCGCGGTGTTCTCGTGGACGTCGTGCAGCAGCACGATCGATCCCGGCCCCGGCTGCTGCACCGCGCGGTCGAGGAGCACCGGATCGTCGGGCAGCTGCCAGTCGTTGGTGTCGACGGTCCAGAGGATGGCCGGCAGGTCGGTCTGCTTCAGCACCCGCTCGTCCACCGCGCCGTAGGGAGGGCGGAACGTCGACGGCCTCGACCCCGTCGCATCCTGCACCGCCTGGCTCGTGCGATCGAGCTGAGCCTTGATCTGCTCGTCGGTGAGCTTGGTGAGGTCCGGGTGGTCCCAGGTGTGGTTGCCGATCTGGTGTCCGGTCGACTGCATGCGCGCGAGCGTCGAGGGGTTGTTCGCACTCCGGTAGCCCTGCACGTAGAAGGTCGCGGCGGCACGGCGGGCGTCGAGATCGTCGAGGATCTGCTCCGTGAAGGCTCCCGGCCCGTCGTCGAAGGTCACGGCCACGCAGGCGAAGAGCCCGCAGTCGACGGCCTCCTGGCCGCGCGTCGGTGCGGGCGGCACGGTGAACGGGGCACCTGAGGCGAGGGGGGCCTGGATGAGGCGCCCGTTCTCGCTCAGGAGCGCGGCGGCCCGCTCGGGCGGGAGGGTGACGAAGAGCGGATCGGTTCTCGGCAGCCGTCCCAGCTCGTCGAGCTCGGGCACCGTGAAGTCGCTCGGGAGGTGCAGCACGAGCGCGCCGTCGGCCGCGAACGAGAACAGGGAGAACCACGAGCGCAGCTGCTCGACCGGGTAGTCGTCGACGCTCTGCACCATCTCGGGCCGGAGCGCCCCTGCCGACACCTTGAGCGACTGCACGGTCTCGGTGAGGAGGGTGCGGAGTCCGTCGTCGCTGATGAGGGCGTCGCTCGTGGTGACGAAGGATCCCATCGTGTCGGCGTAGTAGACGGTGGTCTCGTCGGAGGTGACCTGGCCGGCCGAGGCCGTCGTGATGCGCAGCGCCTCGACGAGCACCGTGCCGACCGCGGCGACGACCTCGCAGGTCATCGTGACGCTCGCCGCGGCGCCCTGCGGTGTGAACGCCGGGTCGGCCACGAGCTCCGCCGCCGGGCGGGTCGAGGACCCTGCGACGCACCCGCGGTTCTCGGGGGAGAGGTCGGGGGCGTCGGCGGCGGGCGAGTAGGCGACACCGGTCGTGGCCTCGAGCCCGCGGAGGGCGTCGGTGACGCGGCCGCGCACGATGCCGGTGAAGGTGGCGTTGCCCGGGATCTCGCCCCAGCGGGCGCCGACCGCCGCGGCGGGGTCGGCGTTGAAGAGTAGGCGCTCGTCGAGGCCGGGGGCGGTGACCGGTGCGGACTCCTCGGAGCCCGGGTCTGCTTCGCCTGCGGCTTCGCCTGCGGCCTCGCCGAGGCCGGCGGGGGCGCCGGAGAGGGCGACGGCGGGCACGGCGGCATCGCGAGGTGCCCAGCCGGCGGGAGCGGGAGGGATGCTCGCGCAGCCCGCCAGGAGGGCGGCGGTGGTGAGGATGCTCGCGAGTACGGCCACTCGGCGTCGTGGGCCGAGGTGCCGAGGGGACGTGGGCAGGCGGATCACGAGGAGCCTCCGCCGGTCGCCGGGCTCGTGGGAGGTGTGGTCGACGCCGTCGCCGACAGGGTCGCCTCGGTGAGGAGGTCGGCCGTCACGGTGCGGTAGGCGGCGGCATCCGGAGCGCTCACCGTGGCGACGAGCACCAGCTCGACCGGGATCGTCGGATCCGGGGCGGTGAGGGTGGCGAGGACGATCGTCGGTCCCCGGTCGTCTTCAGCGGCTTCTCCGGCGATGCCCTTCTCGCGTTCGGTGGCGGATGCGCCCTCCGCGGCGTCGTCGGCCGTCAGCTCGGTCCACCGCACCGAGTAGCCGGAGGAGAGGGTCTCGGTGTTCCAGGCGGCGGTCGCCTCCGCCTTGGTGATGTCGTGGGCGGCCAGGAGCTCGGTGTAGGCGGAGCGCCCGGCGGAGGCGGAGGTCACCCGGAGGACCGTGAACTCGGCGCGGTAGGCGTCGTCGGGGGAAACCACGGTGGTCGTGCCCTCGGCGAGGAAGGGCCCCACCCCGAGCACGAGCCAGCCGGCCGGGACGGCGACCGTCGCGGATCCGGTCGCGCTGCGGAGCGTCTCGGCGGTGGTCGCGGTGGTCGCGGAGGTCGCGGTGATCCGCTCGCGCGGAGTCTCGGCGAGCACGGGAGGGAGCAGCGCGACGGCCACGGCGGCGGCGATCCCGAGCAGCACGAGCGTCGACGCCACGAGCACCAGGACGAGGCGCAGCGGAGACCGACGCCGGTCGAGCCTCTCGCGCGTGGTCATGGGATCGTGCTCTCGTCGTGGTTCGGGTGGGGCGTCGGGGGCTGGTAAAGCTCGGATCGGAGTCGATGCGTGTGCTCGGCGACCCCGCGGTCCGTGGACGCGATCAGGATAGGCGACGGGGTCCTGCCCCCGCGGTGGCGACGCGGGGTATGCCGTGCCCGTGGCCGAAGCGTTATCTGTGACCTCCGCCGCAGTTCCCTGCGATCGCGCGGAAGTGCGGCCCTCGAAGGTGATTAGAAGCCCCGAATTGGGGGTGCGGGTCGCCTGCCGTGGCCCCGCTCGCTCTGTCACGATGAAGGCCACCCGACCGGGGCGGACGCCCCAGAACGAAGAGGTTCCCGTGACTCGTCGCCCCCACCACCGCACCGGCGTCGGAGCAGGGATCGCCGTGGTCCTGGCATCCGCTCTGCTGCTCACCGGATGCGCGGGAGGCACGACGACGGCCGCTCCCGCAGCGTCTGCCGACGCCTCCGCCACAGCGGCCGCCCCGTTGGACTCCGCCGCGGCGACCCCCACCCCGACCCCGACGCCCGCGGACACCGACGCGCCCGTCGTGGTCGAGGAACTCGGCAAGGGCGAGCAGGATGCGGCGGTCGACGTCGAGGTCGAGGGTCCGGTGCAGGTGGCGTTCCGGCGCATCACGATCAAGCCGGGGGCGGGCACCGGCAAGCACTGCCACGACGGGCGACTGATCGCCGTGGTGGAGGAGGGGGCGCTCACCCACTACGCGCCGATCTACCCCGAGGGCGTGCACGTCTACGAGACGGGCGACTCCATCGAGGAGGGCCCCGGCTACGTGCACGAGGGCAAGAACGAGGGCACCGAGAACGTGGTGCTGCTCGTGACCTACATCATCCCGGCCGGCGACCCCCTCGCCGAGACCGACCTAACCCACTGCGACCCCGAGTAGCAAGCCCCGGCCGCTCCCGCCGCACCCCCGCCCCGCGCCCGCGCCCCTCCCTCGCCCCGCGCCCGCGGGAGTCGCGCGACAACCTGTGAGTCGCGCCGAAGTGCTCCCATTTCGGGCGGTGAGGTCCGTTTGGCGACACTTCGACGCGACTCGATGACACTCGACGGAACTCTACGGAACTCGACGGGGCGAGTGAGCGAGCGGGTGACGCGGTCAGCGGGCGCCGAGCAGGTTCGTGCCCGAGGCGGTGAGCGGCCGGCGCACCTCGTACTCGCCGAGGCCGTCGAGCTTGCCGAGCAGATCGGAGCGCCTGAGCTTCAGGTAGCCGTGCATCATCGCGAGGTCTGCGGAGCGGGTGGATGCGTCCATGAGGCGACTCTGCACCCGACCGCCGACACCCGCGAACGCCACTGAGAAAAGCTCGGAAAGCATGCGCATCGAACGCCACATGTGTCTATGCTGTCTGCAGCGGCAGGCCCTGGGAACGGTCGACGAACGACGAAAGGTTCCTCCATGCCCTCTTCCCGCCGATCCACGCCGCGGCGCGCCTCCCTCGCCGCGGCCGTGGTCGCGTCGACCCTCTGCGCCGTGCTCCTCGCCCCGGCCGGCGCTGCCCTCGCAGCCTCCGAGCAGCCGCCCGGTCTGGCCCTCGACATCCACGACCCCATCGCACTCCTGCAAGCACTCGCGCCGGACGAGCTCGCCCAGACCAGCACCCCGCCCACCCCCGCCGAGGCCGACGCACTGCGGGCTGAGGTCGGCATCGACCCGTTCCGGCTCGGCCTGCCGAACTCGCCCACCGAGCCCCTCGCCCTCTCGCCCGCGCAGACTGAGGGGGCCGGCCAGGCCGTGTCGCTCACGATCGGGGGAGCGGTCGGCCAGCCGCGCTCCGACTCCGGCATCACGTCCTTCGACCTGGCATCGCCCGCCGACGACGGTGAAGCCACCGCCGCGGCCTACATCCAGCCCCTTCAGAACGGCGTCCGCCTCCTCACGGCCCTCGCCTCACCGGCGGCGGGCACGGCCTTCGACTACACGTTCGACCTGCCCGACGGTGCCTACGCCACCGAGCTCCCCACCGGCCAGACCCTCCTCGCCGACGCCACCCACGCCTACATCGGCACCCTCGAACCGGCCTGGGCCCGAGACGCCACCGGCGCCTCCCTCCCCACCCGCTACACCTGGAACGGCGACACCCTCACCCAGCACGTCGACCTCGCCGCCGACACCGCCTTCCCGGTCCTCCTCGACCCCACCTGGTACTACGCCTACGACTTCTCCGCCGCGAAGCCGAGCTTCCCTGTGCACTACCCGAAAGCCTCGGAATCGGCGGCCAAGCGGCTCCTGCAGGCCTGTTTCAGCTGCCACTTCCCCATCGAGGGCGCCACCCGCGCCTACCCGCTGAACGGCACCGTGTTCATGCTCAAGGTGAGTCCGTGGACTCAGCTCGGCTGGGTCTGGGCGCCGGTCATCGTGCAGCATGCGATGGGCGGGGCGCTGCAGTTCGTCGCCGCGCCGGGTCACTTCGACGGCGAGGGTTCGATCATCACGTTCTCCTGGTACAACGACCCGAGTGGATACCTCCATCTCTACGTCCATGCCATGGTCAAGAAGGATCTCGGTACTCTCGCGAACGTCGCCAACTCGAAGGCGGCCGGGCTGACCTGGATGGAGTTCTGGCGGCGGGTCGCCGACCGGGCCGACGGCACCGGTGGCGTGTGAACTCTGGGAACGAGGGGCGGGCGCTGTCCGGTGCCCGTCCCATCCCGGGGTTCAGCCCCTTCCTCTCGATTCCCGGCGGTGTCGTCCTCGGTTTCGGCACCGGCATCGGGTTCGGCGTCATCACCGTCGCCACCAACTCCTTCGCTGATCCCACTCGGGCGCTGTCGGGGATCGGCGGGCTCCTTCTCCACGGAGTCGTGATCGGCGCTGTGGCGGGCGCGGCGTCGGGGTTGATCATCGGCAGCCTCGTGGCCATCGTCGTCTCTCTCGTACTCCTCGTGGTCCAGCGGATCCTCATCCCCGCGGTGGTCGGGGGAGTCGTCACGACGCTGTCGATCATGGCGGGCCTCGGTGCCGCCGGAATCGAGATCAGCGAGATCGCTGTCCTGGCGGTGTGGGCCGGAGTGGAAGCGGGAGGTGGGCTCACCGTCGTGCTCTGGTTCACGCCGGCCTGGCGCAGAAGTGATCATTCGTCATGAAATAATCGTCTCGTGAAGACCTCCAGCACTCCATCCCGGCGCCCGTGTGCTCCCCTCGCCGCGATTCTCATCGCACCACCGGCCGGCGCGGCAGCCGGAGGCATCACGGGTGTTCTGCACGGCGTCGTCTACCTGACAGCCCTGACGCTCGCGTCGGATCCTGCGCTGGCGTCGACGGGGAATGAGGTCACTCTGATCCTCTCGCTCCTCGGCTCCTGGGTCGTCGGCCAAGCATCGGGGGCTCTCGCGGGTGGCCTCATCGCGGTCGGGATGGCCGTGGTCCGTCCACTGGGGCTGGGGCGCGCGGCGTTCGTCTCGCTCGTCGCGATCCCGCCGGTCGCCGCGACAGTCTGGTGCATGGCGGCGTGGACGACAGGTGACCCCGAGGCGGTCGTCCTGTCACTTCAGTGCTCGCTCGCCATCGTGGGCGGCGTGATCCTTCTGGATGTCTACGCAGACATGCGAGATGCCAGACGACCACTCGGCAGGAACTCGTAACACGGGCGACATACGCGGCCGGGTAGCGTCTGGGTATGGACGGCGGGATGGGCGACGGGGCTCTCGAGGAGCGGGTGCAGCAGATCCTGCGGGGCGCCGTGCAGAAGCTGCAGGCATCCGGCGCCCGCACCGAGGCGCTCGCCGAGTACCGGGCGCGGAAGCCGATCCTGGGCATCGCCCGCGGGCCCGTGATGGTCGCCAAGGGGCGGGTGTGGCGCCTCGGCGTGCTGCTCCTGGATGAGAGCGGCGGCCTCCACACCATCGGCACCATCACGCGCGCCGTCGACCCCGGTCGCGTCACGAACCAGTCCGAGCGCGCCGAGATCCGCCGCGATCACCGGCGCGCCGCCTTCCAGGCGAAGTTCGCCGACGGCGACACCGTCAACTTCGACACGACCCCGGTGGCAACGGATGCGGCCAGCATCCGGAGCACCGACCCGACGAGACCGGGCCCCGCCACGAGCGCGCCCGCCGCCGCCGCCCACCTCCTCGCCCTCGCCCCCGACGGCACCGTGCTCGTGCGCTGGAACCTACAGCCCGGCAGCACCGCCTTCGCGCCGCTCGAGCCCTACCTCGCCGAGCGCGCCGACCTGCTCACCGCCCCGCCCCCGTAGCCCCACCCACCCGAGCCGAGGAGAAGCATGCAGCCCCGCCCCCGCCATTCACCCCGTGTTCACCCGTGCGCACCCGACCGTGCGTACTCTCCAGCGACGGCCACGGCCACAGCGACCACAACCACAGCGACGCTCGCACCGACCGCCGTCACGCCGCAGCCCATGAAGGAAGGAGCCCCCGCATGATCGACCAGGTCGACCCCTTCATCGGCACCGACGTCACGGCCCTCCCGCCCCAGTCCGGCCTCGCCGCCACCTGGTGGTGGCCGAAGCCCCAGATCGGCAACACCCACCCGGGCGCCACCTACCCCCTCGGCATGGTCTCGGCCTGCTCCTACTCGGGCGCGTACCCCACCGGCTACGGTCGCTACGACCTCAGCCTCGAGGGCATCCCGAGCACCATCCACGACCGGCAGCTCGCGAGCGGCTTCACGCACTTCCAGCAGTCGGGCACGGGAGCCATCCGCAAGTACTACAACTACTTCCGGGTCACCCCCATGATCGAGCCGCTCGACGTGCTCGGCCGCACCTGGGACCTCTCGGACGAGAGCGCCGAGCCCGGCTACTACGCCGCCACCCTCGACTCCGGCGTGCGCGCCGAGATCACGGTCGGCCCGAAGAGCGCGGTGCACCGGTACACCTTCCCGAAGCACTCGAACGCCCGCATCGTGATCGACTTCTCGATGGGCGGCCTCGGCATCCCCTACGGCTCCACCATCCCCCTGCGCGCCCACCTCGAGACCGTGGAGCCCGGCGTCGCCCGCGGCGAGATCGTGGCCGAGGGCGCCCCCATCGCCGTGCACGTCGAGTGCGACACCCCGCAGTGGCGGCAGATGCTCTGGTACGACCGGCGACTCATGCCGGGCGGCACCCGGCTCGACTTCGACCACATCCGCCCCACGACCCTCCGCCCCTTCGGCCTCATGTGGGCGGGCCCGAGCGGGGCCGGCCAGACCATCGAGCTCCGCATCGGCTTCTCGCTGCGAGGCGTCGAGCAGGCCGAGGAGAACCTCCGCCACGACTGCGGCCCCGGCCCCGCCCGCTTCGAGGCGCGGCGCCAGCGCACCCAGAAGACCTGGCGCAAGCACCTCAAGACCATCGCCATCGACACCCCGTCGGCCGAGCGCAGCACCGTGTTCCGCACGGCGCTCTACCACTCGCTCATCAAGCCGAGCTTCGCCGAGTCGGAGAGCCCGTTCTGGCCGAGCGAGGGACCGTTCGCCTTCGACATCGCCACGATGTGGGACATCTACCGCACCCAGCTGCCCCTGCTCACGGCCGTGCAGCCCGAGAAGGCCGTCGAGCTCGCGAACGCTCTGCTCACCATCTGCGAGGAGGAGGGCAACTTCCCGATCGGCTACCGGCTCGCCCGCGGCGGCGACCGCTTCTCGCGGCAGGCGAGCGCCCTCGCGCACACGTTCCTCGCCGACCTCTGCCAGCTCGGCGTGGAGGGCATCGACTGGGACTGGGCACTCGTGCACATGAGCGACGACCTGCGCCGCACCTACGGCGAGGAGTACCTGCTGCGCGGCGAGGCGCATCCGATCAGCCACACCCTCGACATCGCCTTCGGCTACTGGTGCACGGCCAAGGTCGCCCGCCACGTGGGCGACCGGGCGCTCGCCGCCCAGTTCGAGGAGCTCGCCGAGCGCTGGGTCAACGCCTACGACCCCGAGTCGGGCCTCCTCAAGGACAGCACGTACTACGAGGGCAGCCGCTACAACTACTCGTTCCGGCTGCAGCACGACATGGCCGGCCGCATCGCGGTGAGCGGCGGCCGCGAGCGCTTCATCGCCCAGCTCGACGCCTTCTTCGGCTACGGGGCGGATGCGGTGGTGCAGCCGGGCAACAAGCCGCCCGCCGACGAGCTCGCGGCCGGCTACGCCCTCGGGCGCTTCGAGGGGCTCAACAACGAGCCCGACATGGAGGCGCCGTGGGCCTACCACTACGCCGGCCGCCCGGACCGCACGGCCGAGGTCGTGCACGACATCGTGCTGCAGCAGTTCGGCGTGGGCCGCGGCGGCCTCCCGGGCAACGACGACTCCGGCGGCCTGAGCTCCTGGTACGTCTGGGCCTCGCTCGGCCTCTTCCCCGTGGCCGGGCAGAGCATCGTGCTCGTCAACGCCCCCTCCTTCGCCGAGTCGCGCCTCGCGGTCGCCGGCGGCGAGTTCCGGATGCGCACCCGCGGCTTCGTGGAACCGGTCGCGGGCGGTCCCGCGCAGTACGTGCAGGCCGCGTGGCTGAACGGCGAGCCGCTCGAGCGCACCTGGATCCACGGCACCGAGCTGCACGCCGGCGGTGAGCTCGTGCTCGAGCTCGGTCCCCGGCCGAGCGCGTGGGGGACCGTCGACGTGCCGCCCTCCAGTCGACCCAGCGGGGCCGCCCCGTGGCCGGCCGACGACGAGATGCTCACGGCGCATCCGGAGGCCGCGGCCCCCGAGCCCGACGTCATCATCACCGACACCGCCTCGCCCACAGTGGCCGTCCCCGATCCGGAGCCGGAAGACGCCGACGCCCGCACCGCCGCCCCCGACAACCCCGACACGCCTCCGAGCGAAGGAGACACCCTGTGACCTCGATCCGCAAGCGCCTCGTCATCATCAACCGCGCCGATCCCGTCATCTGCGGGCACTCCGTCGAGGGCCGCAACCTCGCCGAGACCGCCCTCGTGCGCGGCTTCGACGAGGTGCGCATCGTCACCTGGCCGCTCGAGCGCCTCGAGGCTGCCGGCCTGCCGCTGAAGCCCGCCGACTCCGTGCTGCCCTACAGCCCGGGCATCATCGTGGAGCGACCCGCGCCCGTGGGCGACTACAAGGTTCCCGACGGCCGCTACGTCGCCGGCATCACGGGCCGCCTCGTGGAGCTCTTCACCGACGGCGTGCCCACCGTGGCCCTCTCGCTCTACCTCAGCCCGCACACCCTCGCGGTGGCCGACGCCGTGCGGGCGGCGCAGGGCACGGGGCTGCCCGTGAACGTCACGACCATCGCCGAGGCCGTCGGCTCCGACGTCACCAACGTCGTGCGCACCGCCGTCGAGGAGGGGCGGCTGGGAGCTGCCGCCCACATCCTCTCGAGCTACCTGAGCCAGGACCACTGCGTGGCCGTCTCGGAGTACACCCGCGACCTCATCATCGAGGAGGCGCAGCGGGTCGACGACCAGCACGGCACGCGCTTCGCCGAGCAGTGCCGCGAGCGCATCCGCATCTCGTACCCCGCCATCGACGCCGCCCAGTACCTCGGGCTCGACGACGCCGAGACGGAGCGTCTGCTCGCCGCGCGCGGGCTCGAGCGCGACGGCTACCTCCTCTTCCTCTCCCGGCTCACGGATGCGAAGGGCGTCGACGACCTCATCCACGGCTTCGAGCGCAGCCGGGTGGGCCGGGAGACCGAGCTGCCGCTCATGATCGCCGGGCGCGGGCCCCAGGCCGCCGCGCTGCAGGAGCTCGCCGCCGCGTCGCCGCTCGCGCACCGCATCCGCTTCCTCGACGATGTGGGCGACGCCGAGAAGCCGTTCCTCATGGCGGGCTGCGCCGCGTTCGTGCTGCCGTCGAAGCCGCGGCCGGAGTTCGTGGAGACCTTCGGCATCGCGCTCGCCGAGAAGATGCTCGCGGGCGGCGGGCCCGTCATCACGACGCTCACGGGCGGCATCGGCGAGGCCATCGGCGACCACGCGATCGTGGTGCCGGTGAACGATCCGGATGCGGTGGCGGCCGCCATCGACCGCGCGATCCTCGAGACGACGGCGGAGCAGCGCGCCCGCTGGGCCGAGGAGGCGCGGGAGTACGCCCTGCAGTTCGACCGGCACGCGGTGTTCGACCGCCTGTTCGAGCGCCTGCCGCGCGAGGTCGCCGCACCGGCCTGAGCGGACGCGCCGGAGAACGTCCCCCTGACACGGCGCGAGGTCGTGGCTACGCTGTCGGCATGGCATCCGACGACGTGACCACGGCCTCGCCCGCCGACCGGCACCGCAGGGTGGCGGGCTCGTTCGAAGCGCTCGCCGTCGGTGCCGATCCGGAGGCCTGGGACGCCCCGGCCCCGGTCGAGGGCTGGACCGCCCGCGATGTCGTGCGCCATCTCACCACCTGGTTCCCGGGCTTCCTCGCGGGCGGCAGCGACATCGTGCTGCTCGCGGGCCCCTCGGTCGACGACGATCCGGTCGAGGCCTGGCGCGTGCACGCCGCCCAGGTGCAGGCCGTGCTCGACGACCCGCAGACGGCCGAGCGGATGTTCCGCAACCCGCACACGGGCGACCTCCCGCTGGCCGACGCGATCGACCGCTTCTACACGGCCGACGTGTTCATGCACTCCTGGGATCTCGCCACCGCGACCGGCCAGGCGCCGGGCCTCGACGAGGCCTACGCGGCCCAGCTGCTGGCCGGCATGGCGCCCCTCGACGAGATGCTCCGCGCGTCGGGCCAGTACGGCCCGCGGATCGTCGTGCCGGAGGACGCCACGACCGAGCAGCGCCTGGCCGGCTTCATCGGGCGCGATCCGTTCTGGACCGCGCCCGATGGAGCATCCGCCTGACCGGTCAGCGGAGACCGGCGACCGGCCGGGCTCAGTGCTCCTGCTGCACCACGGTGGTCTCGAGCGGGATCTCCTTGACGAAGCACAGCAGCACCGCGGCCACGAGCATGAGCGGCACGAGGTAGAGGTAGACCGGGCTGAGAGCGTTGGAGTAGGCCTCCACGATCATCGTGTGCACCTCGGGCGGCAGCGCGTTGATGGCCGCGGGAGTGAGCGCGTTGGTGTCGGTCGGCACCGCGCCACCGGCAGCACCCGCGGAGCTGCCGAGCGAGCTCAGCTGCTCGGTGAGCCGCGCCACGAAGAGTGAGCCCACGATGGCCGACCCGAGCGAGGCGCCGATCTCGCGGAAGAAGTTGTTTCCCGCGGTCGCCGTTCCCACCATCTTGTGCGGCACCGAGTTCTGCACGATGAGCACGAGCACCTGCATGGCGAGCCCGATGCCGAGGCCGAGCACGGTGAGGTAGCCGAGGATGAGCCAGAGCGGGGTGTCGGCCCGCATGGTGGAGAAGAGCACGAGGGCGACCGCCACCACGATCGTGCCGGCGATCGGCATCCACTTGTAGCGGCCCGTCTTCGAGATCAGGAAGCCGCCGCCGATGCCCGTGATCATGAGGCCCGCGAGCATCGGGAGGAGCATGAAGCCCGACTCGGTGGCGTTGACGCTGTTGACGATCTGCAGGAACGTGGGCATGTAGCCGAGCGCGCCGAACATCGAGATGCCGATGGCGAGACCGCCGAGGGTGGTGAGCGTGAAGTTGCGGTTCGCGAAGAGCGACATCGGGATGACGGGCTCGGAGCTCCGGCGCTCGATCAGCACGAAGGCCACGGCGGCGATGACGGTCACGACGATGAGGCCGATGATCACGGGGGAGTTCCAGTCGTACTCCGTGCCGCCCCACGAGGCGGTGAGCACGAGGCCCGAGGCGGCGATCGCGAGGGTGACCATGCCGGCCACGTCGATCTTCGGCCGCACGAGGTTCTCGATCTTCGGCAGCTTGATGAAGACGACGGCGGCCACGATCGCGGCGATGCCGAGTGGCACGTTGATCCAGAACGCGAGGCGCCAGCTCAGCACGTCGGTGAAGAGCCCGCCGAGCAGGGGGCCGGCCACCGAGGCGAGCCCGAACACCACGCCCACGAAGCCCATGTACTTGCCGCGCTGGCGGGCGGGGATGACGTCGGCGATGATCGCCTGAGACAGGATCATGAGCCCGCCGCCGCCGAGGCCCTGCACGGCGCGCCCGGCGATGAGCCACTCCATCGAGGTCGCGAAACCGCCCACGACCGAGCCGAAGACGAAGATCGAGAGCGCGATCACGAACAGCGACTTGCGGCCGATCAGGTCACCGACCTTGCCGTAGACCGGCATCACGACGGTGGACGCGAGGATGTAGGCGGTCGCCACCCAGAGCATGTGGTTGACGCCGTCGAGCTCGCCCACGATGGTGGGGAGCGCAGTGCCGAGGATGGTCTGGTCGAGGGCCGAGAGCAGCATCGCCACGAGCAGCGCGGCGAAGATCAGGTTGACCTGCTTCGCGCCGAGCTTGGGCGGATCCGCCGGTGCGGGTGCGGCGCCTGACACGGCGGGGGTGGAGCCGGTGGGCGTGCCGGCCTTGGGGGTGGTTGACATGGGGGTTCCTCGCGGGTCGGGGGAGAAGGGGAGGGGAACGGGCGATCAGCGGCCGGCCGCGGCGAACAGGGACTGCCGGGCTCCGGTGATGTGGTGGGCGATGGGATGCGTGGTGTCGGCGTCGAGGCTCCAGTTGCGGAGGGCGAGCCGTAGCACGGCCCCCACGAGGAAGACGACGGACCAGGCGCGGTTCTCGCGCTCGGCCTCCGGAACGAGACCCTCGTCGGTCAGGACGCGGGTCACCTGCCGGGCCAGGTTCTCCTCGATGTCGCCGAGGGTGCGGAAGCTCCGCGCCAAGAGGTCCGGGTTCTCGATCAGGATGGCGCGCTTGCGCTCCTCGAGGTCGGGCCGGCCGAGATCGAAGGCGTCGAACTCGGCGAGCACGGCGTCGAGCACGGCGTCGACGATCGGCACACCGGGGGTGTGCGCGAGGTCGTGCAGGTCGGGTGGCGGGAAGGCGCGGGAGTTGCCGAGAACCGCGTCCTCCTTGCCGGCGTAGTAGTTGAAGAAGGTGCGGCTCGTCACATCAGCACGGGCGCTGATGGCCTCGACGGTGACCTCGGCGAGACTCGACTCGGAGACGAGCTCGACCGCCGCGACCTCGATCGCCCGCGCGGTCTCGCGCTTCTTGCGCTCACGCAGGCCCGGCTGCTCGCGGGTGGCGGTGTCGGTCATGCCGCAATAATTTCACAGCATGAAAGTTTTCGCAACGCGAAAGTTCGCGGGTCAGCGCGCGGGGCCGGGCCCCGGTTCGTCGAGGGGCACGAGGCCCGTCGTGGTGCCGGCGATGGTGGCGAGCTGCTCGATCCACTCGCGGTTCAGCGACGGCTCGCGGCCGCCGACGAAGTGGAACTCCAGCGGGATGGCCGGGTCGAGCCAGAGCGAGATCCGCCCACCGCCGTTCTCGCGGTGGAGCTCCCAGCTGAGGGTGAACGACTCGCGGCGGCGGAACTTCGTGACGATCACCACGCGCAGGTGCGCGAGCATCCGATCGTCGAACTCCCACTCCGACCTGTGCGGTCCGTAGACGAGCCTTCCCACCCTTGTCCTCCTCGATGCCACGCCGCGGCAGGTGAGCGCGGGGCACTTCGGATCGTAGCGGCTGATGCGGTTCCGGATCGACCTCCCGCGCACGGGAAAGCGAGGGCCGCAGACGATTATCCTGGTGGTGGAGGAGGTCGCGATGGCACGGCGCAGAGGGCGTGGTCCGCGGTGGCTGGCGACCGGTCGCGCGGTCGAGCCGCCGGAGCCGCTGCCCGAGCACGAGGTCGAGGCGGCCATCGCCGACGGTGTGCTGATCGCGCGCTTCTCCGCGGCGCTGACGCTCAAGAACCGCCTGATCGTGGCGTCCATCCGCGACGAGGTGCCGTTCAGCACCGAAAACGCGTCGGAGCTCGCCCGCGAGGTGCTCGAGTCGATCGCGGCGGAGCAGGACGAGAACGCCCTGCACGCCGTCGACGTGATCGGCTTCGCGGAGACGGATTCGGGTGCCGCCCGGCACGAGCACGACTACAAGCTGCGCGACCTCGAGCTGCTGAACGCCCGCCGCCGGGTCTACCGCGAGGTGGCCGCGCGGCTGCGACTCGACGCGCAGGATCCGGAGTACATCGCCGACCTCGTCGAGCAGGCGAGGGTGAAGGCGTGGGACGACCTGAGCCGGGAGATCGAGTCGCGACTCGACGACGCCAGGGTGTCGGCGTCGCTCGTGGTCGACGACGAGTACCTGCGCGATCGCGACGAGCGCATGCGGCGCCTCCGCGAGTTCGACCTCTGGCACCTGGCCGACCAGAACTACGGCCGGCGCACGGTGCGTCGCTGATCCGTCGGGCTCTCGGGCTCTCGGGCTCACGGGCTCGCTGGTTCTCGGGCTCTCGGTGATCGGCCGGTGCGGGAGTAGATTCGGTCTCGGAGGACGACCGTGGCCGATGAGATCAGCATCGCTTTCCAGGCCTTCGACGAAGACCTGCGACCGGGGCCGGACGACGTCGCCCCGGTGCGGGCGCTCCGCGACGAGGTCGCCCTCGGGCTCGAGGCCGATCCGACCGTGCTCCGGGTGGTCGAGGGCGGTTCGTGGCTGAACGGCACGGCGGTGCGCGACCGCAGCCGGCTCGACCTGTTCGTGGTCGTGGGCTCGCGGGCCCGGCCGCCCGCACGCCTCGCCGGCTCACTCGTCCCGCTGCTGCCCGCCGATCTCCTCGTCGAGCCGCAGACCGACGGCTCACTCGTGCTCGAGCGGCTGGGCACCCCGGGGCTCCGGCTCATCCCGGCGCTCGAGTCGGAGCATCCGGACGACGTGGGGGAGTCTGCAGGCGCAGGCGAGCTGCGGGTTCCGGATGCGTCGGGCCGCTGGGTGCGGCACCGCCCGGTCGCGCGATCGGTGCTGCTGTCGCGACTCGACGGGAGCCTGGGCGGGGTGCGTGCCCTGATCCGGCTGCTGCTCGCATGGAAGCACCGCCAGGCCGTACCGATCTCCTCCTACTACCTCGAGACCGTCGCCCTGCGGCAGGCGCTGCAGCAGCACTCGTTCAGCGTGCTCTGGGACGCCTGCTGGGTCTGGGAGCGCCTCCGGCTCGACGGCCTCACGCGCGTGCCGGATCCCACCTCGCCCGACGGCAGGCAGGGGGTTCGGGCCACCGCCACCCTGGCCGGAGCGGTGGCGGCGCAGTATCCCGTGGAGCGGGCTGCCACGAGCTCTCGCGCAGCCGTGAACGCCTACCTCGATGGTGACCTCGAGACCTCCGGGGCCTACCTGCGGACGGTCTTCGGGTCGGACTTCCCGGGGTTCTAGCCCCGGCCCTCGGCGCGGGCGGCGTAGCTGTCGGCGGCCGCGGCCACACGGTGGTTGTAGTCGATCGAGGAGTTGTAGGAGGAGACGGCCGTGATCCAGTCGGCGGGGTCGCGGAGGTCGCCGCCCGACGCGCAGAGGTAGTGGGCCGCTGTGAGAACGGCGTCGTCGATCCGGTGCACGTCGGCGCGGCCGTCTCCGTCGCCGTCCGCGGCGAACTGCTCCCAGGTCCCCGGGATGAACTGCATCGGGCCCACGGCGCGATCCCACACCGTGTCGCCGTCGAGGAGCCCGCCGTCGGTGTCGGCGATCGCCTCGACGCCCGCTCCGTCGAGCGGGATGCCGACGATCGCGGGGGAGACGAGCCCGTCGGGCCCGATCGTGCCGCCGTGGATCGAGCCGTGCTCGGACTCGACCCAGCCGATCGCCGCGAGGGTGTTCCAGCCCAGGCCGCATGACGGCTGCTCGGCCCGCAGCCGCAGCTCGGCGCCGGCGTAGGCGAGGAGGGCGCGGAGCGGCACGCCCGTCGCGGTGGCCGTGCGCGCGGCCCACGCGGCATCCGGAAGGCTCGAGATGCCCGTGGGGGCCGCTTCGGAGCCGCCGTCGCCCGCGGCCGGGACCGGGGTGGGTGCTGGTGTCGCTGCGGTGGCGGTGCTGTCGCCGCTCGTCGCATCCGGTCGCTGCCCGGAGCTCAGACCCACCACGAGCCACCCCGCCAGCGCGGCGGCCGCGAGCACTCCGGCGATCGCCAGCACGGCGCCCACCACCCGAGTTCTCGTCGATCCGCTCACCGTCGACCCAGCCTACGCGGGCGCCGTCGCGGTCCCGGCAGGCGGCTGACCGCGATCACCGCTTATAGCGCTTGCGACACGCGGAATGCAATCCCCTGCCGAAACGAATCTGTTTCGCTAGTCTAACTAATAGTCAGTCGACCGAAGCGGAGGAGCACCCATGGCACTGGTCACCAGCATCACGTCGGTCCGTGAGGATTCGGTCTCCGGCGAGTCCATCGCGTGGAACTCGCCCGAGCCCAAGCTCTGGGTGGGCAACCGCTCCGGTGAGTACGCCGGCATGGTCGAGTACACCGCCGGCCACTTCGTCGCGACCGGACCCTTTGGGGAGCGCTTCGGCAGCTACAGCGATGTCGCCCAGGCGATGGCCGCCGTCGACGACCGGGCCAGTGGGCTCCGGATGCGCGACGGCCTGCTCTCGAACGTGGCGCTCGTCTCGGCCGTCGTCGCGATCTCCGTCGCGGGCATGAGCCTCACGATGATCGCGGCCTGAGCTCCGACTTCTTCTCCCGGGGCCGCCTCGCGTAGTCGCGGGCGCGATCGCTCGAGAGGGCGATCAGGATCAGGATGTCGAGCGACAGGCTGATCAGGTTCGTCCCGAGCGTGATGGCCTGGTGGCCCTCGACGTGGTCGACCGCTGCCGCGACGATGCCGATCACGCTGAAGGCGAGCACGGCGATGCGCGCGGCGTTGCTCCCGAACAGCACGAACAGGCCGAGCACCAGCTCGAACAGGGCGAAGACGGCGGTGCCGACCACGATCGCCCACACCGTCACGTCGCGGAAGTCGAGCGTCTTCGGCAGGTCGGCATCCGTGTCGAGGAGGATGGAGTCGCGCACTCCCTGCCAGTCGAAGAGCACGAGCAGGAGGATGACGACCGGGGTGATGGCGCTCAGCATCACGACGACGGCGCCGAACAGCGTGGGGGCGGGGCGCCGCACCACCTTGTCGGGAGCCGGGCTCGTGGCGGTCGCCGTGTGCGGCGTGGGCACGGGCGCCTCGGCCTCGTCGACCGCCACCGCCGTGGGGGTGACCGCGCGGAGGTCGATGACCGGCAGGTCGCCGTCGGTCACGATCGCGTCGCCGCCGCCGTTCCTCGAGTGATAGCCCGTGGCGAAGTCCTCGAGCACGGTCACCCGCACGGCGGCATCCGCTGTCTGCACGGTCTCCACGATGTGGTCCCGCTCCACGTCGGTGTTCTCGTCGATCTTGTGGGTGATCTGCAGCGTGAAGAGCGAGAAGCCGACCGCGCGGTCGTAGGTTCCGGCGGCGAGCCAGTCGGTGGCGTGGCCGCCCGGCAGCAGCCAGCCCTCCGGGCAGCGCCAGAATCGCACGTGATGGCGCTTGGCGGGGTTGCCCTTGACCTCCTGCTGGTAGGCGAAGTCCTGGTTGCGGCCGAAGAGCATGAGGGGGCTGACAGGCGCCTCGTGGTAGCTCCGGCGCAGCACCGTCGACGCCACGATCTTGAGTGCGCTCCGGAAGGTGAGGTCGTCGGCGCGGGTCCAGCCGGCGGCGGCCATGGCGGTGTGCACCTGCTCCTCGCTGCCGAGGAGGCCGAGGTTGACCGGATCGCCGAGGAGGCCGTCGCTCGTGCGGGTGCGGCCGATGAAGTAGTTCGGCACGTAGATGTTGGTGAGGATGCGGTGGAGGCGCGGGAGCGCGATGTACGCCACCAGGATCCAGAACACGAGGTAGAACCACAGCTGCGCCCAGCCGGAGGAGAAGCCCTCGGAGAGGACGAGATAGGCGAGCCAGACGGCTGCGACACCCGCCACCACGAAGAACAGGTTGTCGAGCAGCGCGTTGATCGAGAAGCGTCGGGGCCTGGCGGGGCGGGGGCGGCGGGCCATGGGTCCACGATAGCGGCGCGGAGGGCCCGGGCCCGAGCGGCTGCTGGCTCCGTTCTTCGGCGGCTCAGACCGCGGTGGGCCTCGCAATCGTGACGCGGGTCACGTAGGGGAGCGGGATGAGGTCGTGGCCGGCGAGGTCGGGATGCGTGCGGAGGAAGGTGTCCAGCTCGGTGAAGAGGTGTTCGCGCTCCTCCGGGGCCATCGCGATGACGTAGCTGCGCGAGGCCACCATGTCGCGGAACGCCGCGCGGTCGAGCTCGTTCGTCCAGCGGAACTCGGCGTACTCCGTGCGCTCGAGCGGGGCGGCGACGGGGGGCTTCTCCGTGTCGAAGTCCTCGGCGATGGAGCTGCCCATCACCCGGGTGAGCTCGGACACCCACGGGACCTCCGCGTCACGCACGTTCCAGACGAGCGCGAGAGCCCCTTCGGGTCGCAGCACGCGGGCGATCTCGCGGGAGGCCGGTTCGACGTCGACCCAGTGCCAGGCCTGCGCCATCGTCACCAGATCGGCGGAGGAGTCGGCGAGGGGGAGGCGCTCGGCACTGCCCTCGACGGCCGCGACTCCGGGGAAGGAGGCGGCGAGACGGTCGCGCATCGCCGGGTCGGGCTCGACGGCCGTGACCTCGGTGGGGCGATTCGCCAGGGACGCGGTGAACTTGCCCGTCCCGGCGCCGACGTCCACCACGTGCGGGCGACCCGATCCGGATGCCGCGCGCGCCAGGATCCACAGGACCGCCTCGTCGGGGTAGCCCGGGCGGCCTCGGTCGTAGGCGGCCGCCTCCCGGCCGAAGGTGAGGGCTAGGTCGTGGTCCTTGGGTGCCGGCATCGTTCCAGTGTGCTCCTGTTCTCCGGCTGTCCTGTTCTCCGGCTGTGTCGGAGGGTGTCGGCGGTGGCTGGTATTCTGCGGATCTGTCGTCGACCGCGAAGGGTGGCCGTGAAGGGTTCGATCGAGAGCACGCCACTCGGGCGGGTGCGTCGCTGGGGTGGCGCACTGGCCGCCGTCGTGCTCGTCGCCGGGGTCGTGGCGACGGCGTCGGTGGCGTCCGCCGCGACGGCGGGTTCCGGGCTCTCCTCTTCGGTGCTGTCCTCTTCGGTGCCCGGGCCCAAGCATTCCGGCGTCGCGCAGTCCGGACCGATCGGAGGCTCTCCCGTGCCGACAGTCATGCCCGGCCCGGCTGCGGGTGGTGAGGGTGCGCCCGGATCGCCTGCCGTGCCCGCACCCGGTCCGGCTCCTGCTCCGGCCTCGGCCGATGGGGCCCCTCAGGCTGCACTCCCCGGGTGGCTGCACACCGACGGCGGCACGATCGTCACCGCCGGCGGCTCGCCCTACGTCATCAAAGCGGTCTCCTGGTTCGGGCTCGAGACGGGCAACTGCGCGCCCCACGGGCTCTGGTCGATCAGCCTCGATGCGGGACTGGCGCAGATCGCGGGCTGGGGCTTCAACACGATCCGCCTGCCCTACTCCAACGAGTGCCTGGCATCGCCTGCGAGCTCCTCAGTCAACGCCTACGCCAACCCCACGCTCGCCTCGCTCACGCCGTTGCAGCTCATGGACGCGTTCGTGCAGCGTGCGAAGGCCTACGGGCTGAACGTCATCCTCGACCGGCACCGGCCGGGTTCCGAGGCGCAGTCGGAGCTCTGGTACACCGACCGCTTCCCCGAGTCGACCTGGATCTCGGACTGGCAGATGCTCGCGCAGCGCTACGCCGGGGAGCCCTCGGTCATCGGCTTCGACCTGCACAACGAGCCCCGCGGCAGCGCCTGCTGGGGCTGCGGCGATCCCGCGGTCGACTGGCAGGCCGCGGCCACGCGGGCAGGCGATGCGGTGCTCGCGGTCAACCCCGAACTGCTCATCATCGTCGAGGGCGTCGAGAAGCAGAACGACGGCAGCTACACCTGGTGGGGCGGCGGGCTCGCCGACGCGGGGTCCGATCCGGTGACGCTCTCGGTGCCCGACCGGGTGGTGTACTCGCCGCACGACTACCCGGCGTCGATCTACCCGCAGGAGTGGTTCACGAGCCCCGACTACCCGGCCAACCTGCCGGCGTTCTGGGACTCGCAGTGGGGCTACCTCGCCAAGGAGGGCATCGCGCCCGTGCTGGTGGGCGAGTTCGGCTCGAAGCTGCAGACGGATGGCGACCGGGCCTGGTTCGAGAACATCGTGGCGTATCTCGCGGGCTCGGGCATGAGCTTCTCCTACTGGTCGTTCAACCCCAACAGCGGCGACACCGGCGGGCTCGTGCAGGACGACTGGACGACGCCGCAGGCCGAGAAGATCGCCGCGCTCTCGCCCCTCATCGGGAGCGGGACGGCGGTGACGGCGCCTGCGCCTGCCACCGGGGTGCCGCTGCCCGCCCCGTCGCCGGTGCCGGGCACGGGTGCTCCGGCCACGCCGACCCCGAGCGGGTCACCGGGGTCCTCTGGCACGCCGTGGCTGAAACCCACCGAGCGGATCGGGGGCACCGCGGGGCCGGGAGCGCCCGGGCCGCGCGCCCCCGGTGCGACAGCCACGCCCGGTGCGACAGCCTCGCCCGGTGCCGGGCCGTCCACGGGCACGGCTCGTCCGGGAACGCCGGGTGGGGGTGCCGGTGCCGGCTCCGCATCGCTCTCCGCGGTCTGGGCGCTGCAGAGCGAGTGGGAGAACGGCTACGTCACCGAGATCTCGGTCACGAACGCGGGAGCGTCGTCGGGCTGGAGCATCTCGTGGCCGGATGCCGGCGCGACGTCGGTCGTGAGCGCCTGGGGCATGGACTGCTCGGTCGCCTCCGGGGTCGTGACCTGCCGGGGCGCGCAGTGGGCGGCGTTCGTGGCGCCCGGCCAGACGGTCACGGCGGGAGTGCAGGTGGCCTCGACGACCTCGCCCGGGACTCCCGACTTCACCCTCACCGCGCGCTGATCGCGCTCCCCGCCCGGGCTGTCGACGGTCAGCGTGCGAGCGTGCGGGCGAGGAGCATGACGATTCGGTGGCGGGCGAAGCGGGCCAGGGTGGTCTCGCCGCGGCAGAAGCGCACGAACCAGCGGGCGCCCGGGCGCGTGCGCAGCACGGCGTGCACGAGGCCGGGGCGGCGCTCGAACGTGCGGAGGAGCTCGGCTCCGGTGCGCTGCTCGGCGCCGAGCTCGGCCTGCACGCGGCGCACGTAGCGGTCGAGGTCGCCGGACGCCGCGGCCTCACCCGCCCAGCTGCCGGAGCGGAGGGCGAACGAGATGCCCTCCCGCGTCCACGGCTCGAGGAGCCCGGCGGCGTCGCCGGCCACGATCACGTCGCCGCGGCGGAGCGGTGAGCCGGCTGTGCGCCACTGGGTGAGGTGGCCGGAGGAGTGCAGCGTGGGCGCGGTCGCCTCGTCGAGCCCCAGGTGCTGTCGCCATTCGGCGAGGTAGCGGCGCGTGGCATCCGGTGCGCCCTTCTGCTGGATCACCCCCACCGTCAGGGAATCGCGCTTCGGGAACACCCAGGCGTAGCTCCCGGGAGAGTCGCCCCAGTCGAGGTGCACGACGTCGCGCCAGCGGGAGTCGTCGGTGGGCATCGTCACCTCGTCCTCGAGCCCGAGGTCGACGCCGCCGGCCTCCACGCCGACGTGCCGTCCCACGCGCCCGCCGGTGCCGTCGGCGCCCACCACCACCCGCGCGTGCACGGTCCCGGCGGAGGTGCGCACCCCGGTCGTCTTCGCCTCTTGCCCGCCACTCGTGTTTTGCCCGCCACTCCCGCCGGCCGGGTAGCGCCAACTGCGCGAAACCGCGTCGGGAACAGCAGTTGGCGCTACCCCAGTGCCGCCGTCGGCTGGTGGGATGATCTCGCGCACGGTCACGCCGTCGGCGAAGCGCGCACCCGCATCCTGGGCGGCGGCCACGAGGGCGGCGTCGAACTCGGAGCGGCGCACGAGGGCGAGATGCGGGTCGAGGGTCGTCAGCCGGAAGCGGCGGCTGAAGCGATGGCTCACCACGGTGTCGCGCACGCGGGACTCGACGGTGCGGAGGGCGCTCTCCGGGATGAGCGCGAGCGATTCGCCGAGCAGACCGCCGCCGCAGGTCTTGTAACGGGGGAAGGCCGCACGGTCCAGCAGCAGCACCGAGGACCCGGCGAGGGCGGCGGCGCGCGCGGCGCTCGAGCCGGCGGGCCCGGCGCCCACCACGACGACGTCCCACGTGGTCCCGTCGAGCCCGCTGGTCATCGCTCCAGGCTACTGCGCGCCGCCTGTCCGCCCGCCAGCCCGCCGCCTATCCGCCCGCCGCCGCCAGCCCGGGGCCGATACCGGTACCGGTGCCGAGAGGTGGCGGGTCGCCAACCACCTACCACGTGCCACCTGTCGGACGCCGCCGGTGCTGCGGATGTGGGGGAGTGCCGGTTGCCGGGCGCGGCACCGTGGAGTGCATGGGGGCCGGAGGTGGGCACGGCGCCGCGGTGCGTGCGGGGTGGCGCGGAGCCTGCAGGATGTCGGGAGACGGCCACCGGCCCGCATCTCGCGGACAACGCCACGTCTGCGGCAAACCGGTCTCCTCCCGAGCCCGGATGGCGGCAGGCGTGGCGAAGTCCGCTCGATGCGCAGTGACGTGCGCGAGGAGCATCCGGGCGGATGGGCTAGCGTCGCTGGCATGACAACGATGGCCGACATCGCTCCCGAGAGCGTGCTGCTCGCGGGCGCGGGTCGCGCGATCCTGCTGCAGATCGCGCACCCGGCCATCGGCTACGGGGTCGCCCGGCACAGCGACTTCGCTAGCCGTCCGATGGATCGCCTCAACGGCACCCTCACCTACATCTACGCGCTCACCTCCGGCACCGAGGCCGACAAGCGAGCCGTGCGCCGCGCGGTGAACCGCGCCCACCGCCCCGTGCGCCACGTCCCGGATGCCCCCGCGCCGCCCGCGCCCGACGGCACCGCCCCCACCGCCCCCACCGTCCCGGCCGCGTCAGACCGCGGCGTACCGACGAGGCCCGGTGGCTCGGTGCACTCCGTTCCCGACGGCACGACCCGCACCGCGTCAGAGGCTGCGAGGCCGACCGGGCCCGCCGCCGCCGTGCACTCCGTTCCGGACGTCACCACTCACACCGCACCCGCTGACGACGCCGCTCCGACACACTCCGGTGACCCCGCCTACGACGCGCGTGATCCGCACCTGCAGCTGTGGGTCGCGGCGACGCTCTACGACACCGCCATCACGGTCTTCGAGCTGGTGCACGGGCCACTCGACGAAGCATCCGCCGATCGGGTCTACCGTGAGTACGCGCTGCTTGGCACCGCCCTGCAGATGCCCGAGAAACTGTGGCCCGCGGACCGCGCAGCCTTCCGGAGGTACTTCGACCGCACCGTGAAGCAGCTGACTGTCGACGACACCGTGCGCGGAGTCGCCGCCGCGCTGCTCCGGGCGGAGAAGGCGCCGCTCCCGATCCGGGCCGGGATGCCGCTCGCGCGATTCGTGACGGTCGCCCTCCTACCCGAGCGAGTGCGCGCGGCCTTCGGCTACCCCTGGGACGACCGGCGCGAACGCCTCTTCCGCCGCCTCATCCGAGTGGCGGCCCCCCTCTACCGTGCACTCCCCGAGCGCCTCCGCCGAGCCCCCCACCGCCACTACCTCGCCCGCCTCCACGCCCCCACCGCAACGTGACACAAGAAGTGCCAAGTCGACCCTCTTAGCCACACCTTCTGCCAAGTCGACGCTGCCGGCAGGTGTCCGCGGCTCGCCCCCTCCCGTGACTTGACACAAGTTGTGCCAAGTGGGGAGTTTTGGGCGCGACTTCTGTCAAGTCGGCACTTCCGGGAGGGGCCCGCGCCTCGACCCCTCCCGTGACTTGACACAAGTTGTGCCAAGTGGGGCGTTTTGGGCGCACCTTCTGTCAAGTCGGCACTGCCGGGAGGGGTCCGCGGCTCGACCCCTTCCGTGACTTGACACAAGTTGTGCCAAGTGGGGCGTTTTGGGCGCGACTTCTGTCAAGTCGGGGAGATCTAGGTGTGCGGCTCGGGCGTCGGGCCGGGGTGGCGCGGGCGTCAGACGTGGGCGGCTCGGGCGCTCCAGCGGCCGTGGCGGTGCTCGATCGAGATGGGGTGCGCGAAGCAGGCGCTCACGGCCTCGGTGGTGAGCACGTCGCCGGCCGCTCCCACCGCCGTGATGCGGCCGTCGGCGATGAGGGCCGCATGCGAGGTCGAGCGCGGGAGCTCCTCCAGGTGGTGCGTGACGAGCACGGTCGCGAGCTCCGGATGAGCGAGCCGCACCCGGTCGAGCGTGTCGAGCAGCTGCTCGCGCGCGGCGACGTCGAGTCCGGTCGATGGCTCATCGAGGAGGATCAGTCGCGGATCGGTCACGAGCGCCCGCGCGATCAGGGTGCGCCCGCGCTCGCCCTGCGAGAGCGTGGTCCAGCGCTCCGACGCCTTCGCACCGAGTCCCAGCAGGTCGAGGAGCTCGTCGGCACGCGCGAGCGAGGCGGCGTCAGCCTCCCACCGCGGCACGAGCTCGACGGATCCGGTCAGTCCCGTGAGCACCACCTCCCGGATCGTGAGCGACGACGTGAGCGGATGCCGCGGGTTGACATGACCGATCGACCGACGGAGACTCTGCAGCTCGACCCGCCCGATCCGCTCGCCGAGCACGTGCACCTCACCGCTCGTGGGATGTTGCACGGCCCCGCACAGGCTCAGCACGGTGCTCTTGCCCGCCCCGTTCGGTCCGATCAGGGCCCAGTGCTCACCCGGCAGCACCCTCAGATCGACATCGTCGAGGATGACGCGGCCAGCGCGCACGAAGCGCACCGACCGCAGCTCGAGCACGGGGGAGGCGGATGCTGACATCCCTCCATTCTGGCCGCCCGGGTAGGAAGGCGCGCCCGCCCAATGCCCATCGCGGCTCACTTCCCCCGGACGCGGAACCGCCGACTTGACCGAAGCTGCGCCCAAAACGGCCCACTTGGCACATCTTGTGTCAAGTCGCGGCAGGGGACGGTAGGGGGCTGCCGGGCGCGCGAGGGGACGGCGCTCGGCAGGGCGTCGCCTGGGGGTCACCGTCCGTTCATCTCGTGTCCGGGCGGAGGACACCGGCTGCCGGGAGGGTTCGGGCATGAGTGCCCGAGTGGGACTCGGAGTCGTCGTCTCCGGGATGCTGGCCCTCGCCGCCTGGCTGCTGATCGGGATGGCGTCGGCGGATGCCCGCGTGCCCGCCGACGCGTCGGTCCTGGCGAGCGGGACGTCCGGAACGACGTCGGGTGCAGAGGGGGGCGCACCGCCCCTCGACATCGCCGCACCGTCCAGCGACGGAGCGGGCACCGGGGCAGGCGGTTCCGCGGCGACCCCCACCGGCACGGGCGACGCCTCCTCCCTCTCCGTCCCGCGCGGCCACCGCATCGCCGACCTCGTCGACCCCGCATGGGCCGAGTCGACGGCGGTCGCCACCGGCATTCCGCTCCGAGCTCTCAGCGGCTACGCGGGTGCCGCCCTCGCGATCGCCGCCACCGATCCCGGCTGCGGCCTCGGCTGGAACACCCTCGCCGCCCTCGGCGCCGTCGAGTCCGGCCACGGAACCCACGGCGGGTCCACCATCGGCACCGACGGCGCGACCGTCCCGCCCATCCTCGGCCCCGCGCTCGACGGCGCCGTCTACGACCGCATCGACGACACCGACGGCGGCAGCCTCGACGGCGACCCGACCGGCGACCGTGCAGCCGGCCCCTTGCAGTTCATCCCTGGGACGTGGGCCGAGTGGGGAGCCGACGGCGACGGCGACGGCCTCGCCGATCCGCAGCGCATCGACGACGCAGCCCTCGCCGCCGGCCGGTACCTCTGCCACTACGGCGACCTCGCCGACCCCACCGCGTGGCGCACCGCCGTCTTCGCCTACAACCACGTCGAGACCTACGTCGACCTCATCGCCGCCACCGCCAACGACTACGCCGCCCGCGCAGCCGCGGCGAGCCCAGCGACCCCAGCGACCCCAGCGAGCCCAGCGAGCCCAGCGACCCCAGCGAACTCGAGCGGTGCCGATGACTGACATCGGGCTCATCTCAGGCCGCTACCGCCTCGTCGAGCTCCTCGGCACCGGCGGCTCCGCCTCGGTCTTCCGCGCCCTCGACACCGAGACGGGCGGAGCGGTGGCCCTGAAGATCCTGCACCCCCACCTCTCCCGATCCGACGCCGCCCGCACCGCCTTCTTCCGCGAGGCGCGCGCCGCAGAGCCGCTCCGGCACCCCAACATCGTGCGGGTGCTCGGGATGGGCGTGCACGAGACCGGGGGAGACCCGCAGGCCTGGATCGCCCTCGAGCACGCGGCCGGCACCACCCTCGCCGAGGAGGTCGAGCGCGACGGACCACTCACCCTGACCGACGCCCTCGCCCTCGCGGACGGCGTGCTTTCGGCCCTCGACCACGCGCACGCCGCGGGCCTCGCACACCGCGACGTCTCGCCCTCGAACATCATCATCGCCCGTGACCGCCGCGGGGCCCTCCGCCCCTCCGGCGTGCGCCTCGTCGACTTCGGTCTCGCGGATGCCGCGGGCCGCCCCGCCGTCGGCCGTGACCTCCTGCGAACACCCGATCCCGTCGCCGCCATTGCGCCCGACTCCGCGCCGGAAGCCGCCCTCACCCCGGCCACCGAACCGCCCCCGGATGCCGCCCCGGGCGTGCTCGGCAACGTCAACTACCTCTCGCCCGAGCAGGCGCGCGGCGACCCCGTCGACGGCCGCGGCGATCTGTACCAGCTCGGCGCCGTCCTCCACCTCGCCCTCGTGGGCACACCACCGTTCGTGCGGGCCGACGCCCGCTCCACGATGCTCGCGCATCTGCAGGCCCCGCCGCCCGTGATCTCGGTCGTGCGGCCGGGCACGCCCCGGGCCGTCGACCGCCTCGTGGTGCGGGCCCTCCTGAAGGATCCCACGACGCGCTTCCAGAGCGCCGCCGAGATGCAGGTCGCGGTGCGAGCCGCGCGCCAGCACCTCCCCGGAACGCGCCCACCCGAGCACGCCGAATCCGGCGCCGGCCCATCGACCCCGATGAGCGCCGACGAGGCGACCACCCCGGCGATCGCCACCGCCTCCGCCACCGCCTCCGCCACCTCCGCCGCCACCGCCGCGACCACAGCGACCGCGATCCTCCCAGGGCTGCCGAGCGACGCCACCCGCACCGCCACGCTCACCTCGTTCGACCGTGACCCCCACCCACACCCCCGCCCCACCCACCGCGCGCAGACCCCGACCCCCCACCGACCGGGAACCCCGCGCGCCACGACGCCCGCCCGCCCGATGCCCCCCATCGGCACCCGCTCCGGATCCCTGCCACCCGTCACGTCGCAAAAGGCCACCGACCCTCCGCCCCCCACGAGCACCGCCGCCTCCCGCCCCGCCTTCGTTCTGGGCCTCGTCGCCCTGCTCCTCGTGGCGGTCGTCGTGGTCGCCTGGTCGCTCGCGGCCGTCGGTGGCGCCCCGGCCCCCCTCGCGGCGGGAGCCCAGCCCGACACCACGGCCGAGGCCTCCGGCCCACCCTCGACCCTCCCGAGCGCCTCCGCGCCCGCCGCCCCCACCACCGCGCCCGTCGCCGCCGCGACGATCCCCGTCCCGGCGCTCGCCGACGGAACCCTCGCCGACGCCCGCGCCGCCCTGGCCTCCCTCGGCCTCACCCTCGGAACGGTGACCGCCGAGCGCGCCCCCCGCCAGCTCGACACCGTCCTCAGGGTCGCCCCGGCCATCGGCACCCCGGTCGCTCCCGGCACCGCGGTCGACGTGGTCGTCGCCTCGGGCTCCAACCTCGTGCCCCGAGCTCTCGGCACCCACCAGGTCGAGGCGCTCTCGAGCATCCGGGCCGCCGGCTTCGACGTGACCACGAGCACGCGCGAGGACGACGCACCCCCCGGCACCGTGCTCGCCACGGTGCCGGCCGAGGGCACGGAAGCCCAAGTCGGCACCACCGTGACGGTCGTGCTCGCGGTGCCTCGTGCAGCCGGCCAGCCTACGGCCACGCCGACCCCGGCACCCACCCAGGCGCCGCCCGTGCCCACGCCCACTTCGACTACACCCCCCAATGGGGGATAGGCTTAAAGCCACCTGAGTACTTTCTCCACATCTCGTCCATCCTGACTTCAGGTCGACGCCGTCGCTCGTTCACCTGAGCGGCCCACGATCAGGGCCATGGCCGGTGAATCGTGAAGCAGGACGACGTCTTCCAGACGATCGACGACGTCTTCCTCGAGAACGAGCGGACAGACATCCTCACCGCTGTCGATGACGCGGGCGACGACAGCAGCGGCGACGCCAGCGGCGGCGCGCGCAACGGCGGCGGCGGTGACGGCGCCCCTGGTGCGGGTGGCGCCGGGGGGTCGAACGGCGGGACGCCTGGCGACGGGGGCAGCGGATCGCCCGAACGGCGATCGCTCGCGTCGCGTCGTTCGACCTCCGACACCGTCTTCCGCACGGTCGCCTTCACGGCCGGTGCGACGACGGTGGGCATCATGCTCGCGGTGGGCCTGTTCCTCTCGATCCGCGCGGGCTCGGCCCTCGAGGTCGCGGGCATCGGCTTCCTGTTCACCCAGGAGTGGTCGCCCGAGACCAAGCAGTTCGGCATCGCCGCCGTGCTCTTCGGCACGGTCACGATCGCCGTCATCGCGCTCATCGTGGGCTTCCCGCTCGCCCTCGGCACGGCACTGCTGCTCTCGGAGGTCGTGCGTGGACGACTGCGCTCATTCATGGTCTCGCTCGTCGACCTCATGGCCGCCGTGCCCAGCATCGTGTTCGGCCTGTGGGGCGTCTTCTTCCTCCAGGAGAACATCATTCCGGTCGCCGAATGGATCTCGCGCTACTTCGCGTGGATCCCGTTCTTCGCGGTCACCGGCGAAGACGGCAGCACCCTCACCGAGGCGAGCGCCTTCACCTCGTCGGCCTTCATCGCGGGCATCGTCGTGGGCCTGATGGTGGTCCCCACCCAGGCCTCGGTCATGCGGGAGGCCTTCTCGCAGGCTCCGGTGGGGGAGCGCGAGGGCGCCTTCGCCCTCGGCGCCACCCGCTGGGGCATGATCGCCACGGTCGTGCTGCCGTTCGGCCGTGGCGGCATCATCGGCGGCACGATGCTCGGTCTCGGTCGTGCGCTCGGCGAGACCATCGCGGTCTACATGATCATCTCGCCGATCTTCGTCATCAACTGGGAGGTGCTGAAGACCGGCACCAACTCCGTCTCTGCCCTCATCGCGCTCCGCTACGGCGAGGCGAGCGAGTTCGGCCTCTCGGCGCTCATGGCCGCCGGCCTCGTGCTGTTCCTGATCACCCTCGTGGTGAACTTCACGGCGTCGTCGATCGTCGCCCGGTCGCGCTCGGGCGCAGAGAGCCTCTGATCCATGTCGACGACCTTCCCCACCCGCCCCGACGCCCCCGAAGCGGATGCCCACACCGACTTCCTCGACGCCGTCGACTTCGAGCCCCCCACCCGCATCCCCTCGCCGGAGGGCGTGGAGATCGGCCCCCGTCGCACCCTCCGCACGGCGACCCTCGACGAGCGCTTCAACGTGGTCGGCGCCCTCGCCGGCGGTCTCGCGATCGCGACCCTGCTGTTCGGCTGGATCGGCCCGCTCTCGGGCATCGTCGGCTGGTTCGTGGTGGCGTTCCTCGCGTTCGTCGGCCTCTACGTGCTGCTGGTGTCGCTCCGCTCGGACTGGCAGGAGGTCAAGGACCGCGTGGCCACCGTGCTCATGATCAGCGCCGGCGCGCTGCTGTTCGGCGCCCTCGTCTTCATCGTGGTCTACACGCTCGTCCGCGGCTCCGAGGCGCTGCCCTTCCTCAACTTCTTCACGCAGACCATGGAGCTCACGGGCCCGCTGGACCCGCTCTCCTCGGGCGGCATCCTGCACGCCATCGTCGGCACGCTCATCCAGATCTCCATCGCGCTGGCCATCACGGTGCCGCTCGGCATCACGACGGCGGTCTTCCTCAACGAGATCGGTGGCCGGTTCGCACGCTTCGTCCGCACCATCGCGGATGCCATGACCGCGTTGCCCTCGATCGTCGCGGGGCTCTTCGTCTACGCCGCCATCATCCAGCTCGTCACGCACCAGCGCTCGGGGTTCGCCGCGGCCATGGCGATCACCGTCATGATGCTGCCGATCGTCATCCGGGCCTCGGATGTCGTGCTGCGGCTCGTGCCCGGAAACCTGCGCGAGGCGTCGTACGCGCTCGGCACGAGTCGCTGGCGCACGGTCTGGCACGTGGTGCTGCCGACGGCGCGCTCGGGCCTCGTGACCGCGGTGATCCTCGGCACCGCCCGCGGCATCGGCGAGACCTCGCCCGTGCTCCTCACGTCGGGCATCACCGCGGTGATGAACGTCAACCCGTTCTCGGGGCCGATGATCTCGCTCCCGCTGCAGGTCTTCGACTTCGTGCGCTCGCCCGAGCCCAACATGATCGCGCGCGGCTTCGGCACGGCGGCCGTGCTCATCCTGCTCGTGCTCGGCCTCTTCATCATCGCCCGCATGATCGGAGGCAAGGGCCCCGGCCAGCTCTCCGACCGCCAGCGCCGTGCGGCGAAGCTCGACTCGATCCGCGACCTGCAGCGCATCACGATGCTCGACGACCGCATCGCCCGCGGCGAGTACCCGCCGCGCGTGCTGCCGACCGTGCAGACCGAGGCCGCCCCCTCCCCCGCAGCCCCCTCCGCCCCACCCACGGCGCCCCCCACCGCCGACCCCTCCTGACCCACCGCACGACCGACCCGGAACCCGAGACATGACCCGAGTACCCCCTGCCCTCCGCGCCCTCCGCGCGGTCGCCGCGACGGCCGCCTTCGCCCTGCTGTGCCTCACGGCCGCCGTCACCGGCCCCGTCGCCCCCGCGCACGCCGAGACCTACGTGCCCATCACCGGCACCGGTTCGACCTGGTCGCAGAACGCCCTCGACCAGTGGCGCAAGAACGTGGCGGCGAACTACGGCATGACCGTGAACTACTCGGGAGTCGGCTCCTCCGCCGGCCGCCGCGACTTCATCGCCCAGACCGTCGACTTCGCGGTCAGCGAGATCCCGTTCCAGGCCGCGCCCGAGGACGGCTCGGCCCCGGAGGCTCCGCAGAGCCCGTACGCCTACATGCCGATCGTGGCCGGTGGAACGGCGTTCATGTACAACCTGCAGATCAACGGCAAGCGGGTGACGAACCTCCGGCTGAGCGGCGAGACGATCACGAAGATCTTCACGGGCGCCATCACCAACTGGAACGACCCCGTCATCAAGGCCGACAACCCCGGCCTCGCGATGCCCGACAAGGGCATCGTGCCGGTCGTGCGCTCCGACGGATCCGGTTCCACCGCCCAGTTCACGCTCTGGATGTCGAAGCAGCACCAGGCGCTCTGGAGCGCCTACTTCCCCTCCGGTGCCCTGACGTCGCAGTATCCGGCGAGCGGCGCGATGAAGGCGCAGAACGGCTCGCTCGGCGTGGCCGGCTACGTCTCGCAGGGCTACGGCGAGGGCGCCATCACCTACGTGGAGTACTCCTACGCCAAGAACGCCGGCTTCCCCGTGGCGAAGGTGCTGAACAACGCGGGCTACTACGTGGAGCCCAAGGCCACGAGCGTGGCGGTGGCCCTCCTGCAGGCGCAGATCAACGAGGATCCGGCGTCGGCCGACTACCTCACCCAGATCCTCGACAACGTCTACAACAACGGCGACAACCGCTCCTACCCGCTCTCGAGCTACTCGTACATGATCGTGCCGACGGCCACCACGCCGAACTTCACGGACGCGAAGGGCTCCACCCTCGGAGCCTTCGCCCGGTACATGCTCTGCGAGGGCCAGCAGCAGGCCGATACGCTCGGCTACTCGCCGCTGCCGATGAACCTCGTGCTGGCGGGTTCCGAGCAGATCAAGCGGATCCCCGGGGCCGGTTCGACGGGCGTCGACGTCAACGCCTGCAACAACCCCACCTTCAGCCCGGGCGACAGCCCCAACAGCAACGCCCTCGCCAACACCGCTCCGGCACCCGCCGAGTGCGACCGCCAGGGCCCTGACCAGTGCGTCACGGGAACCGGCGGCGCGGCCGAGACCCCCACCGAGACCTCGGGCACCGGAAACGGGGGCGCGGCCTCGGATGCGCCAGGGGGAGCGGCGGCAGCAGCAGCGGCAGCGGCAGCGGGGTCACCGGCGGCGGCAGCGGCGGGCTCCGCCCCCGTGTACGACGAGAACGGCGGTCTGATCAGCGGCGGCAGCGCGGTCGCGGGGGCGGCGGTGTCGAGCCCCTTCACGCTGCCCGATCAGGGCATGGGCCCGCAGCAGTGGCTCATGGTCGCCGCGGGAGTGCTGCTCGTCGGCGCGGTCGTCGTGCCTCCGCTCGTCTCGCGCCGCCTCAAGCGAGCGGGGGGCGACGCCTGATGGCCACCCGTTCCCGTGCGACCGCGTCATCACCCCGCCGGGCCGCTCGTCGGCACGCTCGTCGCCGGTCCCTCCTGCTCGCCCTCGTCGCGGGCACGGGCGTCGGCGTCCTCACCGCGACGCTGCTCTCGGTCACGGGGTTCGGCACCACGTCGGCACCGGCGGCGGCCGCCAGCGACAGTGCTGTGACGGTCTCGGCGAATCAGCAGGACACCGATCTCGGTACGGCCCCCTTCCCGAACCTCAAGGTCACGGTCTCGCAGACCCGGGATCTCGCCGCTCAGGGCATCCAGGTCAGCTGGAGCGGCGGCCTCCAGTCGATCGCCCCCAACGCCTCGACCGGCGGCTCCAACTTCCTCCAGATCATGCAGTGCTGGGGTGCCGACGACGACTCAGGGCCCGACCGCACCAAATGCCAGTACGGCGGCATGAACGCGCCGGGCGCCACCCGGGACTCGCTGATCGGCTCGACCGTGCCGGCCGCCGAGGATCTGCCGCACACGGTCACCGGATCGGGCTTCAGCAACCCCACCTACGTCGGCATCCCGTTCTACGGCGCCGACGGCGGATCGGTCGTCAAGGTGGTCGACGACAACGGCAAGAACGTGCTCGCCGACCGCGGCAAGCCCGGGCCCGAGAAGATCAACCTCAACAGCAACCAGTACTTCAGCAAGCTCACGAGCAACGAGGTGAGCTGGGCGGGATCGGGAGCCGACGGCACGGGCTCGGTGAAGTTCGAGCTGCAGACGGCCGCTCAGTCGCCCGGCCTCGGCTGCGGCACCCCCGAGCCCGTGGCCGGCGGTCGCTACGTCGGCACGTCCTGCTGGCTCGTGGTGGTGCCTCGCGGCACCGCCGACGCCGGCACGAACGACATCGCGCGCTCGGGGCTGTTCTGGGACTCCTGGAAGCACCGGATCGCGGTCAAGCTCGACTTCCTGCCCATCGGCGTGCGCTGCACCATCGGTGCCGCCGAGCGCCAGCTCTCGGGCAGCGAGCTCGTCTCCGAGGCCATCGCCTCGTGGCAGCCGAGCCTCTGCGGAGCCGAGAACGGCGCCGCCTACACCTCCATCACCGGTCCGGAGTCGGATGCGGTGATCGCCGCCAACGGGACCGGCACGAGCCCACTCGCCCTGACGTCGAGAGCCCTCAGTGCTCCCGATGTCGTCGACGGCCTCGCCTATGCGCCGATCGCCCTCACCGGCATCTCGGTCGCCTTCTCGATCGACCGGGAGGTCACCGCGCTCCGCGAGGTCTCGAACGAGGTGAAGGGCCGTGAACGGCTGCCGTTCCAGACACTGCGGCTCACGCCGCGCCTCGTGGCGAAGCTGCTCACGAACTCCTACCTCGACTCGCTGCCGACGGGTGCCGACAAGTCCCACCTGGGCTACCTCAGCCCCGAGACGCCCGGCGCCAACGCCCGCAACATCACGTTCGACCCGGAGTTCCTCGCGGTCAACGACCCGGAGTGGGCCGACCAGTCGATCACGGCGCCCTCGGTCGCCGACATCATCGTGCCGCAGGGCCGGAGCGACACCGCCCGCGCGCTGTGGACCTACGTCACGTCGGATGCGGCGGCGGCCGCGTTCCTGGCCGGCGAGGCCGACGAGTTCGGCATGAAGGTCAATCCGTGGGCGTCATCGGATGCGGCCGTGTACGCGGCGAACGGGGGCACCGGGCTCCCGCTGACCTTCCCCCGGGACGACTTCCCGAAAGCGGATCCGACGGAGCAGCCCGCTGACGAGGCCGGACCCGCCGCTATCAACAGCGTCACCTGGCGCCCCTACACCAACGATCTGGCGACGAGCGCGAACCTCGTGCTCCGCGGTGACGGGCAGGTCCTCGGTCCCTGGGATCCGGTGGCGATCCCGCCGAAGTACACCAAGGCGAGTCGCAACCTCGCGGGCTTCCAGCGGGTGATCGGCCTCACCGACACGTCGTCCGCCGCCAAGTACCAGGTGTTCTCCGCCGAGCTCCAGAACCCTGCGGGGGAGTTCGTGGCCCCCACCACCGAGGCGCTCACGGCCGCGGCTGCCGCCATGACCGCCGATCCGGCCCAGCCCCAGGTCTACCGCTTCGACCCCCTGTCGGAGGCAGCTCGTGGCGCCGCGGGTGCCTATCCGCTGGCCGTGCCGGTCTACGCCGCGGCCAACCCGAAGATGACCGACGCCGACCTCAGGGCCGACTACGCCGCCTTCATCGACTACGCCGTGACCTCCGGGCAGGAGCAGGGGACCGGGTTCGGAATGCTCCCGGAGGGCTATGCACCGATCCCCGAGGGCTGGCGCGCCCAGGCTCTCGAGGCCGCCGCCCTCATCCAGTCGGGCCCACAGAAGGCACCCACTCCGACTCCTACGCCCACACCGGCGAAGCCGACCGCGCCCGTGACGCCCCCGGCTCCCGCTGCGGTGCAGCCGGCTCCCGCTCCGGCGGCCGCCGTCTCGACCGGGCCCTCCGCCAGCGGAGCGGTGGCCGGTTCGCTGCTCGGCAAGACGACGCCCGTCGACCAGGAGCTCGGCGGGATCTCAGGAGCCGTTCCGCTGGCGATCCTCGCCGGTCTCCTGGCCGCACTCGCCGTGCCGGTCATCTCCCGCATCAGGAGACGAATCTGATGCCCCCTGTTCTTGGAGTCCGTCCTGCCGACGAAGTCCGTCGTCCCGACGCCAAGTCGATGCACCCGCACCGCGGATGCTCGGTCACCCTTCCCGAAAGGAAAAACTCGAAGTGAAGATGAAGAAAATGGTCGCGCTGGGCGCGGCCGTCGGCGTGGCCCTCGCCGGACTGGGCCTCGCCATGCCGGCGAACGCCGAGCCCGTCTCCAACGGATACGTGCTCGTCGGGTCCGACACGCTTCAGGACTCCACGAACGCCCTGACCAACGGAACCCGCATCTCCGGTTCGCCGGTGCGCGTCACCTCCGGCGGCACGAACCTCGGTTCGTACGACGCCTTCGGTTCCGGCCTGATCCAGACCAAGACGGGTGGGCCGTACTTCGTGCGCCCCGCCGGTTCGGGCGCGGGTGTGACCGCTCTGCGTGCATCGATCTCGGGCAACCTCTACAACGGCAAGGTCATCACCGGCCAGGTCGACATCGCGCGCTCCTCGAGCTCGCCCGGCAGCAATGCTTCGAGTGAGGGCAAGCTCGCCTACGTCCCCTACGCCCGTGACGCCGTGTCGTATGCCTACAACGGCACGAACAGCGACCTCGCGAACCTCACCGCGGCTCAGCTGAAGCAGATCTACGAGTCGAACACCCCCGTCGTCATCGGTGGGACCACCGTCAAGCCGCGCCTGCCCCAGAACGGATCAGGCACGCGCAGCTTCTTCCTCGGTGCCATCAACGTGACCGCCGTCGGCTCGACCGTCAACGACACGAACAACACCCGCCCCGAGAACGACGCATCCATCCTTCAGGCCGACGAGATCATCCCGTTCTCGGTGGCCAGCTGGACCGCTCAGGCCAACGGCGCAACCCCGAGCAACACGATCGCCGGCACGAACGTCAAGCTCGGCGCTCCCACCGGCGTGGCTCCTGTGTCGGTCTCCGGCACCGTCACCACCCCGAGCGCCGCGTTCTACGCCGACGCGAAGTTCGGCCGCAACACCTTCCTCGTCGTCGAGTACGCGCGGATCGACTCGTCGAGCGCGAACTTCGACGCGAACCTCCAGCGTCTGCTCGACCCGGCGACCACGTCGGGTCTGACCAACATGGGGACTTTCGGTTCCACCTCCGGTGCGGTGAAGCGCAAGTTCGGCTTCCTCGAGCCGTCGACCACCGACATCATCCGCGCCTACGCGACTCTCTGAGCCGCGAGAACCTGAAAGGCATTCGATCATCATGATCCGCTCCACCAGCATCCGCGTTGCCGCGGTCGGCATCCTCGCCGCCGCGCTCGTCGCGGGCTCCGCGACGGCCGCACTCGCCGCCACCGAGCCCGTCGCCACCGTCGGCTCCAAAGGCCCCCTTTTCGCTGCCAGCGGCGCCGACGGGACCATCTACCCCAAGGGCACCCAGCTCGGCTTCGAAGACCCGGTCATCGCCCGTCCCGACACCGTCGACATCAATGCGACGTTCCCGGGTTCGCCGGACACGACCATCGCCAAGACCTTCGTCGCCCCGCGCGGCCAGGAGAACGACCCGAGCAAGTGGGTCGCGTGGACCGACACCTACCTCGACGACAACAAGAACATGTACCTCCCGGTGCTGTCGCTCGGCAACCAGACCTCCGGGAACCTCAGCACAGTCAAGGCCGGGGGTGACTTCAGCCTCGGCTTCGCGTTCATGAAGAACAACGGGCTGACGGTCTCCGACGGAGGCGCGTACTTCACGTACATCAACGTCGACAACGGTGGCACGTTCAAGTTCGCGACGCCCGGTGCCGTCGTCCCTCCCGTCGAGAACGGAGGCGAGTTCGACGTGACGCTGAATGCCGAGGTCATCGATCCGTCGGTGCCCGAGAAACTGACCCTCACCGCTCCGAAGTCGAACACGGCCACGATCGGCAGCCCCTCCGCCGTCGACGGCCTTTCGACCTCCACGGGAACACTCGGTGTCTTCTCGGTGACGGACACCCGTTACCGCACGCACCCGGGTTGGACCCTGACGACATCGGTCACCGAGTTCTCGAACTCGGCCGACGCCACCAAGAAGATCGGGGCGAGGCAGCTCGGCGTCTCGCCGATCACTGCGCAGAACCCGAACGTGGTCGTCGCGGCTCCCCAGGTCGCCGGCTCCGCCGCCTACCCGTCGGTATTCGCGCAGGCGAACGCCGACCAGCCCGCGGCGGGCACGGTCGAGTTCGACGCCGACCTGAAGTTCGTCGCTCCGGCGGGGTCACCGGTCGGCACTTACACCTCGAAGCTCACGCTCACGCTGGTCTCGAAGTAGTCGCACTGGGAGGGGGTCGCGCTCACGGTGCGGTCCCCTCTCGTTCACCTGTAGTTCGCTCGAACTCTCCCGTAAAGCCAACCGACCCTGGATGAATGAACTGTGCTTCCCTACTTGTCTTCGGCCCGAGCCGTCCGCTCCAGCCGCCCGCTCACGAATGCGGTGCCGCGTCTTGCCGCCCTCGTGGCTCTTGCGCTCGCCGTGGGCGCCTCGACGCTCTCGGCCGCGCCCGCCGTCGCGGACGACACCGATGGCATCTCCGGATCGCCTTCTGGGGAGACCGCTGCCGACAACCGGAGCCGTTTCAGCTACGAGGTCGCGCCCGGCCAGCAGATCCTCGACTACTACGAGGTGAGCAACACCGGAACCACCCCACAGGTCATGAAGATCTACGGCACGGATGCCTTCAACACCGAGGACGGATCGTACGGCCTGCTCGAGACCGGCGCCGCTCCGACCGACGCCGGGAGCTGGTTCGGGTTCATCAACGGCGCCGCCGAGGTCGACCTCCCCTTGGAGCCCGGCACCTCGCAGGTCGTGCCGTTCTCCGTCACCGTCCCCGCCGACGCCGCTCCCGGCGACCACGCGGCCGGCATCGTGATCTCGGTGGCGACCCCCGACGGCCAGATCGTCGTCGACCGCCGTGTCGCCACGCGCGTCTACGTCCGCGTTCCCGGCGAGCTGCAGCCCGCCCTCTCGATCTCGAGCATCGCCGCCGACTACAACGGCGAGGTCAACCCGCTCGACGGCACCACCGACGTCACCTTCACGGTCACCAACGCCGGCAACGTGGCGCTGTCGGCCGACATGGTGGCCGGGGTGAAGACGTACTTCGGCATCGGCGCCGGTGAGCTCTCCCGCCAGGAGCTCTCCGAGATGCTGCCGGGCGCCACGCGCACCATCACGATGACCGTGCCCGGCGTCGCTCAGCTCGGCTACCTCAACCCCTACGTCACCCTCCAGCCCCGCGTCGACGCCGACGCCATGGACCCGGGCGCCCTCGACCAGGTGAACCGCGACACCGTGGCGTTCGCCGTGCCGTGGCTGCTGCTCGCCGCGCTCGTGCTCGCGGCACTCGTCTGGGGCTTCCTGCGCATCCGCCGCGCGCGCGACGAGAAGACCGCGCGGGAGTGGATCGCCTACACCCAGGCCGAAGCGCGGCGAGCGGCACTCGAGGAGTCGGCCCCGGTCGCCTCGAACGAGCGGCGATGAGGCGCGCGCTGCCGACGGTCCTCCGACGCGGTGCCGCCGTGGCGGTGCTCGCCGGGATCGCCGCCTTCGCCGCCGTCTCGATGGGCGCAGGCGCGGCCTCTGCTGCGACGGATCCGGCGCCGGAGGGCATCGGCCTCACCGTGACGGTCGGCCCAGGCGGCGCGACGTCGTCGCCCGCACCGGTGCCGCCCGCCTCGCGGCCGAGCACGACCACGAGCACGAACGTGGGCGGCTCCGTGGTCGTGAACGACCCCCTGAACCCGCCTGCTCCCACCGACGACGAGTACAGCATCGGCGGCGTGCTCTACGTCAGTGGCCTCAGCACGGAGTACCTGCCCTCGATCGATCCGCTCGGCGGCGAGCTGAAGACCTGGTTCACGGTGCGCAACGTCTCGACGGGTGAGCTCTCGGGGTCGGCCAGGTTCTGGGTCTCGAGCCCCTTCGGCACCGAGCTCAGTGCTCAGGACGACGTGGAGCTCTCGGGGCTGAAGCCGCAGGAGTCGAAGGTCGTCTCGGCGACCCTCACCGGGGTGGGCCAGTACACCTTCGCCACCGCGCACTACACCTTCACCCCGCCCGAGTCGGTCGACGGGGTCGCGCTCACCCCGGTGACGCGCGATGCCTTCGTGGTGCTGCCGCCGTGGTTCCTGCTCGGCACCGCCGCGCTCGCCGGCCTGGCCTTCGTGGTCGTGCAACTCGTGCGCGCCATGCGCGTGCCCGCGCTCACGGAGAGCGCCGCGTGAGCGCTCCCACGGCGAGGCGGTCGACCGCCTACACGCCCCCTCCCGCACCGGTTCCGCGCATGCCGAAGCGGCTCCCGCGATCGCTGCAGCCGCTGGCCCCGCTGACCTCAGGGCAGGTCTTCTCGCGGAGCGCCCTCGTGGTCGTGGCGTCGCTCATCTTCGCGTTCGCCCTCAACCTGATGCTGCTGAGCCACCTGCAGCACGCGGTCGCGCAGCAGCAGCTCTCCGACTCCTACCGCGCTCAGCTCTCGGCGGGCACCGCCCCCGTGAGCGAGGGCGCCTTCGACGACACGCTGCTGCTGGACGGCGCACCCGTCGGGATCATCGAGATCCCGTCGCTCGGAGTGCGGGAGGTGATCGTGGAGGGCTCGTCGTCCGGCGACACGACGTCCGGGCCCGCGCATCGCCGAGACACCGTGCTCCCCGGGCAGGAGGGGCTCAGCATCGTCATGGGGCGAGCGGCCGCGTACGGCGGGCCGTTCAGCCGCATCCAGGAGCTCGCCCCCGGCGAGGAGTTCTCGGTGCTCACCGGCCAGGGGCTGCAGGAGTTCGAGGTCATCGGCGTGCGCTACGCCGGCGATCCTTCGCCTCCCAACCCGATCGCGGGGGAGAGCCGGCTCATCCTCGAGACCGCTCGTGGTCCCGCGTTCATCCCGTCCGGCACGGCGCGGGTGGATGCGCAGCTCGTGTCGGACGCGGAGCCGGCGGGCGCGAGGCAGACCGCCTACCGCACCCTGCCGCTCGAGGACCTCGAGATGGCCACCGACACCTCCACGGTCTGGGCGCTCGTGTTCGCCCTGCAGTTCTTCGTGGTGGCCGAGATCGCCGCCGTCTGGGCCTACCGCCGCATCGGCGCCCAGAAGGTCTGGGTCGTGTTCGTGCCCGTGATGTTCCTCGCCGGGCTCCTGGTCGCCGACCAGGTCACCCGCCTCCTCCCGAACCTGCTGTGACCCGATGAGAGTGATGAAGCCGTGACCGACACCCCCACCGACGACGTGACCACCGTGCTGCCGCCGCTCAGCCGCCGCGACCAGCGCAAGATCATGAAGGGCGCGGCCCTCCTCCCACCGCTCGCGAGACCCTCCGATCGTCTGAACCCCGGCCCGATCACGGTGCAGCACCAGGTCACCGGAGCGGGTTCGGCCGCGAGCTTCGAGCAGGCGATCGTGCAGGCCGAGCGGCCGCCGCTCGCCGAGCTCGACGCCCGCAACATCTCGGCCTGGTTCGGCGACCACCAGGTGCTCGACCGTGTCTCGCTCACCATGCCCGCCGGCGTCGTGACCTCGCTCATCGGGCCCTCGGGCTGCGGCAAGTCGACCTTCCTGCGCATCCTCAACCGCATGCACGAGCTCATCCCCTCCGCGAGCCTCGCGGGCGAGGTGCTCATCGACGGCGAAGACATCTACGACCCGTCGCGTCGTCTCGTGGAGGCCCGCAAGGCCATCGGCATGGTGTTCCAGAAGCCCAACCCGTTCCCCGCGATGTCGATCTACGACAACGTGCTCGCCGGGCTCAAGCTCACCGGCACGAAGGCCGACCGCGACCGCAAGGACCACCTCGTCGAGACCTGCCTCACCAAGGCCGGCCTTTGGAAGGAGGTGCGCGACCGCCTGCGCGCCCCCGGCGGCGGCCTCTCGGGCGGACAGCAGCAGCGGCTCTGCATCGCCCGCTCGCTCGCGGTGAAGCCGAAGGTGCTGCTCATGGACGAGCCGTGCTCGGCGCTCGACCCCACCTCCACGCGAGTGATCGAGGAGACCATGCTCGAGCTCGTGAACGACGTCACGATCGTCATCGTCACCCACAACATGCAGCAGGCGCAGCGCGTCTCGACCCAGTGCGCGTTCTTCCTCGCCTCGCAGGGGCAGCCGGGCGCCATCGTCGAGCACGGCAGCACCGAGGCGATGTTCTCGAGCCCGATCGACTCGCGCACCTTCGACTACGTCAACGGCGTCTTCGGCTGAGCGGACCTACCGCTTCGCGCGCCGGGGGCGGGGCGCCGCCTCGGCCTTGACCCGGTCGACGAGGTCGCGCCACGGGCCGGTGAGGTCGCGCTCGGGCACCCGCGCATCGCGCTCGCCCGCGACCTTCGGGGCCTGCACGAGCACGCGGATCGTGTAGACGAAGCGGTCGGCTCCATCCGGATCACCCGGATCGCCGGCATCCCACGGGCACGACTCCACGAGGTCGAGCCATCCGTCGACATCGCTCTCGCCCTCGGCCGTCACGGTCCAGCTCGGCGACATGCCCGCCACACCGCCGGATCGCGCCACCGTGATGCGCAGCGCACGTGCGCCCGCCTCGGCGTCGCCCGCCGCGGTGTCGCCCGCGTCCGCACCGTCGCCCGCGTCGGCTCCGGTGCCCGTCTCGTCGTCAGTCTGCTCGCTCATCGCTCCTCACGCCCACCGTACGCCACGCCTCCGCGATCGCGCTCGACACCTCTGAGCCCGCCCCGAACCGCGCGTCCGAGGCGACGAGCGTGGCCTCCGCGAACGCTGCGAAGTCGGCCCGCTCGTCCAGTGGCCCGGTCATGGCGTCGTACCAGACGGCCCCCACACCCTCCCAAGCGAATCCGCCCACCGCCCGCGCAGCGAGCGCGAAGGCACGGTTCGGGATGCCGGAGTTCAGGTGCACGCCCCCGTTGTCGTCGTCGGTCTCGACGTAGCCCGCCATGTTGCCCGGCTGCGGATCGCGCCCCAGCACGTCGTCGTCGTAGGCAGACCCCGGCTCGATCATCGACCGCAGCGCCCGCCCCTCCACCGCATCGGTGAAGAGCCCCTCGCCGATCAGCCAGCCGGCCTCTCCCGCCGTCTGCCCCAGCCGGTGCTGCTCCACGAGTGCCCCGATCACATCCGAGAACGACTCGTTGAGCGCGCCGGACTGGCCCTCGTAGGCGAGCCCCGCCGTGTACTGCGTCACCCCGTGCGCGAGCTCGTGCCCGATCACCGAGAGCGACGCGGTGAACCGGCCGAAGACCTCGCCGTCGCCGTCGCCGAAGACCATGCGCTCGCCGTCCCAGAAAGCGTTGTCGTAGTCCTCGCCGTAGTGCACCGTCGCGTCCAGCGGCAGGCCGAGCCCGTCGATCGAGGCGCGGCCGAAGGCCTCGAGCAGCAGGGCGTGGGTGGCGCCGAGCCCGTCGTAGGCCTCGTTCACCGCCACGTCGTCGACCGGACCGTCCGTCTCGCGCCGCACCACGGTGCCCGGCAGGCGCTCGCGCCCCTCGGCATCCGAGATCGTGCGCTGGGGCTCCGTGACGCCGGCGAGCCCGGTGAAGGATGCCATGCCCGGCTCGGCCGCGTCGAGCACCACCGACGACGGCACGAACACGCCCTCCCGCTGCCGTTCCGCCCGGAGCGGCGGGTCGGCGGCGAGCGAGCGCCGCGCGGCGAGGGCGGCGCGCTGGAGGCCTTCGGCATCCGTCTCGGCGAGGCGGGCGAGCAGATACGGGGGAACGATGGAGTGCGCCATGAGGCCGACCCTACGTGGCCCCGCCGACATCCCCCAGGGGCGCGGGCGCGCTCCTCCACAGCCGTGTCCGATTTCCGCTAGCAGGTGGCCGCGGCGCGTGTGAGACTGCCTGCATGGACTTCGACTCGCGCTACCGCATCATCCAGTCGCGCGACGCCCGTTTCGACGGCCAGTTCATCACCGCCGTGAGCTCCACCGGCATCTACTGCCGCCCGAGCTGCCCGGCCCGCACTCCGAAGCCCGGCAACGTCACCTTCTACGCCACGAGCGCCGCGGCCCACGAGGCCGGCTACCGCGCTTGCAAGCGCTGCCTGCCTGAGGCGGTGCCCGGCACCCCCGACTGGAACCTCCGGCACGACCTCACCGCCCGCGCCATGCGCCTCATCGGCGACGGCCTCGTGGAGCGCGAAGGCGTCGACGGCCTCGCCTCCCGGCTCGGCTACTCGCCCCGCCACCTCACCCGCGTGCTGCGCCAGGAGCTCGGCGCCGGGCCCCTCGCCCTCGCCCGCGCGCACCGGGCGCAGACCGCCCGCACGCTCCTCACCTCGACCGACCTGCCGATGGCCGACATCGCCTACGCCGCGGGCTTCCGCAGCATCCGCCAGTTCAACGAGACCATCGCCGAGGTCTTCCGGCTGACCCCCAGCGAGGTCCGCGCCCGCCAGTCCCACCGGGCTCCGGCCCCCGGGGCCGCTTCCGGCGCCACGACCGGTCCTGCTTCCGGCCCCGCGTCCGGTCCTGCATCCGGCCCTGCGTCCGGCCCCACTGCGCCGAGTGCTCTCACGCTCACCCTCCCGTACCGCGAGCCCTTCGACGCGGCCGGCGTCTTCACCTGGCTCGCCGCCCGCGCGGTCCCCGGCATCGAAGACGCCGGCCCCGCCCACTACTCCCGCACCCTGCGCCTGCCCGCCGGCCCCGCCCGCTTCACGGTGAGCCACGACCCCGGCACCCCCGGCCTCCTCCACCTCGAGGCCCACCTCACCGCGCTCGCCGACCTCCCCGTGCTCGTGGCCCGTGTGCGCCGCCTCTTCGACCTCGACGCCGACCCCTCAGCCATCGACGACGCCCTCCGCGAGGCCGCCGCGACCCTGGGTTCGCCCGCTCTCGAGGCCCACCTCCGCGAACTCCCCGGCATCCGGATGCCCGGTGCGGTCGACCCGGACGAGATGCTGTTCCGCGCCATCCTCGGCCAGCAGATCTCCGTCGCCTCCGCCCGCACCCTCCTGCACCGCCTCGCCGCGGCAGCCGGCACCCCCTACCCGCACGCGCCGGGCAGCCAGGACGGCGACGCCGCCGACGGCCACCAGCCCCTCACCCTCCTCTTCCCGACCGCCGCCGAGGTCGCCACCCACGCCGAGGCCGTGCTCACAGGCCCCCGCGCCAAGATCCGCACCATCGTCGCCACCGCCGAGGCCCTAGCCGAGGGCGCCCTCGACCTCTCCATCGCGGCCGACCCCGACGACCTGCACGCCCGCCTCACCGCCCTCCCCGGCATCGGCCCCTGGACCGCCGGCTACCTCGCCATGCGCCTCCTCCACGCCCCCGACATCCTCCTCCCCGGCGACTCGGCCCTCCGAGCCGGCGCCCGAGCCCTCACCCTCCCCGACACCCCCAAGTCCCTCACCACCTGGTCGGCCCCCTTCACCCCCTGGCGCACCTACCTCTCCCTCCACCTCTGGCGAGCCTCAGCCCCCCGCCCCACCGCCACTTCCCCCCTCACCCCCACAAGGCCCTCTGCGAAACCCGGGCGGCGTGGTGTGGTGGATGTTCCGATCGAGTCATTGGTGGGCCTGGCAGGCGTCGGCGAAGCTGACGCGGGAGATGACTCGATCGGAACATCCACCACACCACGCCGCCCAGCGCCAGCCAAGAAACCAAGGACAACCACCCCATGACGGCAACGATCCAATTCACAGAGACCCCAGACGGCCCCTTCGGCATCATCGCCGACGA
>NZ_JAHFUY010000009.1 GCF_023264895.1 Herbiconiux sp. | reverse complement strand
AGATCGAGGCGGGGCCCACGCCGATCCGCTGGAACAGGTCGAGGTGGAGTCCGAGCGCATCGGCGAGGAGCGACTTGATGATGTCGCCGTGGCTCACGGCCACCCACACCGCCTGCGGCCCGTGCTCGGCCTCGATCTCGGCGTCGCGGCGACGGATGGCCGCGACCGCCCTGGCCTGCATCGCCGCCATCGACTCGCCGCCCGGGAAGACGACGGCCGAGGGCTGGGACTGCACGACCTTCCACAGCGGCTCCTCGGCGAGCTCGCGGAGCGGGCGGCCGGTCCAGTCGCCGTAGCCGCACTCGGTGATGCCGTCGTCGATCTCGACTTCGAGCTCGAGGGCCGGCGCCGGCGATCCGCTCTGCTCGGCGAGGACCGCGGCCGCGGTCTGGCGGCAGCGCTCCAGGGGGCTCGAGACGACGGCCGCGAGCGGAACCCCCGCGAGGCGCCGGGCGGCGACGGCGGCCTGCTCGACACCGACCTCGTCGAGCCGCACCCCTTCGGATCGGCCGGCGAGGATGCCCGTGGCGTTCGCGGTGGTGCGACCATGCCGCACGAGGATGACAGTGGCCATGCCGCACAGCCTACGTGAGCGGGTGCGGCGTCACCCTGCGCTGCGGACGTGCTCCAGGAGGGCCGGGACGATGAGGTCCCAGGTCTCGGGAGGTGGGAACTGGTGGCCGAGGCCGGGCACCGCCAGCAGGCGGGCATCCGGGATCTCGCGCGCGAGCGCCTCGCCGTGGGCGAGGGGGAACAGCGGATCCGCGGTGCCGTGCACCACGAGCGTGGGCACCGCGATGTCGGCGAGCTGGGCGCGGGTGCCGGAGGCCGAGGGGATGCCCCAGTGGTTCGCGCCCGCCTCGAGGTCGATCGAGCGGTCGAACACGCGGTCGGCGATGCGGCGGATGCGCTGCTCGTCGACCGGGATCGTGCCGCCGAACCGCCTTTCGTCTGCCAGTGCCTCGCGGAAGTGGGCCTCGCGGTCGCTCCGGGTGCTGTCAGCCGGCGATCCTGATGCCTCGTCGAACGACGCGGCGAGCTCGGGCGACATCGGCGGGAGGTCGTCGCCGCCCGGGCTGGTCGACAGGAGGGTCAGGGAGGCGAGGGTCTCGGGGTGGGCGATGGCGAGCTGCTGGGCCAGTCCGCCGCCGAGCGAGAGGCCGACGACGTGGGCGGGCACGAGATCCAGGGCCCGGATGAGCGCCGCGAGATCCTCCACGAGGTCGTCGCCCGTGTAGTCGGCCCGGCCGAGGGGGCGGGTCGTGGAGCGGCCGGTGTCGCGGAGGTCGTAGCGCACCACGCGGAGGCCGCCGGCGGCGAGGGCCTCGCAGAACGCGTCGTCCCACCAGTCCGAGGCCGACGAGGCGCCCGGCACGAGCACCAGGCCCTGGCCCCCTTCTTCTCCGAACTCCGCGATGCACAGGTCGACGCCGTTGACGCTCAGCATCCGCTCGCCGTGGTGCTCGTGCAGCTGTTCTCGCATGCCTTCATGGTGCCGCATGTTGACACTGTTCACAATGCCTGCTGTGCCGTGTTCTGGGGGGCCCGCGTTGCCGGATCGTGACCGTTCCGGCGCAGGGCGGCTGGAATACTGAGCCCATGCGTATCTCGAAGTACATCGCCGTCGCGGGTGTCGTGGCCGTCGTCGTGGGGCTCAGTGCCTGCAGCTCCACTCCCGCCGGGACATCGTCGTCCTCTGAGGCCCCGATCGGCGGCGACGTCATCACGCCGCTGACCGTGGAGGCGAACGACCTGCAGGGCGAGACCGTCGACCTCGTGGTGGGGCAGGTGCTCAACATCAACACCGGCGACCTCGCCACCGACAGCTACACGGGGGAGGTCGCCGACACCTCGGTGGCGTCGTTCGTGAAGGGGACCTCGGGCGGGAGCGCCGAGACGAACCCGGGCGTGGAGGCGCTCGCCGTGGGCGAGACCGAGGTGACGCTCACGAACGCCGACGGTGGCATCCAGCCGCTCACCTTCACGGTCGTCGTCGCGAAGTAGCGGCCGCGGCCCCGCCGCCCGGCCCGCCGTCGTCTCCGACTTGACAGAAGTTGTGCCTAAAAGCACCGACTTGACACAAGATGTGCCAAGTCGGCCTTCTTAGGCGCGACTAGTGTCAAATCGACGCGTCGGGCTCGGGCCGCGGGCGGGCTCGGGACGCGGGGGAGGGCGTCAGCCGGCGGCTATCGCCGCGCCGGCCGCCGCGCCCATGACGCCGGGAAGGGCCGGGTTGGGGCCGAGGCCCTGGGCGTGGAACTTTCCGTCGGGGGTGAACCAGGCCTCGAGGCCGTCGGGGTTGAACGGCTCGTTGAGCTTCTTGAGGTGCGCGCCCGCGTCTTTGAGGTAGTAGCGGAGCTCTCCGCCGACCGTGCGGCGCTCCGTGTGCTGTGACGCCTCGAGCTGCTCATGGGTGGGTTCCGTCATGGCAACGATGGTAGCGGCACCACCGGCGACGGCGGCATCGGTGCAGACTGGTGGGGTGAGCGTGTTCGACGAGATCCGGGCACGGGTCGCCGCGCATCCGGCGAACGCCTGGGCCACCGAGGCCGGCTTCGCGCCGCTCGTCGTGGCCTCCGAGCGCTCGCGCGTGCTCATCATCAGCCAGGCGCCCGGCCGGCTCGCTCAGGAGACCGGCATCCCCTGGAACGACCCGAGCGGGGTGCGCCTCCGCTCGTGGCTGGGCCTGACGGATGCCGAGTTCTACGACCCGGAGAACGTGGCGATCGTGCCGATGGACTTCTACTTCCCGGGCAAGGGCGCGAGCGGTGACGCGCCGCCCCGGCGCGGGTTCGCCAAGGCGTGGCATCCGCCCGTGCTGGAGCAGTTGACCGACGTGCGGCTGACCATCCTGATCGGCGCCTACGCCCAGAAGCACTACCTCGGCGCGCGGCGCGGCACCACCCTGACCGAGACCGTGCGCCGGGCCGAGAGCTACCTGCCGCTGTTCCCGATCGTGCACCCGTCTCCGCTCGCGCGCGGCTGGCGGAGCGCCAACCCCTGGTTCGAGGCCGAGACGGCCCCGCGCCTCGCGCAGCTCGTGCGCGAGGTGCTCGCCCCCTGAGCGTGCGCGCGGCCGGCGGTCACGCGGCCGACGATCGCGCGCCCGGTGATCACGCCCCCGGCGGTCATGGGCTCGGAAGCTCCGCCCGCCACTCCGGCCGCAGCCGTTCGACGGCGTCGAGCACGAGTGCGAGCCCGGTCTCGAACTCGGTGTCGTAGTCGTACCCGGCCGCCCCGAGCTCCCGCACCACCTCGAGCAGGTGCGGGAACGCGGCCGCCGCCTCGGGCGGCGCATCCTGGAGCTTCTGCTCGGCCACATCGCCCGACTGCTCGGCGGTGTCGAAGGGCAGGGAGCGCTCCTGCAGCGCGAACCCGTAGACGAAGGCGTCGAGGGTGGAGGTGACGTGCACGGTCGTGCGGAACGAGAAGCCCGAGCCTCGGAGACACCCCATCATGGCGTTGTGCTGGGCGAGGTTCGCGAACCCCGGCCGCAGCCGCGCCTCCATCAGCCCGATCGCCCAGGGGTGCCGCTTGAGGGCCTGCCTCAGCGATCGCGACCGGTCGCCCATCGAGGTGCGCCACCCCCGCTCCGCGTCGGGCATCTCGACCTCGGCCCACACGAGGTCGATCATGCCGTCGAGCAGATCCTCCTTGTTCGCGACGTGCTTGTAGAGCGCCATCGGCACGACTCCGAGCCGCTGGGAGAGGGGGCGCATGCCGAGCCCGTCGAGCCCGTCGGCGTCGGCGAGGGCGAGGGCCTCCGCGAGCACGGTCTCGCGGTTCAGCCGGGCGCGTTCGCGACCGCGGGGGCGGGATGCGGCGGGCGGCTGTGCGGTCACGGTCGGCTCCCTGGGCTCGAAGGGTGGCAAGGGGTCTTGACGGAGTGTACGCGGTACACCTACGGTGTGTCTCAGGTGTACGCCGTACACCTTTGACTGGATAGGAACCCCATGGACCCGTTTCGCAGGCTGTCGCTCACCACCGGCATCCTCTTCCTGCTCACCTTCGTCTCGGCCATCGTCGGGGTCGCGCTCTACGGCCCGGTGCTGTCGGACCCCGACTTCGTGCTCGGCTCTGCAGACGCTTCGGCGGAGAACCTCGTCATCCTCGGTGCGCTCTGCGAACTCGTGCTCATCGCGGCCAACATCGGCACCGCTCTCGCCCTGTACCCCGTGCTGAAGCGGCAGAGCCCGGCACTCGCCCTCGGCTACGTCGCGGCGCGGATCGTGGAGTGCGTGTTCATCGCGGTCGGGCTGCTGGCGCTCCTGACCGTCGTGACTCTGCGGCAGGAGGGGGCGGCATCCGAACCGGCACTGCTCGTGCTGGGGCAGGGGCTGGTGGATCTCCGCGACTGGACGTTCCTGCTCGGCCCCGGTTTCGTGGTGGGGATCGGCAACGGGCTGCTGCTCGGGTGGCTGCTCTGGCGCTCGCACCTCGTGCCGCGGCCGATGGCACTGATCGGGGTGATCGGCGGACCGCTCATGACGCTCTCGGGCATCGCGGTCATGTTCGGAGCCTACGAGCAGACCTCGGTGCCCTCGGTGCTCTTCACGCTGCCTGAGATCGTGTGGGAGGCCTCGCTCGGCATCTACCTGGTGGCGAAGGGCTTCCGGCCCGCGGCGGTCGCGCGGCTCGCCCCTGCGCGTGAGCTCACGACTTCTTCGTGAGGGACTCCGGCTTGTGCACGGCTTCGCGGCCGGACTTGTCGCTCTTCACGAGGTACTGGGGATCGTCGTCGTCGGCGCGCACGGTGCGGCCCGCCGCCTCGGTGTCGGAGGTGATCTTCTTCTCGACCTTGCCGGAGGTGGTGGTGCCGTGGGTCTTCCAGGAGACCTCGTCGCCACGGGAGAGTTCGTCTGCCATGCGGCCGACGCTACTCCTGACGGTCGACCCTCGGCACGTTCCTCCGGCGGAAGGCGTTCACGAGGTTGCCGATGCCGGCCGCGAACAGGCCGCCGCCGATCCACGAGATCCAGTGCAGCCACTGCGGTGCCCCGCCGTCGAGCTCGAGAGTCAGGGGGATGGCCAGTGCGGCGATCGCCACCACGATGAGGACGATGGCGATGGTCAGGCGGGCTCCGAAGGTCACAGCGCGATGCTAGCAACCGGGCGGGCGGATGCGCGTGGCCGGTCGACCGACGACGGGGAAATCCGTGCCGCCATCCGCATCCCGCCGCCCGGTGCCGGTGCCCGCGGTCAGCGCGAGGTGGCCGACCCCGTCCCCGCTCCGGGGCGCAGACGGATGAGACGCTGCGGGCCGTCCTCCTCCAGCTCGGCGAGGTCGCCGCGCGACGAGAGGAAGTCGGTGAACGAGCGGTAGCCGAGCGGCTTCTCGTTGAACGACGGATCCATGCGGCGCATCTGGTTCTTCACGGTGCCGGTGTTCAGCCACTCGTCGGCGTCGCCCTTGGCGTGACCGATCTGCAGGGCGCGCACGAGCAGCTCGGTGGCGACGGTCTGCGGATCGATGTCGTCGGCGGGCTCGGGCTCGTCGTAGGGGGAGTCCTCGGTGTGCGAGAACATCGGGATCGTGGGGGCGCGGCGGGTGCGCGTGGCCGCGGTCTCCTGCTCGAGTGCGTCGGCGGCATCCGCGCCCTGGCCGGCGTCGGTGCCGGCGCTCGAGCCGGCGCCCGGGGAGGATGCCCGGCGAC
>NZ_JAHFUY010000074.1 GCF_023264895.1 Herbiconiux sp. | reverse complement strand
CGGCGCCGACGACGCGCGATCGGCCGCCGAGCTGCGGGCCTCGGCCGCCCGCGCCGCCGCCCAGGGCGACTTCACGGTGGCGGTCGAGGAGGCGTTCCGCGCTCTCGCCCGTCAGCTCGCCGAGCGCACCGTCGTGCTCACGGCGCCCGGCACCACCGCCCGCGACTTCGCGCTGCGCGCAGGCGAGGCCTTCCCCGGCCGGCGCGACGAGCTCGGCGGATGCGCCCGGCTCTTCGACGGCGTGCGCTACCTCGACGAGCCGGGCACCCATGGCGACTACGACCGCATCTCGGCCCTCGACCGGCAGCTGCAGAACGAGCGGCCCGCCGCCCTCGAGCGCGTCGACCACGAGGTCGTGCGGTGAGCGCGAAGACCGGCGGCCCTTCGGGCCGCACGAACGACCGCGGCTCGCGCCGGCAGGGCGCGCCCGGTTCGGCGGCCTTCCCCGCCGTGGCCGTCGCCGAGACCCCACGCGTGCGCTCGAGCGCCCGCCGCAGCGTCTTCTGGGTCGTCGCCGTCGCGGCCGCGTTCGTCTTCTCCGTCTTCACGATCGCCCTCACCGCGTCGTCGAACCCCGACACCGACCGCTACTCCCTCGAGAACGCCGGCCCCTCCGGATCCCGCGCCGTCGCCGAGGTGCTCCGGCAGCAGGGCGTCGACGTCGTGGGCGCCGCGAGCCTCACCGAGGCCACCGAGGCCCTCGAGTCCGCGGGCGACGGCGCGACGCTCCTCTTCTCCGACGTCTACGGCTACCTCGACGACGACCGCCGCGCGGAGCTCGCCCGCACCGTGCGCGACAGCGGTGCCGAGCTCGTGCTGCTCGAGCCCTGGTCGAGCGACCTCGACGTGCTGGCCCCCGGCATCGCCAACGCGGGCTCCCCCGACGGCGACGGCTCCGTCGAGGCGGGCGAGGGCTGCCGCGTCGACGCCGCCGAGCGCGCCGGAACCATCACCGCCCCCAACGCCACCTACCGGCCGATCGCCTCGGGCGGCGACGCCGACGGCGGTGAGATCGAGACCTGCTTCCTGGCCGGCACCGGCGACAGCGGAGACGCCTTCGCGCTCATCCGGTCGACCACGGCGAACGGTGCTGTCACAGTGTTCGGCGGGGGCGACTCCCTCACGAACGACCTCGTGGCCCAGGAGGGCAACGCGGCCCTCGCCCTCGGCCTCCTCGGTGGCGAGGAGACGCTCGTCTGGTACATCCCGGGAGCCGACGACCTCGCCTCCGACGGCGAGGCCACGGAGACCCTCGGCTCGCTCACGCCGCCCTGGGTGACCCCCGTGCTGCTCCTCCTCGTGCTCGTCACCGTCGCCGCCGGCATCTGGCGCGGGCGGCGGTTCGGGCCGGTCGTCGTGGAGAACCTGCCCGTCACCGTGCGGGCGAGCGAGACCATGGAGGGTCGCGCCCGCCTCTACGCCAAGCACGGCGCCCACGGCCGCGCGCTCGACGCCGTGCGCATCGGCACCATCACCCGGCTCACCTCGATGCTCGCGCTGCCGCGGCACGCGGGGGTCGTGGAGGTCAGCCGGTCGGTCGCCGCCGTGACCGGGCGGCACGTCGACGAGGTCTACGACGTGCTCGTCGGAGCGATCCCCCGCACCGAGGCCGAGCTGCTCGACATCTCGGACCGCCTGCTGCGGCTCGAGCAGGAGGTGCAGCGTGCGACGACACCACGATGACGCCTGCCCGGGGCGACCCCTTTTCTCAGACCGTGACAGCACCGCGACAGTGAGGACATCCGGATGACCGACATCACCACCCCCCAGGGCACCCCGCCCGCCTCCTCGTCTCCCTCGCCGGAGCAGCTGAGGCAGAGCCTCGCGCGCGTGCGCACCGAGGTGGGCAAGGCCGTCGTGGGGCAGGAGGGCGCGGTCACGGGCCTCATCATCGCGCTCCTCGCCCGCGGGCACGTGCTGCTCGAGGGCGTGCCCGGTGTGGCGAAGACGCTGCTCGTGCGCTCGCTCAGCCAGGCGCTCAGCCTCGACACCAAGCGGGTGCAGTTCACCCCGGACCTGATGCCGGGCGACATCACCGGCTCCCTCATCTACGACGCGAAGGCCGGCGAGTTCTCGTTCCGCGAGGGCCCGGTGTTCACGAACATCCTGCTCGCCGACGAGATCAACCGCACGCCCCCGAAGACGCAGTCGGCGCTCCTCGAGGCCATGGAGGAGCGGCAGGTGAGCGCCGACGGTGTCACGCGAGCGCTGCCCGACCCGTTCCTCGTGGCGGCCACGCAGAACCCGATCGAGTACGAGGGCACCTACACGCTGCCCGAGGCGCAGCTCGACCGGTTCCTGCTGAAGCTCGTGCTCGACCTGCCTGAGCGCGAGGTCGAGGTGGCCGTGCTCGAGCGCCACGCCCGCGGCTTCAACCCGCGCGACCTCGTGGCCGCGGGGGTCACGCCCGTGCTGAGCGCCGCCGAGCTCACCTTCGCGCAGCAGGACGTGCAGCGTGTGCAGGCCACGCCCGACGTGCTCGCCTACATCGTCGACCTCGCGCGGGCCACCCGGCAGAGCCCCTCGGTCAAGCTCGGCGTGAGCCCCCGCGGCTCCACCGCGCTGCTCGCCGCCGCGAAAGCCTGGGCGTGGCTCAACGGCTCGCCCGGCATCACGCCCGACCACGTGCAGGCGATGGTGCTGCCCGTGCTCCGGCACCGCATCCAGCTGCGGCCCGAGGCCGAGCTCGAGGGCGTCTCGGTCGACTCGATCCTGCGGTCGATCCTCACCCAGGTGCGGGTGCCGATCTGATGGTCGAAGCATGACCGTGTCGGGGAGGTTCGTGGGGCTGCTGGCCGTGGGGGTCGTGCCCGTGGTGCTTCTGGGGGAGCTCTACGGGGAGGCCTTTGGAGCGCTGCTGGGGTGGGTGGCGCTGATGGTGGTGCTCCTGGTGGTGGATCTGGTGGTCGCGGCGTCGCCGCGGGTGCTGGCGGTCGAGCGGGTGCTGCCGGCGCGGGTGCGCCTCGGGGAGACCGTGGTGAGCACGCTGTACCTCACCAACACGGGGAAGCGGATGCTGCGCGCAATCGTGCGCGATGCATGGCAGCCGTCGGCGGGAGCCTCCACCACGCGCTCGCGGGTCGCGATCCCGGGCGGTGAGCGGCGGGCCGTCGTGCTCGGGCTCACGCCCTTCCGGCGCGGTGAGCGGCGCACCGAGCGCGTCACCGTGCGCTCCTTCGGGCCGCTCGGGCTCGCCGCCCGGCAGACGACCCTCCGCGCCGAGGGGCGCATTCGGGTGCTGCCGCCCTTCAACTCCCGCAAGCACCTGCCGTCGCGGCTCGCGCGGCTGCGGGAGCTCGACGGGCGCACGAGCGTCATGATCCGCGGGCAGGGAACCGAGTTCGACAGCCTGCGCGAATACGTGCGGGGCGACGACGTGCGCTCGATCGACTGGCGCGCCACCGCCCGGCACAGCGACACGATGGTGCGCACCTGGCGGCCCGAACGCGACCGGCGGGTCGTGATCGTGATCGACACCGGGCGCACCCAGGCGGCCCGGATCGACGACGAGCCGCGAATCGACACCGCGTTCGAGAGCGCGCTGCTGCTCGCCGCCCTCGCGACACGGGCGGGCGACCGGGTCGACCTGGTGATGTACGACCGGCGGCTGCGCGGTCGCGTGCACGGCGCATCCGGCCCCGAGCTGCTCTCGCGCATGGTCGACGCCATGGCGCCCGTGGAGCCCGACCTGATCGAGATGGACTGGACGGCCGTTCCGGGCCTCGTGCGCCAGGTCACCACGCAGCGCTCGCTCGTGGTGCTCGCCACCGCCATCGACTCCCCCGGCATCTCGCGCGAGCTCATGGCCATCGTGCCGCAGCTCACCCGCAACCACACGGTCGTGGTGACCTCGGTGACCGACCCCGACGTCGCGGCCGGCGTGCTCCGCCGCGGCGACCGCGAGGAGGTCTACCGCGCGGCCGCCTCCGAGCGCGCCCTGCTCGACGTTGCCCGCGTCACCACCGTGCTCAAGCGCTACGGCGCCGACGTGCTCACGGCGGCGCCTGCCGACCTGCCGCCGGCCCTCGCGGACCGGTACCTCGCGCTGAAGGCGGCGGGCCGGCTCTAGCTCCCCACCCACGGATCGGCGATGCCCACATACGTGGTCTCGAGGTACTCCTCGATGCCCTCGGCACCGCCCTCGCGGCCGAGCCCCGACTGCTTGACGCCGCCGAAAGGTGCCGCCGGATTCGAGACGATGCCGGTGTTCAGGCCGAACATGCCCACCTCCAGCGTCTCGGCGAGCCGCAGCGCACGGGCGAGGTCGTTCGTGAAGGCGTAGGCGACGAGCCCGAACTCGGTGTCGTTGGCGAGCCCCACGGCCTCCTCCTCGGTGTCGAACACCACGATCGGTGCGACCGGCCCGAAGATCTCCTCCGCGAGGACGGCAGCGCCTCTCGGCACGTCGGTGAGCACGGTCGGCTCGTAGAAGTAGCCGGGCCCCGGGACGACGGCGCCTCCGAGGGCCAGCGACGCCCCCTCGGCGACCGCGCCGAGAACCAGTTCGTGCACCTTGCTCCGCGTCGCCTCGTCGACGAGTGGCCCGATGCGGGACGCCGGATCGGTGCCGCGCGCGACGGTGTGCTCGCGCATCCTGGTCACGAGCCGCTCGGTGAACTCCGCTGCCACCTCCCGGTGCACCAGGATGCGGTTGGCTGCCGTGCACGCCTCTCCGCCGTTCCGCAGCTTGGCCAGCATCGCACCCTCGACGGCCCGATCGAGGTCGGCGTCGTCGAACACCATCAGCGGCGCGTTGCCGCCGAGCTCCATCGAGACCCGGAGCACCTGCTCCGCCGCATCGGCGATGAGCCGGCGGCCCACCTCCGTCGACCCGGTGAAGGAGAGCTTGCGGAGCCGCGGGTCGCGCACCAACGGCCCGGTCACCGCTCCCGCCGAAGCGGTCGGGATGACATTGAGCACCCCGGGCGGGAGCCCCGCATCGGTGAGCACCTGCGCGAACAGCAGAGCCGTGAGCGGGGTGAGCGCCGCCGGCTTCAGCACCATCGTGCAGCCCGCCGCGATGGCGGGTGCGATCTTGCGCGTGGCCATGGCGAGCGGAAAGTTCCACGGCGTGATGAACAGGCACGGCCCCACCGGCCGTTTCAGCACCAGCAGGCGGCTGGATCCGTCGGGCGAGGTGGCGTACCGGCCACCGATCCGCGCGGTCTCCTCCGAGAACCAGCGCAGGAACTCGGCGCCGTAGGCCACCTCTCCCCGCGCCTCCGCGAGCGGTTTGCCCATCTCGAGCGTCATGAGCAGGGCGAAGTCGTCGCGTCGTGCCGTCAGCGCGTCGAAGGCGCGGCGCAGGATCTCGGCGCGCTCGCGCGGGGGCGTGCGGGCCCAGTCGGCCTGCGCGGCGACGGCGGCGTCGAGGGCCGCCCGCCCGTCGGCGGGCGTCGCGGAGGCGATGGCGACAAGCACCTCGCCGGTCGAGGGGTCGTGCACCTCGAGGGTGCCGCCGTCGGACGCGTCGCGCCACTCCCCTCCGATCAGGAGACCCGTCGGCAGCGAGGCCAGCAGCCTGGCCTCATCGGCAGGCGTCGGACGCTCGCCGACGATGCTCGGAGCGATCCCGCCGGTCACAGGGCTCGCTCCAGGATGGCGACGACGTCGGCCGCGGAGGGCTCGAGGGGGTTGTTGGCGGTGACCGCGTCGTCGAGCGTGTCCTGCGCGAGCGAGGCGAGGTCGTCGGGCGTCACGCCGAAGTCGCCGAGGCGGGCGGTCATGCCCACCGTGCGCGCGAGCTCTGCCACCGCCTCGATGGCGGCCGAGGCGTTCGCCGCATCGTCGACACGTGTGTCGCCGGCGCCGAGGGCGAAGGCGAGCCGTGCGAGCCGCTCCTCGCGAACCGCGCGATTGAACCGCAGCACGTCCTCGATCACGATGCAGAGGGCGAGCCCGTGCGGGATGTCGAAGCGACCGCCGAGCGGATGCGCGATGCCGTGCACGAGTCCGAGACCCGTGTGCGAGAAGCCCACCCCGGCCACGTGCGAGGCCAGCAGCAGCTGGGCGCGGGCCTCGAGGTCTGCTCCGTCGGCGACCGCACGCGGCAGGAACTCGGCCACGGTCGACACGACCTGCAGCGCGATGCCGTCGCTGTAGGGGTTCGCCCGACGCGAGAGGTACGACTCCACCGCGTGGGTGAGCGCGTCCATCCCCGTGGCCGCGGTGGCACGGGGCGGAAGGCCGACCGTCAGTTCCGGGTCGAGCACCGCGGCCCGAGCGAGGGCCGTGGTGGATCCGACGTAGAACTTGCGGTGGGTCTCGGTGTCGGTGACCACACCGAAGGCGTTCACCTCGGCACCGGTGCCGGAGGTCGTCGGCACCGCCACGATCGGCAGTGCGTCGCGCTCGAACTCGGAGCGGTAGTCGAGGGCGCTGCCCCGCTGCGGGTTGACGGCGCCGAGCGCGATGCCCTTCGCGGCATCCATCGACGACCCGCCGCCGACCGCCACGATCGCACCCACGCCGAGGTCGCGGGCGAGGTCGCTGCCGGCGTCGAGCGCGGCCGTGGTGGGGTTCGGCATGACGCCGTCGAATACGTGGACCGCGATGCCCTCGGCCTCGAGCGAGGTGCGCACGACGGCAACGACCGGGGAGGCGGCGAGGAAGGCGTCGGTCACGATCAGGGCGCTGGAGGCTCCCGTGGCGGCCGTGACCTCGCCCACCTCCCTCACCCGGCCCGCGCCGAAGCGCGCGTACGGCTTCGGATCCAGGTCGAGGCTCATCGTGGAGAGCGGACTGGGCAGGGGCGGGAGGATGCTCACGCGGCGACCGTCCCTTCGCCCGCGGCCGGCCTGCTGCGGCGCAGCGGGGTGCCGATGAGGTCTTCGTACAGCTGCACCGGCGTCATCTCCCCCGCGCGATCGCCGTACTGCGCACGAGCGCGGCGGTACACCTGCTCCACGAGCGCGGAGAGCTCGGTCGGCACGCCCACCGAGCGCGCGAGATCGATCGAGAGTCCGAGATCCTTGCAGGCCAGCGCGATCGCGAAGCCCTCGTCGTAGTCGCCGTGATCGAGGATCGACAGCACGTCGTTCTCCACGAAGTTGCTGCGGGCAGGACTCGCCACGAGCGCGGTGCGGAGCACCTCGAGATCGACTCCGGCCTTCACCCCCACGGCGAGCACCTCGGCCGTGGCCACGAGGTGGGAGAACCAGAGCTGGTTGATCATGAGCTTCACCGCGTAGCCGGCGCCGGCGCCCCCGACGTGCAGGATGCGCTCCGGATCGCCCATCGCCTCGAACACAGGCCGGAGGCGCTCCACGTCGGCCGACTCGCCACCGATGAAGATCTGCAGGGTGCCGTTCGCGGCGCCGGCCGACATGCCCGAGACCGGTGCGTCGAGGATGCGCAGACCCCGGTGCGCCTGGGTGCTCCGCACCCTCTCGGCGGGCTCGGGAACCGAGGTCGACATGTCGACCCAGGTGCCCCCGTCGGGAATGCCGGCGAGGATGCCGGTGGGACCCTCGAGCACGGCGTCGACGTGCCGCGGGGTCGGCAGCATCGTGATGACGACGTCGCTCCGCCGCGCCACCTCGGCCGGGTTCTCGGCCCATTCCGCGCCGCCGGCCAGGAGGGCCTCGGCGGATTCGCGCCGGATGTCGTGGACGACGAGGGGGAAGCCCGCGGCCTGCAGGTTGCGGGTCATTCCGCCGCCCATGCTGCCGAGGCCGATGAAGCCGACCGTGATCGGCTGCTGTTCTGTCATTTCCGGTGGTCTTTCGTTCGGGAATCGAGGTTGATCCAGGTGGTCTTGAGAGCGGAGTAGGCGTCGAGGGCGTGCAACGACCGATCGCGGCCGGAGCCCGACTCCTTGAAGCCGCCGAAAGGGGTCACGATGTCGGCCACGTCGAAGGTGTTGACCCAGACGGTGCCGGCGCGCAGCTCCCTGGCCGCGCGGTGCGCGGTGCCGATGTCGCTCGTCCAGACCGAGGCGGCGAGGCCATAGCGGCTCTCGTTGGCCACGCGCACCCCATCCTCGGCGTCGCGCACGGCGGTGACGGCGAGTGCGGGGCCGAAGATCTCCTCCTGGCCGATCCGCCCGGTGTTCCGCACGCCGTCGAAGACGGTCGGCTCGACGTAGAAGCCGTCGGCGAGGCCCTCGGGACGGACTCGTGCACCGCCGTGCACCTCGGCTCCTTCGGTGCGTGCGATCTCGGTGTACTCGAGCACGCGCTCGAGCTGCACCGCGCTCGCGATGGTGCCGAGCTGAGTGGCCTCGTCGAGCGGATCGCCCTGCACGAGCGAACGGCCGACGGCGATCACCTTCTCCACGAGCTCGTCGTGCACGCCCTCCTCCACGATCAGGCGGCTGCCGCCGTGGCAGGTCTGACCCGCATTGTAGAAGATGCCCCAGGCCACGCTCGAGGCGCACTCGTCGAGGTCGGGGACATCCGCGAGCACCAGCTGGGCGCTCTTGCCGCCGAGCTCGAGCGAGACCTGCTTGCCGTTCGACTCCCCCGCGTAGCGGAGGAAGCCCCGCCCGACCGCGGGCGATCCGGTGAAGGCGATCTTGTCGACCTGCGGATGCCGGCCGAGCGCCTCGCCGGCCACGGCGCCGAGCCCGGGGACGACATTGAACACCCCGTCGGGAACGCCGGCCTCGGCCGCCAGGGCCGCGAGGCGGATGGCCGACAGGCTCGTGTTCTCGGCCGGCTTCAGCACGACCGAGTTGCCGGCCGCGAGCGCCGGGGCGATCTTCCAGGCCGAGATGATGAGCGGGTAGTTCCACGGCACGACGGCGCCGACCACGCCGAGCGGCTCCCGGCGGATCGTGGCGAGGGCGTTCTCGGGCGTGGGGGCGACCTCGTCGTAGACCTTGTCGAGCGCCTCGGCGTACCAGCGCACCGTGCGGGCGGCGCTCGGCACGTCTACCCGCAGCGAGTCCCCGATCGGATGCCCGGAGTCGAGCGACTCCAGGAGGGCGAGCTCCTCGAGGTTCTCCAGCATGAGCTCGGCCAGCCGCAGCAGCACCGCCTGGCGGTGGCGGCGGTCGGCTCGAGACCAGACCCCCGACTCGAAGGCGCGATGGGCGGCGCTCACCGCGCGGTCGACGTCGACGGCGCCCGCCGACGCGATCCGGGCCAGGATCGAGCCGTCGCGCGGAGCGACGCTGTCGAAGACCGCGCCGTCGGCGGCGTCGGCGTAGGCGCCGTCGACGAACAGGCGCGTCTCGGGGGCGAGTCTCGCGGCGGCCGCGACCCAGTCGGTCACGATCCCACCGTGAAGCGCGCCACGGCCTCGCGGTCGATGACGGCGCCGAGGCCGGGGACCTCGGGCACCAGCAGGTCGCCGTGGGAGTCGATCATGAGCGGTTCCATGAAGAAGTCACGGCGTTCCGGGGTCCAGCCGGGTGGATCGAACGGGAACTCCAGGAAGGGCCCGGCGTCCACCCCGGCCGCCACGTGCAGGTTGGCGAGGAGCCCGAGGCCGTTGCTCCAGGTGTGCGGCGTGAAGCCCCGGTGGCGGAGGTTCGCCGACTCAGCCACCTGACGGGCACGGTACATGCCCACCGCGAGTGCGACGTCCGGCTGGTAGATGTCGAACGCGTCGTTCTCGATCAGCGCCATCATCTCGGGAAGCGAGCGCACCATCTCGCCTCCCGCGATCTGGATCCCGGTCTGGGCACGCACACGCTGCGCTCCCGCCACGTCGACCTGCGGCAGCGGCTCCTCGAGCCAGAGCACATCGAGCTCGGTGAGCTCGGCGGCCACGCGATGCACGGCGGCCAGAGGCAGCGCCGCCTCGATGTCGCCCGACATCCGCCACATCTGGTTGAGATCCACCATCAGCGCGAAGTCGGGGCCCACGGCCTCCCTGGTCGCTCGCACGGCGGCGATCCCCTCGGCGAGCCGGTCGCGCGCGATCCGGATCTTCATGGCCTTGAAGCCCAGCTCGCGTGCGGCCAGCGCCGACTCGGCCCTCTCCCCGGGTGACTTCAGCTCGCCGGAGGAGGCGTAGGCCGGGAGCCGGTCACGGGCACCGCCGAACAGCACGCTCACGGGGAGCCCGGCGACCTTGCCCACGATGTCCCAGAGCGCCGCCTCGAGGGGCCAGTAGCGACCGCCGTGGAAGTTGATCGTCTCGATCCGGCGCACCTGATTGAGGATCTGGAGGGGGTCGGTGCCGAGGAACAGGTGCTCGAAGGCGTCGAACCCGTCCATGCTGTCGCCCGAGCCGACGCCCGTGACCCCCTCGTCGGTCTCGACCTCCACGAGAGTCGCGGCGAACGAGGTGCGGGGGTCGGGATCCCAGGCCGCGCGGAAGGGCGGGTCGAGCGGGAGGCTCAGCCGGGTGATCCGGATGGCGGTGATCTTCATGGTCAGGCTCTCGGTGTGAAGAAGGGGTTGGACGGGGAGTTCCGGGCGGCGATCACGTCGCCCGCCGTGGGCAGGGAGCGCGCGCCGTTCTCGAGCGCGGTGCGCACCGACTGCCGGTTGTGGGCGTAGACGGCCTCCGCGTCGTCGGCGCCGGGGTTCACCCAGACGGCGGCGATGATGGCGTGGGTGTCGGCCTCCTCGTGACTGATCACGCCGTCGGCGAGCGCATCCGCCACGCCCGCCGCGATGCCGGCCTGGGCCGGCCCCCAGATCATGAGGCCGTGGTCGTCGCCCTCGGGTGCCGCCTTCGTCACGAAGAGCGTGAGCGGTTTCACCGGCAAGGAGGGGCGGAGCACCGTGACGAAGGGCACGTGACCCGCGCTGGGGGTGGCGAGGGCCGTGGCCCAGGCGACGCCGACGGGCCCGTCACGATGCCCGAGGACGGTGTTGACGTGGGCGGCGTTCACCCCGTCGCCCACGAAGCTCTCGCCGAGCTGGACTGCCTCCGCCACTCAGATCAGCCCCTGCTCGGTCAGCCACTCCTCGGCGATGTCGGCGGGGTCTTCACCGTCGACATCGGCCAGCGCGTTGAGCTTCTGCATCTCCTCGGTGGTCAGCAGCACGGAGGCCTCGTCGATCACATCGGCGACGGCGGGGTACTCGTCGAGGGTGGTCTGCTTGAGCGTGAAGGCGCCCTGGTAGACGGGGAAGAACTGCAGGTCGTCCTCCATCACCGTCAGTCCGAGGGAGGTGATGCGACCGTCGGTGGCGAACACCTCGCCGAAGTTGCAGGTGTCGCCCTTCGCGGTGGTGCTGTAGATGACGCCGGTGTCCAGCAGGGAAACGTTGGAGTCGGGCACGTCGATGCCGTAGGCCTCCTTGAGGCCCGGCCAGCCGTCGTCACGGGTCGAGAACTCGCTCTCGATGCAGAAGGTCTGCTCGTCGGCCGGCAGGGCGGCCACGTCGCTCAGGGTCTTCACGCCGAGCTCCTCGGCCTTGTCCGAGAGCACCGCGAAGGCGTAGGTGTTGTTGAGCGGAGCGGGGTCGAGCCAGGCGATGCCGTTGGCCGCGTCGGCCTCCTTCGTGGCCTCGAACTGCTCCTTCTCGCCCTGCACCGGTTCGGTGTTGCCGTTGTAGGTGATCCAGGAGGTGCCCGAGTACTCCCAGTAGCCGAGGAACTGGTCGCTCTCGAGAGCGGCGCGCACGTTGGCCGAGCCGACCACCGACGTGTTGGCCTCGGTGTCGGCGCCGTGGGCGTTGAGGAGCTGGCTCGTGATGTGGGCCAGGATGTACTGCTCCGAGAAGTCCTTCGCGCCGATCTCGCCGCTGAGGCCCTCGAGCTCGTCGCCCTGCGAGCCCGCTCCTCCGCCGCCTCCGGCGGAGCACCCGGTGAGGGCGAGGGTGCCGACGGCGAGCACGCCGAGGAAGGTGGATCCGATTCTCTTGTTCATGGTGATGCGCTCTTTCTGCTGGTGAGGGATGGGGTGGTGTCGAAGGGCTGGTGACTCAGACGCCCTTGGGGCGCAGGAGGTCCTCCGCGATGCCGGCCAGCCAGTCGATCGCGAGGGCGATGCAGGAGACGATCACGGCACCCGTGATGAGCACCGGGAAGCGCTGGAGCTTGAGGCCGTTCACGATCATGTCGCCGAGCCCGCCGGCGTTGATGAAGGTGGCGACGGTGGCGACGCCGACCGCGAAGACGAGGGCGGTGCGGAGCCCGGCGAGGATGACGGGGACCGCGAGCGGCAGTTCGATCCGCCGCAGCACCTGTGCGGGGGTCATGCCCATTCCGCGCGCGGCCTCGGTGACGCTCGGGTCGACCTGCGCGAGCCCGATCATGGTGTTGCGGAGCACCGGCAGGAACGAGTAGGCCACGATGGCGATGAGCGCGGTTGCGAAGCCGATCTGCCAGATGATCGCGAGCAGGATGATGAAGCCGATCGCCGGCGTCGCCTGTCCGATGTTGGCGAGCCCCAGGATGAAGCCCCTGAGGGCGCGGGACCGGGTGCGGCTGGCCACGATGCCGATCGGGATCGCGAGCACCGCCACGAAGAACGACGCACCGATGGCCAGCTGCAGGTGCTCCTTGGTGCGCAGGAAGATGTACTCCGCATTGAGCGTGCGGGCCATGATCGAGTCGATCTCGATGCTCTGGATCCAGAGGAACAGCACGGTGAGCACCACGACGATGGCCACCGGTGTGGCGATCCGTCGCAGGGTCCAGAATCGGGGTCGCCTGGGGGGCCGCGCCTCCTCGGCCATCGCCTCTTCGCGGTCGAGCACGGTCTGGAAGCTCATCGTGCTGCTCCGGCGTCGGTGCCGAGCACCGCGGAGATCTGCTCGAGCGAGATCGAGGCGACCACGCGCTCGCCCTCGGTCACGCCGATCGCCGGGGCACCGCTCAGCACGAGGGAGTCGAGCGCATCCCGCAGTGTCTCGGAGGCGGGCACCGTGACGGTGCCGACCGCCGCCGAGGCGGGGCCGAGCTGCGCGCCGGTCACGGGGATGAGCGCCAGGCGTTTCAGCGCGGCACCGTGCCCGATGAAGGAGGAGACGTAGTCGTTGGCGGGGTGGCTGAGGATGTTCGCCGGGGTGTCGAACTGCTCGATCTTCGAGCGGTCGCTCAGCACGGCGATCCGGTCGCCCAGACGCACCGCCTCGTCGAAGTCGTGCGTCACGAAGATGATGGTCTTGCCGATCGTCGCCTGCAGCCGCAGGAACTCCTGCTGCAGCTTCTCCCGGGTGATGGGGTCGGTGGCGCCGAAGGGCTCGTCCATGAGCATGACCGGCGGGTCGGCGGCGAGCGCCCTGGCGACGCCGACGCGCTGCTGCTGACCGCCGGAGAGCTGCTTGGGATAGCGGGAGGCGAAGGTCCCGGGGTCGAGCTGCACCACCGAGAGCAGCTCGTCGATGCGGGCGGCGATGCGGCTCTTCGGCCAGCCGAGCAGCTTGGGCACCACCGCGATGTTCTCGGCGATGGTCATGTGCGGGAAGAGCCCGATCTGCTGGATGACGTAGCCGATGTGGCGGCGCAGCTCGTTCGGGTCGAGCGAGAGCACCTCGCGGTCGTCGATCCGGATCGATCCGGAGCTCGGCTCGATGATGCGGTTGATCATCTTCATGGTGGTGGTCTTGCCGCAGCCGGAGGGGCCGACGAACATGATCAGTTCGCCCGGCTTCACATCCATCGAGAAGCCGGCCACGGCGGGAGCCTCCTGGCCCGGGTAGATCTTGCTCACGTCGCGCAGCTCGATGTGCGCGCCGCTCGTGTTCTTCACCGTGGTGATCCCGGTGGTCGTGGTGATGCTCGCCGTGCGGGGCGAGGTGCCGAAGGGCCGGGCGGGGCCGGTGCCATCAGGAGCGGTCATGTCAGGCACGCAGTCCTTTCGAGGTGGTGGTCGTGGTCACGAGGTTGAACAGGGCATCGACCAGCAGCGCGAGCAGCACCACGCAGACGGTGCCGGTGAGCGCGAAGTTGAGGGCGTTCTTCGAGCCGAGCGAGCTGAGCCCCTGGAAGATCATCTGGCCGAGACCCGGCCCGCCCACATAGGCGCCGATGGCGGCGATGCCGATGGTGAGCTGAGCCGCCACGCGCACCCCGGTGAGGATGACCGGCCAGGCGATCGGCAGCTGAATGCTCAGCATCACCCGCGTGGGGCTCATGCCCATGCCCGTCGCGCTCTCCATGATCGCGGGAGGCACCTCGCGGAGCCCGACCACGGTGTTGCGGATGATGGGCAGCAGCGAGTAGAGCGTGAGGCCGATCAGGGTGGGCGTCCAGCCGAGGCCGAAGAGCGGGATCATCGCCGCGAGCAGGGCGAGTGACGGGATGGTGAGGATGACGGCGGCGCTCGTGACGGCGAGGGAGCGGCCGATCGGCCGGTTCCACACCAGGAGGCCGACACCCACTCCGATGATGGTGGCGAAGAGCAGGGCGAGCAGCACCACGACGAGGTGGCCCAGCGCGAGCTCCAGGATGTCGTCGTACCGCTTGGCCCAGAAGGCCAGCAGTTCGCTGGGGTCGAATCCTGTCACGGAAGTGCTCCTTGCTCGTCTTTGAGGTGGGGGTGCGCGATGCCGTCCGGCGATCGCGGTGACGAATCCGAGAGTAGGGCGGTGGTTATCTTTTGCGCAACCGGGGTTGTGCATATGGCAACTACTGGCTAGATTCTCGTCATGAGCAGTTCACCTCCGCCCCGGCGCAACGCCGCCGGGCTCCGGCGCGACCTCGAGATCCTCGAGCTTCTCGGCTCCCCCGAATCGGAGCAGAGCGGCGGGCTCGGGGTGGTACGGCTGTCGGAGCTGGTGGGCCGCGACAAGGGCCAGGTCTCGCGCACCCTCGCCACGCTCGCCGAAGCGGGCCTCGTGGCCCGAGACCCGCAGACCCTCGGCTACCGGCTCGGGTATCAGCTCTACGCCCTGGCGGCCCGCACGCTCGAGTCGAGGCTCGTCCGCGAGTCCGCACCGTTCCTGCGGCGGGTCGTCACCGCCACCCACGAGACCGCACACCTCTGCGTGCTGCGCGGCGACAGCGTGCTCACGCTCAGCAGCGAGCTCAGCGAGTACGCCTTCCGCGGCATCGCCTGGGAGGGCGTGAGCGTGGCCGCCTGGCGCACGTCGGCCGGCCGGGTGCTCGTGAGCGACCGCGACGACGACGATCTGCGGCGCTGGTACGACGTGCACGGGCACGATCGCACGGTGCTCGGCCCCGTGGCCCCGGTGGTGCAGGCGGCGGGCCCCGTGGAGCCCGCGGCCGAGGGCCGCCCCGCCATCACCGACGCGGCCAGTCTCGTCGAGGAGGTGCACCGCATCCGGCGCCGGGGGTTCGCAACCGTCGACGAGGAGTTCGAGATGGGGGTGGTGGGAGCTTCGGCGCCCGTCTACGACTTCCGCGGCAGTATCGTGGCGGCCATCAACCTGAGCGCCCCGAAGGGGCGGATCGGCCGGCACCTCGACCAGGTGGGAGCGCTGGTCGCCGAGGTCGCGGCCGACCTCTCGGTGCATCTCGGGGCGCCGGGCCGCCAGTGAGCGACGGGTCTAGCCCGCGACCAGCTGCTTCGCGCCCGCCTCGAACTCCTCGAGGTCGCCGGTGTGGCCAGCCCGGGCCGCGCGGCGGCCGAGGACGAGCATGTAGGCGAGGAACGCCAGGAGCGCCAGGGCCCCGATGCCGATCTTGATCGGCCAGGGCCACGGCGACGGGGTGACGAAGCCCTCGATGACGCCCGAGATGAAGAGCACGAAGACGAGGCCGATGGCCACGGTGAAGAGCGAGCGGCCGTTCTCCGCCAGGGACTGGCCGCGGGTGCGGGCACCGGGCGCCACCCAGGCCCAGAAGATGCGCAGGCCCGCAGCGGCCGCCACGAAGATGGCGGTGAGCTCGAGGAGGCCGTGCGGCATGATGTAGAGGAAGAAGGTGTCGCCCTGGCCGAACTCGAACATCACGGCGGCGTTGACGCCGAGGTTCTGCGCGTTCTGGATGATGACGTAGGGCACGAAGATGCCGAGGATGCCGAACGCGATGCACTGCGCGGCGATCCACGCGTTGTTGGTCCAGACGAGGCCCGTGAACGAGGCCGCGGGGTTCTCGGAGTAGTAGTCGACGAACTCCTCGTCGGCGAGCTTCTTGAGGTCCGCGTCGTCACCGATCGCCGCCATCACGGCCGGGTCCTGCGAGATCCACACCGCGTAGAGCGTGGCGATGAGCACCGTCGCGAGCGCCACGGCGAGCGTCAGCCAGCGCAGCCGGTAGAGCGCGGCCGGCAGGTGGATGGCGAAGAAGGTCGGGATCTGGCGCAGGATGTTCGACCCCGCGCCCGTGAAGCGAAGTCGCGCCCGCGAGAGCGAGACCGAGAGCCGGTCGCCCTGCCGCGTGGAGCCCGCCACCGTCTTGATGGCCGAGAGCTGCGTGGCGCCGGACTGGTAGCGCTCGATCAGCTCGTCGGCCTCGCGGCCTGAGAACTCCCGCCGTCGACCGAGGTCATCGAGACGATCCCATTCGTCGCGATGGGCTGCGGAGTAGGCGTCGAGGTCCATCTGCTTAAATGATAGGCATGACAGAGGCGAATGCCGACGACGAACTCCTCACCGGCGAGGCGGTCGCCCTCGATGTGCGGCCCGCGAGCTTCCTGCTGCGGAGTGCGAGCGGCGCGATCGACTTCCTCGTCTCGGTCATCCCGCTCGCCGTCACGATCTACCTCTTCTTCGGCGTGCTCTTCGCCGGCGAGGGCGTCGACCCCGCGCTCGCGCAGGCCCTCTTCACGGCGATGCTGGTCGGCTACCTCGTGATCCTCCCGATCGTGGTCGAGGTCGCGTCGCGCGGCCGCTCGCTCGGCAAGCTCGTGATCGGCGCCCGGATCGTGCGCGACGACGGCGGCGCGATCTCGCTCCGGCACTCCGTCATCCGGGGCCTCACGGGGTTCCTCGAGATCTTCGCGACGCTCGGCTCGATCGCCTTCGTGACGTCGCTGCTCAACTCGCGCTCGAAGCGCCTCGGCGACCTGCTCGCGGGAACCTACAGCCAGCACGAGCGGGTGCCCGCCGCCCTGCCGTTCGATGTGGCGGTGCCGCCGCCGCTCACCGTGTGGGCTCAGACCGCCGACGTGGCGAAGCTCCCGGATCGGCTGTCACGGCGCGTGGTGCAGTTCCTGACCCAGTCGGCGAGCATGACCCCCGCCACCCGTGAGCGGCTCTCCACCGAGCTCGCGGGCGAGGTCGCCCCCTACGTCTCCCCCGTGCCCAACGTGCACCCGCACGTGTTCCTGCTCGGCGTGGCGGCGATGCGGCGCGACCGGGAGTACCGCGCCCTCATGATCGAGCGCGACCGCCTCGCGACGGTCGCGCCCATCCTGCACGGACTCCCGAACGGCTTCCCCGACCGCTGACGCGGCCGGAAACCGCTAGTAGCGGTAGTGGTCGACCTTGTACGGCCCGCCCACCTCGACGCCGATGTAGGCGGCCTGCTCGGGCCGGAGCGTCGTCAGCTCGACGCCGAGCGCGTCGAGGTGCAGTCGGGCCACCTTCTCGTCGAGGTGCTTCGGCAGCACGTAGACGCCGATCGGGTAGTTCTCGGGCGTCACGTAGAGCTCGATCTGCGCGAGCACCTGGTTGGTGAACGAGTTGCTCATGACGAAGGACGGGTGCCCCGTGGCGTTGCCGAGGTTCATCAGGCGCCCCTCCGAGAGCACGAGCACGCTGCGGCCGGTGGGCAGACGCCACTCGTGCACCTGCGGCTTGATCTCGACCTTCTCGGCACCGGCGACGCGGGCGAGGCCGGCCATGTCGATCTCGTTGTCGAAGTGGCCGACGTTGGCGATGATCGCGAGGTGCTTCATCTTCAGGATGTCGTCGACACCGATCACGTTCACGTTGCCGGTGCCGGTCACGAAGATGTCGACCTCGCCGATGACCGACTCGAGGCGAGCCACCTGGAAGCCGTCCATCGCGGCCTGGAGCGCGCAGATCGGGTCGACCTCCGACACGATCACGCGGGCGCCCTGGCCCTTGAGCGCCTCGGCGGCGCCCTTGCCCACGTCGCCGTAGCCGACCACGAAGGCGACCTTGCCGCCCATCAGCACGTCGGTCGCGCGGTTCAGGCCATCCGGAAGCGAGTGCCGGATGCCGTACTTGTTGTCGAACTTCGACTTGGTGACCGAGTCGTTCACGTTGATGGCGGGGAACAGCAGCTGGCCCGCGGCGGCGAGCTCGTAGAGACGGTGCACACCGGTGGTGGTCTCCTCGGAGACACCCTTGATCTCGGCGGCGATGCGCGTGAAGCGGTCGGGGTTCGTGGCGATGGATGCGCGGAGCAGGTCGAGGATGACGGCGTACTCCTCGCTGTCCTCCGGCGTCGTCTCCGGCACCGCGCCGGCGAGCTCGAACTCGCGGCCCTTGTGCACGAGCAGGGTGGCGTCGCCACCGTCGTCGAGGATCATGTTGGGTCCGATCCACTCGACCGGAACGCCCGCCTCGGCCTCGGCGGCGGCCTCGGCCGACCAGTCGAAGGCGCGGTCGGTGCACCACCAGTACTCCTCGAGCGTCTCGCCCTTCCAGGCGAACACGGGGACTCCGGCGGGCTCGTCGACGGTGCCCGTGGGGCCGACGACCATGGCGGCGGCCGCCTCGTCCTGCGTGGAGAAGATGTTGCAGCTCACCCAGCGAACCTGCGCGCCGAGGGCCGTGAGGGTCTCGATGAGCACGGCGGTCTGCACGGTCATGTGCAGCGAGCCCATGATGCGGGCGCCGGCAAGGGGCTGGGTGGGGCCGAACTCCTCGCGGAGGGCCATCAGGCCGGGCATCTCGTTCTCGGCGAGGCGGATCTGATGGCGGCCGGCCTCGGCGAGCGAGAGGTCACGGACCCGGAAGGGCAGAGCGGTGCCGGTGGTCTCGGCGAGGGCGGGAGCGAAAGTCATGCTCCCATTCTCTCAGATCCTGCTGTGACAGCACCTGTGCCGAGCCGGACGGTGCAGGACCTGACCTGCCGAGTCAGCCGGCGGGGACGTGCCGCAGGATCTGCCAGCCCTGCGGAGCGGACAGCCGCTCGGTGTGGCGCACGCAGAGGTCATAGCTGTGCGGCTCGGAGACAGGGCTCAACGGACCGACGACGATCATCGAATCGGCGTAGTCGTAGGTGAGGGTGGTGGCTGCCTCACCGCGGCACGAGGGCCGCGAGCATTCCCTGTTCGTCATCGGATCGAGCCTACCCGCGGGCCAGCCCGCGACCCGGCAGGCACGGCCGTGTCGCGCTCGCATAGACTTGGCGGCATGGCCAGGTCGCGCAGAACCCCGCGATCGGCCGCCATCCGGGCCCGCTCCCGCAGCCGGCACGGGCGCGACCTGAGATCATCGGCCACGGGCCCTCATCTGCCGTTCCTGCGCACGCGCATCGACCTCTTCGAGATGACGGTCTCCTCGACGGCAGAGTACCTCCGGAGCGTGTGGCCCAACGAGCTCGCGAACGTGAGCTTCGAGGTGGCGGCGATGCCGTTCGGCACGTTCGGCTCCCCCGACCACGTCGACCGCTGGTCGGTCACGAAGAACCGCGTGATCATGTTCCGGCTGCCGATCGAGCGGATGTCGCACCTGCACCGCGACGACGAGGTGCATCGGCGGCTCGCGATCGAGTCGTGCGTGTTCCGGGCGGTGGCCGAGCTCCTCGGCAAGGATCCGTGGGATCTCGCCCCCGACCGGTTCCGGCACTTCTGACGCATCCGTCCGGAGACGGGCAGGCCGGGCCTGGTGACGAGGCCGCCTACGGGTAGACGACCACCGCCGACGCCGCCGGGTTCGGTGGCGCGATCGGGTAGGACGACGAACGGCCGTCGCCGAAGTAGGTGACGTTCGCGAGCACCGGATCCGTGGTGGTCACCGTGTAGGCGCCGCCCGTGGTGAGGGGCAGGTAGCGGCCACCCGGCACGATCGTGGCCTCCGTCACGACACCGCTGGCATCGGTGAGGGTGACGTCGACGCTCTCGCCGGTGGTGCTGACGATGTGCAGGCGCGGGCTCGGGCCGTCGGCGTTGGCGACGAAGAAGCGCTCCTCGAGCGGCTGCAGCGCCTGGTACCAGGCGAAGTCGAGGCCGCCGTTGCCGACGGTCGAGGTGCGGGCGCCCATCACGAACGGCACGTCGGAGCTGGCCTCGACCGTGTAGACGCCGTCGGGGATGTCCTGCAGCGGGAACTCGGTCACGATGCCAGGGGTCAGACCCACCTGGTACTCGGTCCGCGCTCCCCCGTCGCGCTCCTCGGCGACGCGGATGGTGACCGAGGCGGGCTCGGAGCCGGGGACGAACAGGCGGAGCACGCTCTGCAGGTCGGAGTAGTCGGCGTCGGCGAGGCGCTCCGAGATGGTGGAGGTGCCCGCGACGCGCACTCCCGTGACGGTCTGCTCAGGGGCAGGCGGGGCCGTGGCCCCGGCGAGCTCGACGCCGCCGGGCTCGAGGCCCCGCACGACGCTCTGCTGCACGGCCGCCGTGACAGCTCCGACGCTCGCGACCACGTGGATGACGGGGTCGGAGAGATCCGGCGCGAGGCCGGCGAGCGAGAGGATGCGCGTGGAGCGGGCGGGCACGTCGATGTTCTGCGCGCCCGGCGACTCGACGAGGCCGGCGTCGCCGTAGATGGTGAGATCGACGATGGAGTTCACGTCGCCCGGGTTGGCGAGCACCACGAAGCTCGTGCGGCCCACCGTGGTGGAGCCGGCGACGAGCCAGCTGTCGGGCGAGGCCTCGCCGCAGGACGTGGCCGCGAGACCCACGAGCTCGGCGGTGGAGATGCTCTGCGACTGCGCGGCGGCGAAGAGCAGGCCTGAGTCGGTGGCCGCCTGGTCCTCCGTCTCCGTGCCGTCGGCATCGGCCGTGTCGGCGGCGGCCGCCGGGAGAGCGATGCGCGCGGGCGCGGTGGGCTCGTTCGAGATGACGTCGTCGGGCGACAGCAGGGCGCTCTCGTCGAGCACCGCCGCCGGATCGGACGCGGCGGCGTAGACCGTGGTGGTGCCCACGCTCGAGATGGAGGTGGCGTCGGCACCGGTGTCGTCGGAGAGTCGCACGAGCGGCCCCGCACACGCACGGACCTCCTCAGCGGGCGCCGGGTCGACCGAGAACGAGGCGGGCACCGCGTTCACACCGGGAAGCGGCAGCACCACGGCGGCACCGGCCACGGCCACGAGCGCCGCGGCGGCGACGATCCCGACGGCGACGCGCGTGCCGGTGGCGACCATCCTGCGATCAGCGGGCATCGTGCGATCCCTCCTCGGGGTTCTGGGTGGGGCGCGCGGCCGTGCGGTTCTCGACCTGCAGGCGGTGCTGCTCGGCGGCCTCGCGGTCGAGTGCCTCGCGGATGCTGAGGACCGTCTCGTCGTTGGGGTCGTAGTCGTCGGGGTCGTAGCCGCCGGGTTCGTGGCCGCCGGGTGCGGCGGGCGACGGCGCGTCGACGGGAGCCGGCTCGGGCTGCGGCACCGACTCGCGCTCGGGCTCTGGTGCCGGCTCGGGCTCCGGTGCGGACTCGGGCTCGGGTGCGGGCTCGACGAATACCACGGGAGCCGGCGGGGCCACGGGAGCCTCGGCGGGGGCGGCCTCCGGCTCGGGAGCGGGAGCGACGAACACCGGCGACGTGGGCGCCGGGGCCGCCTCCGGCTCCGGCTGCACGACGGAGGAGGGCGCCGTGTCGGTCGAGGGCTCCGGCTCCGCGGGCGGCGTCGGCTCGGGCTCTCGCTCGGGCTCGGGCTCAGGCTGGGCGGCGACGTCCGCAGCGGCGGCCGGCTCATCAGTCACGTACTCGGCGGCGTAGGTGCCGGCGGCGGTCTGCACGGGCTCGGCCGCGGCCGAGGACGACTCCGCGCGTGGTGGCGTCGCGGCCTCCACCTCGGCGTCGCGCACATCAGCATCGTGCACATCAGCATCGTGCACATCAGCATCGTGCACCTCGGCATCGTGCACCTCGGCGTCGTGCTGGCGGGCTGCCAGCACCGCTGCGGCGATGGCCGCGCTCGGAGCGGCCTCCGGCAGCTCCGGATGTCCGGGTGCGGCGTGCTCGCGACCGGAGGCACCGTCTGATGCATCCGCAGCTCGGGCGTTGGCGTGATCGCGAGCGGAGATCGGCTCGTGAGCAGGCGCCTCGGCGACGACCGGAGCACCCTCCTCGGTGTCGAGGGCCTCGGGCTCCTCGCCCACGGCCACGCGCTCGTCGAACTCGGTGCCCTTCTCCTCGGCGAGGTGCTCCTCAGCCGAGTCGGCGGCGCCGACGTGGGCCGTGGTGCTCACGGCGCGGTTGCCCTGCACCTGGAGCCGGCCGGCCGGCAGGGCGAGCAGCAGCGCCACGCCGAACACGAAGGCCTGCAGCACGAGCACGAGCACCCCGAACGGCGTTCCGGTGTTGGTGGGGCTCGGCGCGGGCAGCGTGGCGACGGTGCCGTCGTCGGCGACCTGCCAGAGCGCACCCGCGAAGGTGTCGCCGATGAAGGTGAACTGCGGATTGCTATTGAGGGCGCTCGTGGTGCGCGCCGTGATGGACTCCGCGGCGTCGCCCGGCGCATCCCCACCCCGCGTCACGGCGGGCTGGAGCAGCACGAACTCGATGCCGAGCGCCGTCAGTCGCGACGACACCTCCGCACCGCTGATGGAGGCCGCGTTGCCCACGATGTCGGCGATCTCGGCGCGGTTGCTCGCGTCTCCCGCGCTCGCTCCCGGCCCTTCCAGGGTGCCGGTCTCGGCCGCGTAGTCGGCGGTCGATCCGAGCGTCGACTGCTGAGAGAGGGTCGCTCCGGCGCCGTGCACGACCGTGCCGCCGAGCGCGCCGTCGGGCCCCGGGGCGATGAGCAGGGTGCCCACGCGCGGGTTCGTGGAGGCCTCGGCGGTGACGTAGGCGGGGAGCTGACGGCCGTCACCCGGCACGACCTGCGCGGTGCCGAGCAGCACACCGAGCCCCATCGGCAGCGCGATCACGGCGATGGCGACGGTGGCCACGACGGCGGGCACGCCCGTGAAGCGAGGCAGTGCGGCGAGACCGAACACGGCGGCTCCCGCGAGACCGAGCCAGTAGAGGCTGAGGCCCGAGCCCGGCCAGATGGCCACGGCCTCGGATCCCAAGGTGGCGAGAGCGAGCTGGCCCGCCAGCACGGCGGTGACGAAGCCGACGAGCGCGATCACGATGGCGAAGACGGGCCGGTAGGAGCCGGGCAGCACGAGCGCGGCGAGCGCGAGCAGGGCGAGGGGGACGGTGAGCACGGCCACGGCGATGAGCACCGCGCCCGAGTCGACGCCGATTCCGGCGGCGAGCGACGACCAGCCTCCGAGTCCGGTCTGCGGCAGCCCGAGCACGAGCTCGAGCACCGGCACGGGCGCGCGCCAGACGGGCAGGCCCGGGTCGGCGAGCAGGGCCAGCGGGGTGCCGCGCTCGAGCTGGTCGAGCACGAGCGGGAAGAACAGCACGAGCGCCGGCAGCGGGATGCCGATGAGCCGCATCACGTTGCGTCGGCTCGCGATGGTGGCGACCAGCCACAGCAGCACGAGGGCCGGCCAGAGCGATGGCGCCACGGCGAGCACGGCGGCGAAGAGGATGGAGGCCATCGCCGATGCCGACCACGAGCGGGGGGCGGCGAGCACCGCGAGCACGAGCCATGGCAGCAGCAGGTGGGCGAGGATCGCGCCGATCTGTCCGGCGTCGAGCGCACCGAGGAACGGTGGCGCCACGACCCAGAGCACGGCGGCGACGCTCCGCAGCAGGGGCCGCTCGGTGAGGTGCGCCGCGAGGAACCACGCGGCGAGAGCGGCGAGCGGCAGCGCGGCCAGGTAGAGGCCCACGATCGCCAGCGACGGCGCCCAGAAGGTGAGCGAGCCGAGCACGGCGATGACGGTGGCGAACGGATCGGCCGCGCCCACGAAGCCGAGGCCAAGGTCGCGGTAGCCGGTGCCGATCTGCGCCCACAGGCCACCAGCCGAGGGGTCGAGCGGCAGCGCTCCCCCGCCCGTCATGGCGGCGGCGCCGAAGACGGGGATGAAGACGACGAGGCCGACCAGCAGCGCGACGAGCACCGTCACGACCCCGCCGGAGGAGATGAACTGGATGCGGTCGCGCGCCCCCCGCAGATAGGTCAGCGCGATCTCGCGCTGCAGCGAGCGGCGACGGCGGATCTCGTCCCCCGGCATCCGGAGCGGCGCGATGGCTTTCCAGCCCACGCGTCTCGAGGCCTTGAGCCGCTTGCGCGCCTCGCCGATGCGCGATCCGAAAGCCGTCTTGAAGGCCGCGGCGAACTCGCCGCCGATGGCGCCCGGCTGCTTGCGCACGAGCTGGAAGAGCGAGCGGGCGATCGCGAGCGGCACGAGCGAGAGCCAGTGGAAGACGACGGCGAAGGGCGGCGCGTAGA
>NZ_JAHFUY010000073.1 GCF_023264895.1 Herbiconiux sp. | reverse complement strand
CCCGGCTCGCCGCCGCCCCCGTGGAGGTCACCACCTCCACCGCCGACCGCGAAGAGCTGCTCGCCGCCGTGCCCGGCGCCGCCGCCATCGTGAGCCTCGTCACCCACCGCATCGACGGCGAAGTCATGGACGCCGCCGGCCCCTCCCTCCGCCTCGTCGCCAACCTCGGCGTCGGCTACGACAACATCGACGTGCCCGCCGCCACCGCCCGCGGCATCGCCGTGACCAACACCCCCGGCGTGCTCGACGAGGCCACCGCCGACCTCGCTTTCACCCTCCTCCTCGCCACCGCCCGCCGCGTGGTGGAGGCCGACCGCTTCGTGCGCACCGGCGCTGAGTGGCGCTGGGAGCCCGACTTCTTCGTGGGTCTCGACGTGAGCGCGGGCGCCACCCTCGGCATCGTCGGCCTCGGCCGCATCGGCTTCGCGGTAGCGAGGCGGGCGGCCGCGTTCGGCATGCGCATCGTGGCCACGGGCTCGCGCGCGACCGGATCCGAGGCGGAGGCCCTCGGCATCCGCGCCGTGGAGCTGCCCGAACTGCTCGCCGAGAGCGACGTGGTGTCGCTGCACTGCCCGCTCACCCCCGAGACCCGCCACCTCATCGGTGCCGAGGAGTTCGCGGCCATGAAGCGCTCCGCCATCCTCATCAACACCGCCCGCGGACCGATCGTCGACGAGCTCGCCCTCATCGACGCCCTCCGCGACGGCGTCATCGGCGCCGCCGGCCTCGACGTCTTCGAGTGGGAGCCCGCCATCAGCCAGGGCCTCCTCGCCCTGCCGAACGTCGTCGCCGTGCCCCACATCGGCAGCGCCGGCGCCGCCACGCGCGAGCGCATGGGCGACCTCGCGGTGCAGAACGTCGTGGCGGTGCTCACCGGCCTCCCGCCGGTCACCCCGGTCTAGCCCTCGGCACAGCGCGCGCCTTGCACGCAGAGCCCCACATCCCAGCAGCCCCGCATCCCGGCAGCCCCGCAGCCCCGCAGCCCAGCACCACCGCTCAGTACCGGATCGCGTCGATCACCTTCACCCGCACCGCCACGAGCGCCGGCAGCAGCCCGGCGAGCGCCCCCACGGCGGTAGCGGCCACGAGCCCGAGCAGCGCGGCGTCGACGGGGAACGGCGGGAAGTCGGTGATCATGCCCTGCCCCACGAGATCCCGCACCCACGGGCTCTGCACGACGAGCACCGCCGCCACCACCCCCGCGATCCCGGCCGCCACCGTGGCCACGACGCTCTCCATCATCACCGCGAAGAACACCCGCCCCGCCGTCGCCCCGAAGCTCCGCCGGATGCCGATCTCCCGCACCCGCTGCTTGACCGTCACGAGCGCGATGTTGACGAGCCCGAGCGCCCCGAGCAGCAGCACGAGCACGGCGATGCCGCCCACCACGAGCTTCGTCACGAGGAACGGGTCGTCGCCGTACTGCGCGAAGTCCTGCCGGAACACGTCGACCTGCACCCCCTCGCCGAGTGCAGCCGTGAAGTCGCGCTGCAGCAGCGGGATGAGCGGTTCGGCGAGCGCGGGCGGCACCCACATCTCGTACTGCGTCTGGGCACCTCCGGCGAACGGGTCGACGAACCCGCCCGCACCGCCGCCACCGCCCGTGGGGTCGGCCGCCTGCACGGCCGCGAACTGGTCGACGAGCATGAACATCGACGGCTCGGTCTCGTAGCTCGCCACCGGGGTCACACCCGTGACGACCGCGATCGTGGTGGGCTGCGCGCCCTGCCCGCCGAGCTTCACGGTCGGATGCGTCGCGAGGTCGGGCGAGCCGATCCGCTCCCAGAAGATCTGGTTCACGATCAGGCGCGGCGCCAGCTGCAGGGCGTCGCCGGGAGTGAACCAGGCTCCCTCGGAGACGCGCACGCGGTGCATCTCGCCGTAGGGCTGGTCGACGGCCTGCACGCCCACGGGCACGATGCCGTCGACGAAGCCCACGTTCTGCGAGCCCGAGAGCACGCGACTGCCGTAGGTCACGTCGTAGCGCTCGAGGGTGTCGGCCCACGTGGCGTCCATGAGTTCGCCGTCGATCTCACCGGATCCGCCGCCTGTGCCTGTGCCATCGCTGTAGGCCGAGAGGTAGAGCGTGGCGGGGCGGCCGCTCGAGCGCTCGCTGAGCTCCTCGTTGGCCTGCTGCACGATGGCGCCGAGCGCCACCACGGTGGTGAGCGAGCACACCGCGACCGCCACCCCGATGAGCGAGAGCAGCACGCGGGTGCGGTGGATGCGCAGCTCCTGCCACGCCTCGAGCACGGCCCCCACGAAGCCCGTGAGCGCGCGCTTCATGCGGAAGCCCCGGATGCGCCGGGCCCGGCAGCCCCGCCCCCACCCACGGCGAGCACCGCCGCCCGCTCCCCCACTCCCGCGTCAGCCCGCCGCAGCACGCCGCGGTCGAGCCGGTAGTGGTCGCGGGCGCGCGTGGCGATGGCCGGATCGTGCGTGATGATCACGAGCGCCGCCCCCGTGCGCGTCGCGACGTCGTCGATGAGCTCCATGACGGTCTGCCCCGTGTCGAGGTCGAGCGCGCCGGTCGGCTCGTCGGCGAGGATGAGGCTCGGCCCGCGCACGAGCGACCGCGCGATCGCGACCCGCTGCTGCTCGCCGCCCGAGAGGCGGTCCGGCAGGCTGGTCAAGCGGTGCCCGAGCCCGACCTGCTCGAGCATCTCGGCGGCGATCGCCTTGCGCCGCCAGAACTGCGTCCCGCTGGCGTAGAGCAACGGCATGGTCACGTTCTCGAGCGCCGTGCGGCCGGGCAGCAGGTTGAACTGCTGGAAGATGAACCCGATCCGGGCGCCGCGCACGCGGTCGCGCTCGGCGCTCGAGTACGACTTCACGGGCCGGTCGTCGAAGGTGAGGGTGCCGCTCGTGGGCTGGTCGAGGAGGCCCATGAGGTTGAGCAGCGTCGACTTGCCCGATCCGGAGCGGCCCACGATCGACACCCGGTCGCCGGGCTCGACGGTGAGGTCGACCCCGTTCAGGATGGTGAGCGCCGGCTGATCCGGCGGGATCACCGTGCGGGTGACCTCGCTGAGGTGCAGCAGCGACATCAGCCGGCGCAGCTCATGCTGCCGTCGGGCAGGCTGATGCAGTTCTCCATGCCCTCCATGCCTCCGCCCGGCACGGCGAGGGCGCCGGGGGCGAACTCGAGGATCTCCTCGCCCTCGGTGAGCCCACCCGTGACCTCCACGAAAGTGCCGTCGCTCAGCCCGAGCCCGACGGCGCGCTCCTCGGTGCCGCCGTCGGCGGTCGAGACCCACACCGTGCCGGTCTGGGCGGCGCCGCGCACGGCCGTCATCGGCACCACGAGCACATTGTCGACCTGGCCGCCGGCGAGCGTCATCTCGGCGGTCAGTCCGGGGAAGACCACCTGGCCGTTCGGCACGGGGCAGGTGACCGTGGTGGAGCCTGCGGCACCACCGCCGCCGCCACCGCCCGAGCCGCCTGACCCGCCGGATCCGCCGGATCCGCCCGACCCGCCCCCGGCATCCGTGCCCGTGCTGCCCGGCAGCGGGGTGATGATGCGGAGGCCGGTGCAGACGAACGGAGCCGGCCCACCGCTGATGGCGACCGACGCCTCGGTGGGCTGGTTCACGAGCCGGTACTGCTGCGCGGGCTCGAGCGTGCCGCTGACCGAGAAGGTGGGCGGGGCCACCTGGCCCGTGACCTCGCCGATCGTCACGGCCTGGCCCTCGATCACGCCGAGCGAGCTCAGGGTTCCGGATGCCGGCGAGGTCACCTCCACGTAGCGGAAGATCGCGGGCAACGGCTTGCCCTCGGCGTCGACGCTCGCCGCCGGGTCGCGCTCGATCTCGACCTTGACGTCGAAGACCACATCGCCCGCGCTCACCCCGGCGCCCTGGGCCACGAAGATCTCGTCGACGGTTCCGGCGGCGGTGGCCTTCACGGGCACGGCGGCGTCGGCCGAGACGGTGGCCTGCACGATCACGTCGTTCGTGATGCTGCCGAGGCCCACCGCCGTGCGGGGCTCGACGATCTCGCCGGTCGGGACCGCCGGATCCGCCTCCTCCGCCTGGTCGGGGAAGAAGGCGAGTTTGCCGAGGGCGACGGCGATCACGAGGATCAGGACGATGCGGAGGATCGGGAAGATCCAGGTTCGAACGACTCCCACAGCACTCCTTGCTCGCCGGACAGAACCCCCAGCCTAGGGGCCCGGGACTCTCGCGTTCCAGCGCGGAAGACTGAACAGCGCGCGAAGTCCGAGGAGCCTGGCGAGCGCCTCGAGGCCCACGCTGAGGCCGACGGTGGCGAGGAGCAGGAGCCAGGGGTAGGCGATGAGGAGCGTCTGGTCGTCGCGGATGGCGTCGGCGAGGTCGGGGTTGTCCGCGAAGAGGTCGTTGGCGGCGATGAAGACGAACGGGTGCACCAGGAAGATCGGGAGCGTGTGCCGGCCGAGGTAGCGCACGGGCGCCACGAGGAGGTGCCCGCCGATGCGGGCCGAGAGCACGAGGCCGAAGAGCACCCCGGCGGCACCGGCGAGGAGGTAGAGGCCGAAGTCGACCCAGAGCTCGAGGTACAGGGCGGTGAGGGCGGCGTACCCCGCGCCCGCACCGAGCACGACGAGGAGGGCGGGCCCCGCTCGGAGGCCTGCGACACCTGCCACGACCCGGTCGATCACCTGGGGTGCGCGGGCGGCGAGCGCGTAGAACACGAACGAGCGGAGCAGGTTCTGGGCGAGTCCGTCGCTGAAGGTGGTGCCGATGACAGAGACCATCGTGCCGACGATCACCACCACGGGGGCCGGCACCTCTCGGGTGAGCTTCGTGAGCGTGAAGAAGAGCACGAGGGCGTAGAGGTACCAGAGCGTGGTCTGCGGCCAGAGCAGGTTGTCGGTGAAGAACTCCCACGGGCTCACCTCGCCGCGCACGCCGAGGGCGGCGCGCCAGACGTCGATGGCGATGTTGACGCCGAGCCACAGCACGAAGAGGTAGACGGGCTGGAGGATGCGGCCGTGCAGACTCGAGCCCCACGAGCGCTCGACCGCTCGCGACGCCAGGAAGCCGGAGACGAGGAAGAACAGCGGCATGCGCAGCGGACTCGTGACGTCGAGCACCGACTTCACGACCGCGGCACCGTCCTCACCCCGGAAGAACCACGTGTAGTGCAGGAAGTACAGGTGCATCAGCACCACGAGCACGACGCTCACCCCGCGGGCGAAGTCGGCCCAGGCCGCCCGCCCGGGCAGGCCGACCGACTCCCCCGCAGCTACGCGGAGGGCACCCTTCTCCTGCAGCCCGTCCAAGCAATCGAGGCTACCAGCCGCAGGGAAGGGGCCTGCTCAGTCGGTCATCCGCACGTCGATGAAGAACCCCTTCCCCGCCTCGTAGAAGTGCGCTGACGTCAGTGGATTCGTGCGGTACGGCAGCACCGTCGTGGTCGCGAGCTCGGTGCCGGAGTCGTCCGGTGTGAACGTGATGGCGGAGCCGTCGGAACGGAACGTGCCGCCCTCCACCACGGTCGTGTCGAGCTTTTCCCCGCCGAGCGCCAGGAAGGCAGGGTTGATGACCTTGAGGCCGTTCTCCATGCCGCAGTCGATCGGGATGGTGAGGGGTGCGCCGGCCAGCTCGCTCCGGTCGTACTCGATCTCGACGTCGTTGCAGAGCGGTCGCTGATCGCGCACGAACAGCGGCACCTCGAGCGGAGCGCTCGGCGCACCGGTCGTCTCGTCCCAGGCGGTGAAGGTGAGGGTGGCCACCTCGCCCACCTGATCCGGATCCGTCCAGTCGAACGTGATGGTGCCATCCGGATTGACCGTGGGCTCGGTGCCCGGAACGCCGCCCTCCATCGTCACCCGGTAGGTGTCGCGATGATCGGTGGTGCACAGCATCTTGAGGTCGAGGGTGAACGGCACGTTCCGCACCGCCTGAATGGCCCCGTCCCGGATGACGGCCCGGAAGTCACTCATGACCGGCCCCGCGATCTTGTCCGCGCCATCGCACGTCGGCGGCGCCTTGACAGCCACCCGCACGATGAACGGATGCTCCACCCCCGCTGCGTCCGTCGCGGCCACGACGACGAAGTCCTCGCCCTCGGCGGCAGTGAGCGGCGGCGTGTACGACAGCCTCCCGTCCTTCGAATCGCCGAAGAAGTGGGATGTGTTCCCCACGAGGTTCGACGTGGCCTTGTGGGAGGGCCGGCCGTCATCCGGGTGCCTGGTGTACTGGAACACGCTGTCGGCCATCGGCGCACCGAACGTGTCGACACGCATCGCCTGCTTCGTGTCCTCCGGAAGCGATGCGGTGTCGCCGCGTGTGAGGAGGCGGGCGGAGACGATCTCCCCTCGGCAGCCTCCGGTGACGACAGGTGCGTTCTCCTGGCCGGCCACCACCTCGACCTCGGTGAACGGGCAGTACAGCTCCGGCTCCTCGAGATCCTGGATGCGCTTCACCAGGGTGCCGTAGGTGGTGCTCGCGAAGGAGATGGAGGCCCAGGATCCGGTCGGCACGAGTGTCGACGCCGTCATCGCGACCGTCTGGTTGATCTGGCCGCACGCGCCATGGTTCGTGTTGTCCGGCGTGTACCCGGGCGAGGTCGTCGCGACGTTGAGGTACACGCCGGTCGGATCCACCGGTGTGCTCACCACCTTCAGGATGTCATCGATGATGTCCCAGAGCTCGCGGATGATCTCGCGCACCTCGGGCGGCATCCCGGTGCGGTAGAGATGGTTGAGCTCGGAGATCCCTCTTTGGAGCCCGGCGATGACGTCCTCCCTCATCGGCTCGTCCATGAGGCCGGTCATGTTGCGGAGCGACTGCAGGGACTGCTTGTTGCCGCGCGCTGCCTGCCCGGCGAGCTTGATGGCCGCCTTGACGATGGAGCCGGCCGGACCGACCTCGGTATAGGTCGGATCAATGCCGCTCGGCCAGTAGAGCGCCGCGGCCGCCTGCTCCGGCGTCATTCCCTCGTACGGGTTGTAGTCGCCTTCACCGTTCGACGATGGACCCAGGTTCACGTCCATCGTCACGATCCGGGCGCCCGGGGAGTACTGGATCGTCAGGTCGCCCTTCGTGAAGGCGTCCTCGATGTTGTCGAAGGCGATCTGTCCATCGCCGGTCGGCCCGCCGGGCGCATCCCCCGGGTTCGCCGCATTGTTCGCGCCGGCGACGCAGGGCAGGCCTGCCTTCGGAGGGACCGAGGCCGGGGGCTTGGGCAGGAGCGGGCCAGGGGGTGGTGGCGGGCCGGGAGGCGCCGGAGGCATCGGGCCGGTGCCTGTGCCGTCGCCACCGGGGGCGTCCCCGCCGCCGCCCGGGCCTGACGGGCGATCGATCACGTCGCAGACCACCGACGAGGTGCCTTTGATCCCGGTCTCGGTGTAGACATCCGTGTCGGTGTCGTAGTGCACGCCGCTGCTCTGCCAGCGGGTCTCGAGGCGGCACTCCCCGGGCAGCGCTTCGGCGGCGGGCACCGCGAAGGGGGAGACGAGCCCGGCGAGGATCCCGGCCGCGAGGCCGAGTGTAGCGAGGGACCGCAGGCGAGTGTGGGGACGTATTGGCGCAGTTGCTGACATAATCTCAGCAAAGTAGCAGAGCGAGCCCCGTCCGCACCGAACTACTCATACTCAAGAAAAAGCGCCTCCCGCGACAGCTGACGAGCAGCTGCGCAGGAGGCGCTTCGGAACGACCGAGCCGGACCGGGCTAGAAGTCCCAGTCCTCGTCCTCCGTGTTGACGGCCTTGCCGATGACGTAGGAGGAGCCGGAGCCGGAGAAGAAGTCGTGGTTCTCGTCGGCGTTCGGGGAGAGGGCGGAGAGGATGGCCGGGTTGACGTCGGTGACCTGCTTCGGGAACATCGGCTCGTAGCCGAGGTTCATGAGCGCCTTGTTGGCGTTGTAGTGCAGGAACTTCTTGACGTCTTCGGTCAGGCCGACCTCGTCGTAGAGATCCTGCGTGTACTGCACCTCGTTCTCGTAGAGGTCGTAGAGCAGCGAGAAGGTGTAGTCCTTCAGCTCGTCGCGCTTGGCCTGGTCGACGAGTTCGAGCCCGCGCTGGAACTTGTAGCCGATGTAGTAGCCGTGCACCGCCTCGTCCTTGATGATCAGGCGGATGAGGTCGGCCGTGTTGGTGAGCTTGGCGTGCGACGACCAGTACATCGGCAGGTAGAACCCGGAGTAGAAGAGGAAGCTCTCGAGCAGCGTCGAGGCGACCTTCCGCTTCAGCGGGTCGTCGCCGTGGTAGTAGTCGAGCACGATCGAGGCCTTCTTCTGAAGGTTCGGGTTCTCGGTCGACCAGCGGAACGCCTCGTCGATGTCCTTCGTGTTCGACAGCGTCGAGAAGATCGACGAGTACGACTTGGCGTGCACCGACTCCATGAACGCGATGTTCGTGTAGACGGCCTCTTCGTGCGGCGTGAGCGCATCCGGGATGAGCGAGACCGCCCCGACCGTGCCCTGGATCGTGTCGAGCAGGGTGAGGCCGGTGAACACGCGCATGGTGAGCTGCTGCTCGGCGGGCGTGAGCGTGTTCCACGACTGCACGTCGTTCGACAGCGGCACCTTCTCGGGCAGCCAGAAGTTGTTGACGAGGCGGTTCCAGACCTCGACGTCCTTCTCGTCCTGGATGCGGTTCCAGTTGATGGCCTGCACCTTGTTGAGGAGCTTCAGCGGCTCGGAGGGGGTCATTCTGCTTCACTTTCCACAGGGACAGGATCGGGCCGGTCCGCGACTTGACAGTAGATGGGGCTAAGAACGTCCACTTGGCACATCTTGTGTCAAGTCGGGGGTTCTCAGAGCATGCAGGAGACGCAGCCGTCGACCTCCGTGCCCTCCAGCGCGAGCTGGCGGAGACGGATGTAGTAGATGGTCTTGATGCCCTTGCGCCAGGCGTAGATCTGAGCCCGGTTGATGTCGCGCGTGGTCGCGGTGTCCTTGAAGAACAGCGTGAGCGAGAGGCCCTGATCGACGTGCTGCGTGGCCGCGGCGTAGGTGTCGATGATCTTCTCGGCGCCGATCTCGTAGGCGTCGGCGTAGTACTCCAGGTTGTCGTTCGTGAGGAACGGCGCCGGGTAGTAGACGCGGCCGATCTTGCCTTCCTTGCGGATCTCGATCTTCGACGCGACCGGGTGGATCGACGACGTCGAGTTGTTGATGTACGAGATCGAGCCGGTGGGCGGCACCGCCTGCAGGTTCTGGTTGTAGATGCCGTGAGCCTGGATCGACGCCTTCAGCTCCTCCCAGTCGGACTGGGTGGGGATGTGGATGTTCGAGGTGGCGAACAGCGAGGCCACACGCTCCGTCGCCGGCACCCACGGCTCGGAGGTGTACTTGTCGAAGAACTCACCGGATGCGTAGGTCGAGTCCTCGAAGCCGTCGAACTTCTCGCCGCGCTCGATGGCGATCGAGTTCGAGGCCCGCAGCGCGTGGAACAGCACGGTGTAGAAGTAGATGTTCGTGAAGTCGACACCCTCCTCCGAGCCGTAGTGCACGCGCTCACGGGCGAGGTAGCCGTGCAGGTTCATCTGGCCGAGGCCGATGGCGTGCGACTTGTCGTTGCCGTCCTCGATCGAGCGCACCGAGGTGATGTGCGACTGGTTCGACACCGAGGTGAGGCCGCGGATGGCCGTCTCGACGGTGAGGCCGAAGTCGGGCGAGTCCATGGTCAGCGCGATGTTCAGCGAGCCCAGGTTGCACGAGATGTCCTTGCCGATCTGGTCGTAGGACAGGTCTTCGTTGTAGGTCGTCGGCGTGTTGACCTGCAGGATCTCCGAGCACAGGTTCGACATGTTGATCCGGCCCTTGATGGGGTTGGCCTTGTTCACGGTGTCTTCGTACATGATGTACGGGTAGCCGGACTCGAACTGGATCTCGGCGAGGGTCTGGAAGAACTCGCGGGCCTTGATCTTGGTCTTGCGGATGCGCGGGTCGTCGACCATGTCGCGGTACTTCTCGGTGACCGAGATGTCGCCGAAGGGAAGGCCGTAGACCTTCTCCACGTCGTACGGCGAGAAGAGGTACATGTCCTCGTCGTTCTTCGCGAGCTCGAACGTGATGTCGGGCACGACCACGCCGAGCGACAGCGTCTTGATGCGGATCTTCTCGTCGGCGTTCTCGCGCTTGGTGTCGAGGAACTTCATGATGTCGGGGTGGTGGGCGCTGAGGTAGACGGCGCCGGCGCCCTGACGCGCACCGAGCTGGTTGGCGTAGCTGAAGCTGTCTTCGAGGAGCTTCATGACGGGGATGATGCCCGAGGACTGGTTCTCGATCTGCTTGATCGGGGCGCCGGCCTCTCGGATGTTCGACAGCAGCAGGGCCACGCCGCCGCCGCGCTTGGAGAGCTGCAGCGCCGAGTTGATGCCGCGGGCGATCGACTCCATGTTGTCTTCGATGCGCAGCAGGAAGCAGGAGACGAGCTCGCCGCGCTGCGCCTTGCCCGTGTTGAGGAAGGTGGGGGTGGCGGGCTGGAAGCGGCCGCCGATGATCTCCTCCACGAGGTTGATCGCGAGCGTCTCGTCGCCCTGGGCGAGGCCGAGGGCCGTCATCACCACGCGGTCTTCGAAGCGCTCGAGGTAGCGCTTGCCGTCGAACGTCTTGAGCGTGTAGCTCGTGTAGTACTTGAACGCGCCGAGGAAGGTCTCGAAGCGGAACTTCTTCGAGTAGGCGAGGTCGTTGAGCTTCTGGATGAACTCGAACGAGTACGACTCGATCAGCTCGCGCTCGTAGTACTCCTTCTCGATCAGGTAGTCGAGGCGCTCGCGCAGGTTGTGGAAGAAGACCGTGTTCTGGTTGACGTGCTGCAGGAAGTACTGCTTGGCCGCCTCTTTGTCTTTGTCGAACTGGATCAGTCCGTTGTCGTCATAGAGGTTGAGCATCGCGTTGAGCGAGTGGTAGTCGAGCGCGGGCGAGGCCTGGGGGGCCTCGATCAGAGTTGCTTCCACAGTCTGTCCAATCCGTTCTGGACGGCCTCGCGGTCATCCGGGGTTCCGAATACTTCGAATCGATAGAGGAGCGGAACCCCCGTCTTGCGCGCGACGATGTCGCCCGCAAGACAGTAGGCCTCGCCGAAGTTGGTGTTGCCGGCGGCGATGACGCCCCGGATGAGTGATCGGTTCTCCTCGTCGTTGAGGAAGTGGATCACCTGCTTGGGCACGGCCCCCGCTCCGTTGCCCCCGCCATAGGTGGGGAGCACGAGCACATAGGGGGCCGTGGCCTTCAGCTTCTCTTCGCGGGCGTAGATCGGGATGCGCGAGGCAGGCCGGCCGAGCGACTCGACGAAGCGGTGGGTGTTGCCGGAGACGCTCGAGAAGTAGACGAGGTCGTCGGTCACCGGCTCAGGCCGTGACGCGGCTGGCCAGCTCGGCGATCTTGTCGGGGCGGAAGCCGGACCAGTGGTCGCCCTCGCTCGTCATGACCACGGGAGCCTGCAGGTAGCCGAGCTCCTTGACGGTCTCGAGCGCCTTCTCGTCGACCGACAGGTCGAAGATCTCGAACTCGAGACCCTTGTTCTCGAGGGCGCGGTAGGTAGCCGTGCACTGCACGCAGGAAGGCTTCGTGTAGACGGTGATTGCCATGAGGGGAGCACCTTTCTCGAGTACGAGGAAAGAGGGAGGATCTGGGGATTTCCGGCCCTTCGAGCCCTGTCAGGGGGCTCTCAGCGCCGGGAGTTCAATACTACATCTAGTTCTCTGCGATATCGAGCACCACTAGATGAAGTGTTACACCCGTGTAATTATCCACAGGCCGTCCACACCTGTGCACAGAGTTTCGACCCCTTCCTCCACAGCCGGAACGGCGTGATTCCGGCCTTGTCGGCCGACCTGTGGAGAGAACCGGATGCATGGCCTGAGGATAAGTCCGGCCACCGACATCCGGCGCGTCGGGCGTGTCGCCCCACGAGGCGCGACCAGGCTGCTGTCGCGGGTGCGACTAGGGGTGCTCGTGGTGGGCGAGCCACCGGCCGAGGATGCGCTCGAGGTCGGCCCGGTCGGCCGGATCGAGCTCGGCCACGAGTCGGGCCTCGTTCGCCATGTGCTCGCTGAAGGCGGCATCGATGAGCTCACGACCGGCCGGTGTGAGGGACACCACGCGGCGACGCCCGTCGGCGGGGCCGGCAGCTCGGCGACGGACGAGGCCGGCCGCCTCCAGCCGGTCGATCCGCTTGGACATCGCCCCCGTGGTCACCATCGTGTGTTCGGCCAGCTCCCCGGGCGCGCGCTCGAACGGCGGGCCGCTGCGGCGGAGGGTGGCGAGCACGTCGAACTCCCCCTCGCCGAGACCGTGCCGCTCGTAGACCGCGACGAGCTCGGCGGTGAGTGCGCCGGCCAGGCGGTGCAGCCGGCCGATCACGCCCTGGGGCGAGACGTCGAGGTCAGGCCGCTCCCGGCGCCACTCCTCTTGTATGCGCGCGACCCGGTCCGTATTCTCCGTCACCCCTCGACTCTAGCTTCCCAGGAAGCTAGAGTGTCTTCCATGGAAGCTACATCTGCTCGGTGGCGCTGGATCGCCCTCACCGCGATCGCTCCGATCGCCTGGGGGTCGAACTACTTCGTCACCCGCCAGTTCCTTCCCGACGACGCCCCGCTCTGGGGCGCCGTCATCCGGGCGCTCCCCGCAGGGCTGCTGCTGCTCGCGATCGCCCGCGAGCGGCCCCGCGGCGAGTGGTGGTGGAAGTCGCTGGTGCTCGGCACGCTCAACGTGGGTGCCTTCTTCGTGCTCATCTACCTCGCCTCGCAGCTGCTGCCGACGAGCGTGGCGTCGACGCTCATGGCGTCGTCGGCCGCCGTGCTGCTCCTGCTCGCCTGGCCGCTGCTGCAGGAGCGGCCGGCGCTCGTGTCGGTGCTCGGCGCCGTCGTGGGCTTCGCGGGAGTGGCGATCATGCTGCTCGGCGCCGACCCGCACGGCCCCCGCGGCGGCATCGATCCGCTCGGCGTCGCCGTCTCGCTCGGAGCCATGCTGATGTCGTCGCTCGGCTTCGTGCTGGCCAAGCGCTGGGGAGGCGGCGTGCGCCTGCTGCCGCTCACCGCCTGGCAGCTGATCGCGGGCGGGCTCGTGGTGCTTCCGCTCGCCGTGCTCGTCGAGGGTGCGCCGCCGGCGCTCGACGGCCCGGCGCTCGTCGGCTTCGCCTACGTGGCGATCGTGGCCACCGCCCTCGCCTTCGTGGCCTGGTTCGCGGGGCTCCGCCACCTGCCCGCCGGATCCGTGGGACTCGTCGGGCTGCTCAATCCGGTCACCGGCGTGCTGCTCGGAACGCTCGTGGCCCACGAGGTCTTCGGGCCGGCGCAAGCGGCGGGCACCGCGCTCGTGCTCGGCGGGGTCGTACTGGGTCAGCAGCGCAGAACGCGCTCTCGAGATGCCGAGAAGACCCCCGTTCGGGTAGTGTTCCCCCACCGACACTGATGGGGGCTCCCTATGAACGACTGCCTGCTGGCGGCGACCGGATCGTCTGATTCCTGGCCGTGGCTGCTCGCCCTGGGCCTCCTGGTGCTCGGCCTCGGCACGGCTGCCGTGCTGCTGCGCCGCGGCCGTCGCCCCGCCGCCGTGCTCGCCGCCGTGCCCCTGCTGGCGCTGGCCCTCGTGGTCTCGGGGGCCGGATCCCCCGCCCCCAGCTTCGCGAGCCACAAGGCGACCGACTGCTCCACCCCCACGCCGACGCCCACCCCGGCGCCGACCCCCGGCCCGACCCCGGCCCCCACGCCCACCCCGACTCCCGACCCCACCGTCTACCGCCCGGGAGACGCCGGCATCGGCGACCCCTACTTCCCGCTCGACGGCAACGGCGGCTACGACGTGGAGCACTACGCCCTCGACCTCGCCTACGACCCCGAGACGAACGTGCTCGCGGGCACCGCGACCATCACCGCGACGGCCACCCAGAACCTCTCGGCCTTCAACCTCGACTTCGACACCCGCACGGTCGAGGGCACCGACGCCATCTCGATCTCGGGCATCACCGTGGCCCCCGCTCCCGGCGCCGCCGCGACGGCCTCCGACTGGAGCCTCGCGAGCACGCAGATCAGCGCGGTCACCGGCCAGCCGCAGACCCCCGAGAGCACCGACGCCGACGCCACGCCGCCGCGCACCGAGCTCACCGTCATCCCCGTCTCCGGCCTCCCCGCCGGCACGAGCTTCACCACCACGGTCGCCTACAGCGGCGTGCCCATCACGATCGACGACGCGTTCGGCCCCGCCGGGGTCTTCGAGTCGCCGGACGGCGCCGTGGTCGTGGGCCAGCCCCGCGTGGCCGCCACCTGGTTCCCCGCCAACGACCACCCCTCCGACAAGGCCACCTTCACGCTCCGGATGGCGGCGCCGACGGGCCTCGAGGTCATCGGCAACGGCGCCCTCGCGGCCGAGGAGGCCTCGGGTGAGCAGACGATCTGGACCTGGGAGACCACCCAGCCCATGGCCACCTACCTCGCCACCGCCACGATCGGCGACTACGAGGTCACCACCGACGTCGACGAGGAGACGGGCATCTCCTACTACGACGCCATCGACCCCGAGCTCTACGACCGGGTCACCGACGGCGGCACCACCTCGGTGGGTCAGGTCGCGAAGGAGATCTTCGCCTCCGAGCCCGAGGTGATCGCGTTCCTCGAGGAGCACTTCGGCCCCTACCCCTTCACCGAGGCGGGCGGCATCGCGATCGGCGAGATCGCTCCGGGCGAAGACCTCCCCTACGCGCTCGAGAACCAGACCCGGCCGATCTACCCGGCCTGGGCCTTCCCGGCCGACGCCGACCCCGCGGTCGTCGTGCACGAGCTCGCCCACCAGTGGTACGGCGACTCGCTGTCGATGAAGCGCTGGAGCGACATCTGGCTCAACGAGGGCTTCGCCACCTACGCCGAGTGGCTCTGGAGCGAGGGCCACGGCGGCCCGAGCACCCAGGACTTCTTCGACGAGTACTACGCGAACCCGCCGGGCGACGACGCCGCCTTCTGGTCGACCGTCGTGGCCGATCCGGGAGCTGCGGGCATCTTCGACACCGCCGTGTACTACCGCGGGGCGATGACGCTCCAGGCGCTGAAGCTCGAGGTGGGAGACGACGCGTTCGCCACCATCGTGCGCGACTGGGCCACCGCGAACGGCGGCCGCACGGTGTCGACCGCCGACTTCGTGAAGTTCGCCGAGTTCGTCTCGGGTGAGGACCTGACCGACTTCTTCCAGGAGTGGGTCTACAGCCCCACGAAGCCGACGCTCTAGCCGGGCAGCTCTAAGCTCTAGCCCCGCAGCCGGAGCGTCAGCGGGACAGCCCCAGCACGCGCTCGAGGTAGGCGTTCCGGAGCCTGCGCTCCGGGTCGTGGCGCTCTGCGAGCGCGCGGAAGTCCTCGATCCGCTCGTAGCGCGGCACGATCTGCCGCGCACCCAGCGAGAACCACTTGCCCCAGTGCGGTCGCACCTCGAACGGCTCGAGCGCCTGCTCGATGAGGGGCAGCAGCTCGCGCACGGCCTGCGGCTCGTTGCGCCAGGTGAAGTGGATCGCCAGGCTGTCGCGCCGGTAGGCGGGGCTCAGCCACAGCTCGTCGGCCGCCACGCTGCGGAGCTCGGTCACGAGCAGGTGCGGCGCGATCCGGGAGGCGAGGGCCCTGACCGCGGTGAGCGCCTTCGTGGCGTCCGAGCGCGCCACGAAGTACTCGCTCTGGATCTCGTCCCCCGCGCTCGGCGTGGCGTCGAGCCGGAAGTGCGGCAGGCGCTCGGCCCACGATCCGGGCACGCCGCCCTGCACCGTGGTGTTGTCGACGTCGTCACCCGCGGGCGTCATGACCTTGGCGGTGCTCGGGCGGGCGCCGAAGAAGTCGCCGCCGAAGAGGGTCGCGGGCAGCTCCTCGCCCTCGCCCTCGCCCTCCCCCTCGCCGAGCCGGGTCTTCACCCAGGCCTGCTTGAGGGTGTCGCCCGTCCAGTCGGCGAAGAGGCTCACGCTGTAGCCGGCCGAGAGCACGGCTTCCGGATCGGCGAGCACCGACTCCCAGGGCAGGTCGACGAACACGTCCTGCCGCACCCGGTACGTGGGCTGCACGTCGAGCACGAGCCGGGTCACGACACCGAGCGCGCCCAGGTGCACGACGGCTCCCTCGAAGCCCTCGTCGCCCCGCGCGAGCCGCACGAGCTCGCCGCGCCCGTCGACGAACTCGAGGGCGGCGACCGCGGTCGACAGGCTGCCGTTGCCGACGCCCGAGCCGTGGGTGCCCGTGGCGGTGGCGCCGGCCACCGAGATGTGCGGCAGCGAGCCCAGGTTGTGCAGCGCCAGGCCCTCGGCCTCGAGCGCCAGGGCGAGCACGCCGTAGCGGATGCCGGCGGGCACCTCGACGGTGCGCCTGTCGGAGGCCACGACCGGCGCCGCACCGAGCGCGGCCGATTCGCCGTGATCAGCGGAACCACCGGGGTCGACCACGGTGACGAGCTCGCCCTCGGTGTCGGCGATGTCGTTGAACGAGTGCCGGGTGCCGAGCGCGCGCACGCGATCCGATTCCCGGATGACGCGCTGCAGCTCCTCGACGCTCGAGGGTCGCCGGAGCGACGAGGCCCCGAACACGTGGGTTCCGGCCCAGGTCGCCCCGACGTCGGTCATGCTGCGGCCGTCGCTACTTGCGCGGCAGCGCGCGGTCGAGGTCGGCGATCAGGTCGTCGACCGACTCGATGCCCACCGAGAGGCGGATGACGTTCTCGGGCACCTCGAGCGCCGTGCCCTTCACCGAGGCGTGCGTCATCTCGGTCGGGTAGCCGATGAGCGACTCCACGCCGCCGAGCGACTCCGCGAGCTGGAACAGCTGCGTCGACTCCGCGAACCGGCGCGCCGCCTTCGGGCCGCCCTTCAGCGCGAGCGAGATCATGCCGCCGAACGAGCGCATCTGCCGCTTCGCGAGCTCGTGGCCCGGATGGGTCGGGAGGCCCGGGTAGTAGACGGCGTCGAGGGCGGGGTGGCCCACGAGGTGCTCGGCGATCGTCTGGGCGTTCGAGGAGTGCCGGTCCATGCGCACCGCGAGGGTCTTGATGCCGCGCGTGGTGAGCCAGGCATCCATCGGGCCCGGTACGCCGCCCGAGGCGAACTGCAGGAAGCGGATCTTCTCCTCGAGCGCGTCGTCGTTCAGCACCACGGCGCCGCCGAGCACGTCGGAGTGACCGCCGAGGTACTTGGTGGTGGAGTGCACCACGATGTCGGCGCCGAGCGAGAGCGGCTGCTGCAGGTAGGGCGAGGCGAAGGTGTTGTCGACCACCACGAGGGCGCCGGCGGCGTGGCCGATCTCGGCGAGCTCTGCCACGTCGCTGATCTTCATCAGCGGGTTCGAGGGGGTCTCGAGCCAGAGCAGCTTCGTCGCACCGGCGGCCACGGCCTTCGACACGGCGGAGAGGTCGCTCATCTCGACGACCTCGTTCTGCACACCCCACTTGCCGTGGATGCGCTCGATCAGGCGGTGCGTGCCGCCGTAGACGTCGTTGCCCATGACGATGCGGTCGCCGGGCTCGAGCACGGCGCGCAGCAGCGCATCTTCGGCGGCGAGGCCCGAGGCGAAGCTCAGGCCGTGCTTCGCGCCCTCGAGCGCGGCGAGCTGCGTCTCGAGCGCCGTGCGGGTGGGGTTGCCGCCGCGGGTGTACTCGTACCCGTTGCGGAACCCGCCGATGCCGTCCTGCACGAAGGTGCTCGTGAAGTAGACGGGCGGGATGATCGCGCCGGTGGTGGGGTCGAACTCCTGGCCGGCGTGGATGGCGAGGGTCTCGAACTGCTCGGTCTTCTTGGTGGCCATGTCGGATGCCTTTCGGATCAGGCTTCGCTGAGGAAGGTGAGGAGGTCCTGGCGGGTGATCACGGAGACGGGCTTGCCGTCATCCGACACCAGCAGGGCCGGGGAGGAGGTGAGCGCCTGGCGGGCGGCCGCGACGGGCTCGTTGGCGCCGATGAGGGGGAGGGAGGCGCCGACGAAGTCGCCGACCTTGTCGGTCATCGCGGCCTCACCGGCGAAGACCTGCTCGAGCAGGGTCTTCTCGTCGAGCGAACCGATGACCTCGCCCATCACCACGGGGGGCTCGGCCGAGAGCACGGGCAGCTGAGACACGCCGTAGGTGGTCATGATCCCGATGGCGTCGTGGACGGTGTCGCTCGGGTGCGCGTGCACGAGCGCGGGAAGGCCCTCGCTCTTGAGCTTCAGCATGTCGCGCACGGTGGCGCCCTCGGAGACGTTCGCGAAGCCGTAGGAGCGCATCCACTTCTCGTTGAAGATCTTGCCGAGGTAGCCGCGGCCGCCGTCGGGCAGGAGCACCACCATCACGGCGTCCTCCGGCAGATCCTTCGCGGCCTTGAGCGCCACCGAGACGGCGAGACCGCTCGAGCCGCCCACCAGGAGGCCCTCCTCGCGGGCGAGACGTCGGGTCATCTCGAACGACTCGGCGTCGCTCGAGGCGATGATCTCGTCGACCACGGTGCCGTCGTAGGCGGTGGGCCAGAAGTCCTCGCCCACGCCTTCCACGAGGTAGGGGCGGCCGGTGCCGCCGGAGTAGACCGAGCCCTCGGGGTCGGCGCCGATGATCTGCACCCGGCCGTCCGAGACCTCTTTGAGGTAGCGGCCGGTGCCGCTGATGGTGCCGCCGGTGCCCACACCCGCCACGAAGTGGGTCACGAGGCCCTCGGTGTCGCGCCAGATCTCGGGGCCGGTCGACTGGTAGTGGCTGAGCGGCCCGTTCTGGTTCGAGTACTGGTTGGGCTTGAAGGCGCCCGGGATCTCGGTGACCAGGCGATCCGAGACCGAGTAGTAGGAGTCAGGATCCTCGGGCGCGACGGCCGTGGGGGTCACCACGATCTCGGCGCCGTAGGCCGTGAGCACGTTGCGCTTGTCCTCGCCCACCTTGTCGGGCAGCACGAACACGCAGCGGTAGCCGCGCTGCTGCGCCACGAGGGCGAGGCCGATGCCTGTGTTGCCCGAGGTGGGCTCGACGATCGTGCCCCCCGGCTTCAGCAGGCCCTCGCGCTCGGCGGCGTCGATGATGTTGGTCGCGATGCGATCCTTCGACGAGCCGCCCGGGTTCAGGTACTCGACCTTGGCGAGCACGGTGGCCTTGATGCCGTCGGTCACGCTGTTGAGCTTGACGAGCGGGGTGTTGCCGACGAGTTCGATGACGCTGTTGGCGTACTTCATGGGGTGTCCTTGAGTGGGTCTCGCGACCGCTTCGTGCAGATCGTGCACGGCGCGCAGCGAGAGCAGCGGCTGGGGGCGGTGACGATTCCGTGCGTGAAGGGAGTCGTCGCTCAGCGACGACAACAGGGGAGGTTCACGAACACCCCTCCACTCTAGCCCAGGCCGGCCTCGGCGTCGCCGATCGCCCTGACACCGGATGCTGCTCCGGATGAGTCGCGGGCCCGGGCGATCGCGGCGAGCGCGAGCACGCGCCGGTTGTCGAGCTGCTCGCCCACGCGTCTGGCCAGGGCGGGGTTCTGCCGCACGGCGGTGTCGACGGCGTCGCGCGGCACCCGCAGCACCAGGGTGGGGCGGGTGGCGGTGGCGAAGTAGCTCGTGGGCTGACGGGTGAGAGCGGTGAGCCCACCGACTCCCCGCTCCCCAGCTCACTGAACTGCAGTCGTCCGTTCTCGAACGGCACGGTGAGCTGCAGGGCTCCCTCGAGCACGATCCGCAGGCTGTCGGGCACGCGGCCGAACTGCTGCACGGTCTCGCCCGCTCCCCACTGCTCCACCCGGCAGAGCCCGGCGATCTCGTCGACGTGGTCGCCGCCGAGGCCGAACAGCGGCCCCACCGAGGTGAGGGCGGCCCGCACGGACTCAGGGGTGTTGACGGGGTCGGTGGCGTCGCCGTCGAGGGCGAGGTCGTGCCGGCGGGCTGCGTACCAGAGCCAGCTGAGGAACAGCGAGATCGCCTCCTCCTCGCGCGCCGGACTCGTGACGGGCAGGCTCACGTCGAAGGCGCCGTTGCCGCGGTGGGCGACTCCGGGCGTGCCGGCCGGGTCGAGCATGGGCAGCGCCTGCGCCACTCCCGTGAGCATGGCCGAGACCTCGTGCGGGGCGTCGTCGGTGGAGAACTTCACCGACGCCGTGGCCACGTAGGCGCCGGCGGGCTGGCTGAGGTTCGTGAACGAGGCGCCCGCGAGCGAGGAGTTGGGCACGATCTGGATGCCGTTTCCGGTGTCGATGTGCACCGCGCGCCAGTTGACCTCCACTACGCGCCCCCGCCCCGCCGGGGTGTCGAGGAAGTCACCGAGCTTGAACGGCTGCTCGAACAGCAGCAGCAATCCGGAGATGACCGAGCCCACCGCGTTCTGCAGGGCGAGGCCGATCACGATCGAGGTCACGCCGAGCGCGGCGAACAGGCCCCCGACATCCGCTCCCCAGACCCAGGAGAACAGGATGCCGAGCCCCACGAGGATGAGCACGAGCCTGGCCAGGTCGATGAAGATCGAGGGCAGCCGCTTCTGCCAGCTGCCCTCCGAGGCGTTCGAGAACAGCGCCACGTTGAACGCCGAGAGCACGAGCAGGATGAGCAGGAACCCGAGCACCGTGCCGACCACGCGCACCCAGGTGAGGTCGAACTGCTGGTCGGAGGCGAGGGTCATCAGCACGAAGAGCGCGAACACCGGCACCACGAGGTTGCGCAGCAGCCGCAGGGGCTTCGCGGCGGGGCTGCCGCGCCGCACGAGGTGCCCGAGGATCTCGGTGAGCACCACGAGCAGGATCGGCAGGCCGATCGCGAGCCCGACGGCCCAGGGGAACCACGGCTCGGTCCAGATCGCGGTCATCAGGAGACCTGCCACACCGACTGGGTCGCACCCGCGATCTCGATCTCGCCGACCTGCGTGAGGCCGGCCGTGTCGGGCAGCTTGTCGCGCACCCGCTGCGTGAGGAAGATCCCGGGCCGGCCGGAGAGCGCCTGCACCCGGTTCGCCACGTTGACCGCGTCGCCCCACATGTCGTAGGCGATGCTCGCCTGGCCCACGAGTCCGCTCGTCACGGTTCCGCTGTCGATGCCCACCCGGATGGCGATGGCGGCGTCGTGCTGGGCGTTGAACCGCGCCACGATCTCGGCGAGCTGCACGGCGAAGCCCACGGTGCGGCGCGCGCTGTCGACGCGCGGCACGATGAGGCCGCAGCTCGCGAGGTAGCCGGCACGCAGGGTGCGCACCTTCTCCACCCCGGCTGCCGAGGCCGCGTCGTCGAACTGCCGCATGAGCTCGTTGAGCAGCGACAGCTCGCGCTCGGTGCCGAGGCCCGCGGCGAAGTCGTCGAAGCCGGCGAGGTCGGCGTAGACCACGGTCACGTCCTGATGGTTCTCGGCGATCGTCTCCTCGCCCTCGCGGTAGCGGCGCGCGACCTTCTCGGGCATCACGCTGAGCAGCAGGCGGTCGGTCTCGGCGCGCTGCTCGTCGATGAGCTGCTGCTTGACCTGGAGGCTCCGGCTCATGTCGTTGAACGCCACCGAGAGGTCGCCGAACTCGTCGCGCGTGCGCGAGGTGACCTCCACCCCGAGGTCTCCGCCCGCCACACGCCTCACCGCCCCCACGAGGGTTCTCACCGGCCGCGCGAAGACCTGCGCGAGCAGGAGCGACAGCAGCGAGACGGCGACGATGATGGCGAGGATGGCCAGGGCGATGTTGCGGGTGAACTCGTCGACGGGCGCGAACGCCTCGGCCGAGGTGATGCTCGAGACCAGCACCCACTGCACGCCCGCGATGTCGACGGGCGCGTAGGCGGCGAGGGTCTCCCGGCCGAGGTAGTCCCTCGCGACCGTCGTGCCCGTCTTACCGGTGAGGGCGAGGTCGACGGGGAGCGTGTCGACCTGCTACAGCTGAACCGTGCCGCCCACGTCGACCATCCGCTGCGCTGTCGCGGGCGATGAGCCGCCCTCGATCGAGAGCTCCCGGAACAGCTCCGGGTCGTCGATGATGAGGCGCGACACCGAGCGCATCGTGCGGTCGGGGCCCACGAGGTAGGACTCCCCCGTCTCGCCGAGCCCGTAGGCCGCCCAGTCCTCTCCGCCGGTCATCACGTCGTTCATGGCGGTGATCGGCAGCTGCACGGCGAGCACGCCGTTGACGACGCCGCCGGCGCCGATGGGCGAGACGCCCCAGGCGGTGGGCATCCCGAGCGAGGGCTGGTAGCGCTCGAAGTCGGTGATCTCGGTGTAGTCGACCACGTTCGAGTTCAGGGCGGCGTCGTAGGCCTCGGCCAGGATCGTGCCCTTGTAGGGGCCGGTCAGCAGGTTGGTGCCGAGGTCGACGCCCTTGTAGACGGAGTAGACGACGTTGCCCTCGGTGTCGAGGATGAGCACGTCCTCGTACTGGTAGCTGGTGGCCATCTCGCGGAAGTAGGCGTTGTAGCGGGCATTGACCGCCGACCACGCGCTGCCGTCCCCGGCGTCGTCGACGAGGGCGGCCTCCTCGAAGCTCGCGGGCGGCACGGTGTACTCGGCCTGCAGCGAGATCTCGGCGCTCGAGGTGGGCAGGAAGACAGCCGGATCGGAGTTGTCGCCCGTGCGCTCCTCGAGGGCCGGGATGAACTCGGTGTCGTAGTAGGCGTCGAGCACGGCCTCCTGCGCGGGATCGACCGGCTGAGCGTTCAGCTCGGCGAACGCGCTCGCGAACTCGACGGCGGCCTGGTTGCCGGTGGCACCGCTCGAGTCGAGCCGGAGGCCCGCGTCGATGCTCGAGAACAGCGCCTGCACCGCGTCGGCCTTGGCCTCGCGCACGTTGGTGAGCTGATCGAAGGCGGCGTCGCGCAGGCTGTCACGGCCGTTCGCGTAGCCCACCCACCCCACCACGAGCGTCGATCCGATGCTCACCGAGAGCAGCATGATGAGGAGCTTCGACTGGATGTCGAGGCCGCGCCGTCGGGAACCAATCGGACCACCTGTCCCCGGCGCCGTGGTCATCCCCTGGGCTGCCGCCCGCTGCGTCGTCCGCTCCCGCACCATCGTGCCCCCAGCACTGTGCCCGGCCGCCCGGAAGGTGCCGATAGCGGCCACTCTAGCGGTCGCGGTGGGCACGAAGGGGCGCCGCGGGTCAGCGCCGCGGGTCAGCGCCGCGGGTCAGGGCCGCGGGTCAGGGGGTGAAGGCCTTGCCCGGGTTGAGGAGGCCCGCGGGGTCGAGGGCGTGCTTGACGGCGGTGTGCAGGGCGCGCACGCGGGGCGAGAGCTCCTCGGCCGCGCCCGGGAGCTTCAGGAGGCCCACGCCGTGCTCGCCCGTGATGGTGCCGCCGAGCGCGAGGCAGTCGGCCACGATGGTGTCGAACGCCGTCTTGGCCCTCGACTTCGCGGCCTCGTCGCCCTCGGGCGCGATGATCAGGGGGTGCAGGTTGCCGTCGCCCGCGTGGGCGATGTTGGCGATCGTCACGTCGTGGGCGGATGCGGCGGCCTCGATGCGCTCGAGCATCTCGGGCACGGCGCCGCGGGGCACGCAGATGTCCTCGGTGAGCACCGGTCCGAGGCGCTCGAGCGCCGGGTAGGCGAGGCGGCGGGCGAGGAAGAGGCGCGCCACCTCGTCGGGGTCCGTCGCCCGCTCGACGCCGAGGGCGCCCGCTTCGCGCATCCGCTCGGCGACGGCCTCGGCAGCCCGCTCGCCCGCGTCGCCCGGCTCGTCGACCTTGGCGAGGAGCAGAGTGTCGACCCCGGTGGGCAGCCCGAGGTGCTGCCACTCGTCGACCGCCCGCAGGCACGTGCCATCGACGATCTCGAGGGCCGACGGGATGATGCCGGCCGCGCTGATGGCCGCCACGGCCACGCCGGCCTCCCGCACCGACGCGAACGAGCCCACGACCGCGCGCTCCTGCCGGCCGGCGAGCGGCAGCAGCCGCACGGTGACGTCGACGATGATGCCGAGGGTGCCCTCCGAGCCCACCATCAGGTGGGTGAGGTCGTAGCCCACGACGCCCTTGGCCGTGCGTCGGCCGAGACGCACGATCTCGCCGTCGGCGAGCACCACGGTGAGGCCGAGCACGTAGTCGCGGGTCACGCCGTACTTCACGCAGCAGATGCCGCCGGCGTTCGTGGCGGCGTTGCCGCCGATCGTGGAGATGGCGGAGCTCGCAGGGTCCGGCGGATACCAGAGGCCGTGCTCGGCGACGGCCGCGCGCAGGGCGTCGTTGAGCACCCCCGCCTGCGCCACCGCGACGCGCTCGGCAGTGTCGATCTCGAGCACCCGGTTCATGCGCTCGAGCGAGAGCACGATCGAGTCGGCCGTGGCGTTCGCGCCGCCGGAGAGGCCCGTGCCGGCACCTCGCGGCACGATGCTGAGGCCGTGGGCGCCGGCGATCCGCACGACGGCCGACACCTCCTCGATGCTCTCGGCGAGCACCACGGCCAGCGGTGGGGCGAAGGCGGCCCACTCGGCGTCGTCGTGGCTGTAGGCCTCCCGCTCGGCGTCCCCCGTGAGCATCCGCTCGGGGGGCACGACGGCCCGCAGCGCTTCGTGGACGGTGTCGAGGTGGGTCGTGCTGATCATCCCTCCACCGTATCGCCGCCGCGGAGGCGGTCGACGACGGAGGAACCCGGGGGTGCCCGGCGAGCGGCGTTCCTCCGTTGCCGCGGTCGGGCGTGAGACTCCT
>NZ_JAHFUY010000072.1 GCF_023264895.1 Herbiconiux sp. | reverse complement strand
CACCGCGCCGCCCCCCGCCGCCCGCCGCCCCCCGCGCGCCGCGAGCGTCTTCGACGTCGCGAAGCTCGCCGGTGTCTCCCACCAGACCGTCTCCCGCGTGCTCAACGACCACCCGAGCCTTCGCCCCACCACCCGCCAGCGGGTGCTCGACGCCATGCGCGAGCTCGACTACCGCCCCAACCTCGCCGCACGAGCACTCGTGACGAGCAGATCCCGGATCGTGGGCATCCTCTCCACCGCCGGCGGCGAGTACGGCCCGTCGTCGAGCATCGCCGCCGTCGAGACCGCCGCGCGCAGCCGCGGCTACAGCGTGAGCATCGCCAACGCCGACGGCCTCGACCAGGCCTCCATCGACGAGGCCCTCAACCACCTCGTGGCCCTCGCCGCCGAGGGCATCGTCGTGATCGCACCCCAGCCGAAGGTGCTCGACACCCTCGCCAAGCTCACCTTCAGCGTGCCCTACGTGACCGTGCAGACCCTCGGCACCACCGACGAATCCGAGACCGCCCTCGACCAGCTGCACGCCGCGCGCCTCGCCACCGCCCACCTCGCCGAGCTCGGGCACAAGCGGATCGGACACCTCGCGGGCCCGCAGGACTGGATCGACGCCTCCTCCAGACTCGCCGGCTTCCAGCAGGAGCTCGCCGCTCGAGGCCTCACCGACGCACCCGTGGTCACCGGCGACTGGAGCGCCGAATCCGGCTACCGGCAGGGCGCCGCACTGCTCGCCCAGGGCGTGACCGCCGTGTTCAGCGCGAACGACCAGATGGCGCTCGGGCTGCTGCACGCCGCGCACGACGCAGGGCTCCGGGTTCCCGACGACCTCAGCGTGGTGGGCTTCGACGACACCCCGGAGGCACGGCACTACCTGCCCGCCCTCACGACCGTGCGGCAGGACTTCGCCGAGGCCGGCCGCCGCGCGCTCGACCTCCTGCTCGACGACCGCGACGTGGCGCCGTCGGTCGATCCCGTGCTCGTGCTGCGCGAGTCGACCGCAGCCCCTGCGGCGACTCCGGATGCGTAGTCGGGCGACCACTCCGGATGCGTGGTCCACGACCACTCCGGATGCATGGTCCGCGACCACTCCGGATGCGACGTAGGTCCACTTTCGCATCGCTCCCGTTTCGCCTACACTCGTCCTTAATGTGATCGATCACATTAACGATCACCCGATGATCGCCTGCAGAGCCGAAGGAGTCCGAGCGCCATGAGCGAGCCCGCCACCACCCCCGCGGAGGCGATCCTCTCCGGCCGCACCTCCCTCGGCATCGAGCTCGGCTCCACCCGCATCAAGGCCTGCCTCATCGCCGACGACGACCCCACCCAGGTGCTCGCCGTCGGCAGCCACGACTGGGAGAACGAGTTCGTCGACCGCGTCTGGACCTACTCCCTCGACTCCGTCTGGACCGGCCTCCAGCAGGCCTTCGCCGCCCTCGTCACCGATGCCGAGACCCGCCACGGCGTGCGCCCCGACACGGTCGGCGCCCTCGGCATCTCCGCCATGATGCACGGCTACCTCGCCTTCGACGCCGACGGCGAGCTGCTCGTGCCCTTCCGCACCTGGCGCAACACCTCCACCGGGCAGGCCTCCACCGAGCTCACCGAGCTCTTCGGCCTCAACATCCCGCTCCGCTGGTCGATCGCGCACCTCCACCAGGCCGTACTCGACGCCGAGCCCCACGTGTCGCGGATCCACTCCATCACCACCCTCGCGGGCTACGTGCACGAGCGCCTCACCGGACGCCACGTGATCGGCATCGGCGACGCCTCCGGCATGTTCCCCATCGACTCGAGCACGCACGACTACGACGCCGAGCTCGTGGCGCGCTACGACGCGCTGAGCGCATCCCGCACCGACGCATCCGGCTCCGGCACGACCACCGCTCCCGCCCTCACCCGCCCCCTCGCCGCGCTGCTGCCCCAGGTGCTCGTCGCCGGACAGCCCGCGGGCGAGCTCACGCCCGAGGGCGCAGCGCTCCTCGACCCCACCGGCACCCTCCGCCCCGGCATCCCCCTCTGCCCGCCCGAGGGCGACGCGGGCACCGGCATGGTCGCCACCGCTTCGGTGGCCCCGCGCACGGGCAACGTCAGCGCCGGAACCAGCATCTTCGCCATGATCGTGCTCGAGCGCCCCCTCGCCGAGGTGCACCACGAGCTCGACCTCGTCACCACCCCCGCGGGCGACCCGGTCGCCATGGTGCACTGCAACAACGGCGCGAGCGAGATCGCCGCCTGGGCCGGCCTGTTCACCCGCTTCGCCCAGCAGAGCGCCCCCGCATCCGGATCGGCCGTCGACAGCGACGCCGTCTTCGACGTCCTCTTCCGCGAGGCGCTCGAGGGCGAAGCGGATGCCGGCGGCCTCCTGGCCTACAACCACCTCGCCGGCGAGCCGATCGCCGGGCTCGACGAGGGCCGGCCGCTCGTGGTCCGCACGCCCGACAGCCGGCTCACGCTCGGCAACTTCATGCGCGCCCAGCTCTACGGGGTGTTCGGCACGCTCGCCCTCGGCATGCGGGTGCTCCACGGTGAGGGCGTCGCCATCGATTCGATGTTCGCCCATGGCGGCATGTTCCGCACGGCCGGAGTCGCGCAGCGCTTCCTCGCCGGCGCGCTCGACGCCCCGGTCTCGGTGGCGGCCACCGCCTCCGAGGGCGGCCCCTGGGGAATCGCGGTGCTCGCGGCGTTCGCATCCGCCAGCCACGCCGGCGCCACCGAGGGCTCCGCCACCCTGCCCGCCGCCACCAACACCGCCCCCACCCAAGATCTCGGCACCTACCTCCGCGAGCGCATCTTCGCCGACGCCCCCTTCGACACAACGGCCCCCGACCCCGCCGACGTCGCCGGCTTCGCCACCTACCTCGAGCGCTACCGCGCCGGGTTGTCCGTCGAGCGCGCGGCCGTCGAGAGCCTCTGACCCCGAGAGCACTGAGTCCCATCCCGTCGTCCCCACCCACCCGCCGCGACCCCCCGGACCGGCACGCGATTCCGCACCGACCTCCCCAAGGAGCACCACCCCATGACCGACCTCCCCGCCCCCGGTGACACGGCGGCCCCCTTCGCCCCCACGGCCGCCCTCGTGGCCGAGATCGCGCGCGTGCGCCAGCAGGTCAGCGACCTGCACGCCCAGCTCGTGCGCTACGGGCTCGTCGTGTGGACCGGCGGCAACATCTCCGGCCGCGTCCCCGGCGCCGACCTCTTCGTGATCAAGCCCTCGGGCGTCGACTACGACGACCTCGCCCCCGAGAACATGATCCTCTGCGACCTCGACGGCACGGTCGTCCCGGGCACCGAGGGCTCGGACCGCTCTCCCAGCAGCGACACCGCCGCGCACGCCTACGTCTACCGCAACATGCCCGAGGTCGGCGGGGTCGTGCACACGCACTCCCCCTACGCCGTGGCCTGGGCGGCACGCGGCGAAGCGATCCCCTGCGTCACCACCGCCATGGCCGACGAGTTCGGCGGCGAGGTGCCGCTCGGCCCGTTCGCCATCATCGGCGACGACTCCATCGGCCGCGGCATCGTCGAGACCCTCAAGGGCCACCGCTCGCGCGCCGTGCTGATGAAGAGCCACGGCCCCTTCACCATCGGCAAGGATGCGCGCGACGCCGTCAAGGCCGCCGTCATGGTCGAGGACGTCGCCCGCACCGTCTTCTTCGCCCGCCAGCTCGGCGGCCCCCAGCCCATCGAGCCGAGCGCCATCGACTCCCTCTTCAACCGCTACCAGAACGTCTACGGACAAGACCCGACAGGATCCCTCGCATGACCCGTCTCAGCACCTCCCTCGAGCCCTTCGAGATCTGGTTCTTCACCGGCAGCCAGAACCTCTACGGCGAGGAGACCCTCCGCCAGGTCGCCGAGCAGTCGCAGCAGATCGTCGCGACGCTCGACGGCTCCGGCGAGGTCCCCGTCAAGATCGTCTGGAAGCCGGTCCTGAAGGACAGCGAATCCATCCGCCGCGCGGCACTCGACGTCAACGCCGACGACCGCGTGATCGGCGTCATCGCCTGGATGCACACGTTCAGCCCCGCCAAGATGTGGATCGCCGGTCTCGAGGCCCTCGCCAAGCCGCTGCTGCACCTGCACACCCAGGCGAACGTCGAGCTGCCCTACGCCGACATCGACTTCGACTTCATGAACCTCAACCAGGCGGCGCACGGCGACCGCGAGTTCGGCTACATCCAGACCCGGCTCGGCGTCGCCCGCAAGACCGTCGTCGGCCACGCCACCAACCGCCGGGTGCAGACGCAGATCGCCGGCTGGGCGCGCGCTGCGGCCGGATGGCAGGCCGTCAAGACCCTCAAGCTCGCCCGGTTCGGCGACAACATGCGCTACGTCGCCGTGACCGAGGGCGACAAGACCGAGGCCGAGATCCGCTTCGGTGTGCAGGTCAACACCTGGGGCGTGAACGAGCTGGCGGATGCCGTGGCCCTCGCCGAGGCCGACACCGCCGCCGTCGACGCCCTCGTCGCCGAGTACGAGGAGCTCTACGACGTGGCCCCCGAGCTCCGTGCGGGAGCCGACCGTCACCAGTCGCTGCGCGACGGCGCGGCCATCGAGATCGGCCTCCGCTCGTTCCTCGAGGAGGGCGGCTTCGGCGCCTTCACCACGAGCTTCGAAGACCTCGGCGCCCTCAAGCAGCTGCCCGGCCTCGCCGTGCAGCGCCTGATGGCCGAGGGCTACGGCTTCGGCGCCGAGGGCGACTGGAAGACCGCCATCCTCGTGCGCGCCGCCAACGTCATGGGCGCGGGCCTCCCCGGTGGTGCGAGCCTCATGGAGGACTACACCTACGACCTCGTCGACGGTGCCGAGACCATCCTCGGTGCCCACATGCTCGAGGTGAGCCCCTCGCTCACGACCGCGCGCCCGTCGCTCGAGATCCACCCGCTCGGCATCGGCGGCAAGGACGACCCGGTGCGCCTGGTCTTCACGGCCGACCCGGGCCCGGCCGTCGTGGTCGCGCTGAGCGACATGCGCGACCGCTTCCGTCTCGTCGCCAACGTCGTCGAGGTCGTCGAGCCCCGCGCTCCCCTGCCGAACCTCCCGGTCGGCCGTGCCGTCTGGCGTCCGGCACCCGACTTCGCCACCTCCGCCGCCGCCTGGCTCACCGCGGGTGCTGCGCACCACACGGTCATGTCGACCGCGGTCGGCGTGGAGGTCTTCGAGGACTTCGCGGCGATCGCCAAGACCGAGCTCCTCACGATCGACGAGGCCACGACACTCCGCGGCTTCCAGAACGAGGTCCGCTGGAACCAGGCCTACTACCGCCTCGCCCAGGGCCTTTAGCTCTCCTCACACCCCCGTCTGCCGAACCGTCACTTTCCACGCCATATCCCCTCCGGATGCGTGGAAAGTGACGTCTCGGCAGAGGGGGCCGGGGTGGGGCAGAGTGGTGGGATGAGCGACGACACCCCGCCCGAGGTCAGCGCCCGCCAGTCAGGCCTGCGGGAATGGACCGCTCGCCTCGCCGAGCCCGTGGGCGACCCGGGCGGCGGAGCCGCCGCAGGGGTGATGCTCGCGATGGCGGCCTCGCTCGCCGCGATGGCCGCCGCCTACACGGCGCCCGAGCGCTACGAAGCGGCCGCTGACACGTCGGATGGGCACGAGCAGGTGCAGCAGCGCGAGCGCGAGCGCGCCGCCATCGCCGGCCGCGCCGCCGCCCTCCGCGAGCGGGCTCTCGAGCTGGCCGACCTCGACGGCGACGCGTCCCAGCAGTTCGGCGAGGCCTTCGGCATCCGCAAGGAGGCCGAGCGCGAGCACGCCATCCGGGAGGCCAGCCTCGACGCCGCCACCTCGTCCGAGTCGCTCGGAGACGCCGCCCTCCCCCTCGTGGCCGACCTCGAGTGGCTGCACACCCATGCGAACCCGGCGGTGCACGCCGACGTCGTCGTCGCCTGCGCGGCCCTCCGCGGCGCCGTCGCCGGTGCTCGTGCCAATCTCGTGGCCGACACCGGCATCCTCGCCTCGCACACCGACGGCGACCCCGCGGCGGAGTCGGCCCGCCCGGAGCTCGACGCCGCAGCCGACCGCCTCACGGCAGCCATCGCCCGCCTCGACCAGCTGGGCTGAACCGCGCGCGCCTCACGGCCGCCACCGCCAGGCCGCCCAGGCCGACCAGGCCGAGCCAGACGCCAGACGCCGGTCGCCGGTCGCCCCGCCGCCCTACACCGTGCTGAGCTGCTGCTCGTAGAGCCGGGAGTACGCCCCCTGCCGCGCGAGCAGCTCGGCGTGCGTGCCCGACTCCACGATCCGCCCGTGATCCACCACGAAGATCACGTCGGCGTCGACGATCGTCGACAGCCGGTGCGCGATCGCGATCGTCGTGCGCCCCGAGGCCGCCTCGTCGAGCGCATCCTGCACCACCCGCTCCGAGATGGAGTCGAGCGCGCTCGTGGCCTCGTCGAGGATGAGCACCGCCGGATCCTTCAGCAGCACCCGCGCGATCGCGATCCGCTGCTTCTCGCCGCCCGAGAGCCGGTAGCCGCGCTCGCCCACCACCGTGCGATAGCCCTCCGGGAAGCTCATGATGCGCTCGTGGATGTTGGCCCGCCGCGCCGCATCCGCCAGCTCCTCGGCCGTGGCGTCGGGCTTGGCGTAGCGGAGGTTCTCCTCGATCGTCGCGTGGAAGAGGTAGGTCTCCTGACTCACGATCCCGAGCCGGTCGACGAGCGACTCGTGCGTGACGCTGCGCACATCACGCCCGTCGACCAGCACGCGACCCGAGGTCGCCTCGTAGAGCCGCGGGACGAGATACGACACGGTCGTCTTGCCCGCACCCGAGGGCCCCACGAAGGCCGCGAACTGGCCCGGCTCGATCGTGAACGAGACGCCGTCGAGCGTGGGGTTCGACGCCTCGCCGTCCGGATACACGAAGCTCACGTCGTCGAACGCGACACGGCCGGCCGCCGCCGACGCCGGGAGCGCCACCGCATCCGGTCGGTCGGTGATGGCGGGCTTGAGGTCGAGGTACTCGAAGATGCGCGCGAAGAGCGCCCCGCTCGTCTGCAGGTCGAGCCCCACGCGCATGAGGCCGAGCAGCGGCCACATCAGCCGCGCCTGCACGGTCGTGAACGCCACGATGGTGCCGGCCGTCACATCCACTCCCCCGGCGATGAGGTAGCCCGCGGCCAGGTAGACCACGGCCGGCACGATCGAGAGCACGATCTGCACGATGGCGAAGAACCACTGACCGCTCATCTGCTGCCGCACCTGCAGCGAGATCTGGTTGTCGTTCTCGGCCGAGTAGCGCGCCACCTCGGCGCTCTGCCGGTTGAAGCTCTTGGCCAAGAGGATGCCCGAGACCGAGAGGGTCTCCTGGGTGATGGCCGTCATGTCCGAGAGCGACTCCTGGGTCTGCCCTGCGATGCGCGCCCGCACCTGCCCCACCCGCCGCTGCACCGACACGAGGATCGGCATGAGCACGACGGCCACGATCGTGAGCTGCCAGCTCAGCAGCAGCATCGCCACGAGCGCCGCGATCACCGTGACGGTGTTGCCGAGCACGCTCGAGACCGTGTTGGTGAGCACGTTGGCCACGCCGCCCACGTCGTTCTGCAGCCGCGACTGGATGATGCCCGTCTTCGTGCGCGTGAAGAACGCGAGCTCCATGCGCTGCAGATGCGAGAAGAGCCGGATGCGCAGATCGCCCATCACCCGGTTGCCCACCTTCGCGGTGAGGTAGGTCTGCCACACGCCGAGGGCCGCCGAGACGATCCAGATGAGCACCATGAGCCCCACGAGCTCGAGCAGCACCGGGATGTCGGGGCGCCCGCCGGGCGGGAACAGCCCGAGGTCGAACGCCTGCTGGGTGAGCAGCGGCGGCAGCACGGTGAGCGCCGCCCCCACGAGCACGAGCAGCCCCGTGACCACGAGCGCGCGCTTGTAGGGCACGAACAGCTCCCGGATGCGGTGGAACAGGTGCGGGATGCGCGGCGCGTCGGCGTTGGCGGCCTTCTGCCGCTCCGCGTCGCCGGACGACACCCGCGACCCGCGGCCGCCCGGATGCCCGCGCCCACCGGCCGCAGCGGCCTCGCTCATCCGCCCACCGCCCGCTCCGCTCATGCGCTCACACTACGCCGAGCCGCCGACACCACCGTCGAGTTCCTCCCACGGCGAAACCGCCAGGGTGATCATCGCGGACAACGCCGAACGTCGCGGCATCCGAGCCCTGTAGAGAGCCGGTTGCCGCGACGTGTGGCGTTGTCCGGGCGAAAGCGCGCGTCAGCCCTTCGTGGAGCCCGCGAGGAGCCCCCGCACGAAGAACCGCTGCAGCGCGAAGAACACGATCAGCGGCACCACGATGGCCACGAACGCGCCCGCCGTGAGGAGGTACCAGTCCTGCCCGCGCGACCCCGTGATCTCGGCCAGCAGCTTCGTGATCGGCGCCACCGCCCCGTCGGCGAAGATGAGCGCCACCAGGAGGTCGTTCCACACCCAGAGGAACTGGAAGATGGCGAACGACGCGAGCGCCGGCATGGTCAGCGGCAGGATGATCCGGAAGAAGATCTGCCCGTGCCCCGCACCGTCCACGCGCGCGGCCTCGATGACCTCGCGCGGGATCTCCGAGACGAAGTTGTGCAGCAGGAAGATCGCGAGCGGAAGCGCGAAGATCGTGTGCGCGATCCACACCTGCGAGAACGTGCCCGAGGAGGGGATGCCCGAGAAGATCCAGTCGTCGCCCACCGCGACACCGCGGGAGAACAGCGACAGCAGCGGCACGAGCGCCATCTGGATGGGGACGATCTGCAGCGCGAAGACGCCGATGAACAGCCAGTCCTTGCCCTTGAAGTCGATCCAGGCGAAGGCGTAGGCCGCGAGGGCCGCGATGCAGAGCGGGATGAGCGTCGCCGGGATCGTGATGGCGATCGAGTTCACGAACGACGAGGCGATCGTGACCGACGAGTTGCCCGACTGCAGCACCTCGGCGTAGTTGTCGAGCGTGAAGCTCGGGTTGAAGATGCTCGTCCACCAGCCCGTGGTCTGGATGTCGTTGCGGTCGCGGAACGAGGAGATGAAGAGGCCGAAGGTCGGGATCGTCCACACGATCGCGATGATCAGCGCCGCCACGGTGGCACCGCGGCTGGTGAGCCGCCGCTTCACGCGCTTGGCGGGGCGCTCCTCACGCTCGAGCTCCCTCTCGCCGGCGCGGAGCTGCTTCTTCGTCGAGGGATCGACCGGCAGGTCGATCGGCTGGACGGCGCTCATCGGATCTCCCTCTGCTTCTTGATCTGTCTGGCGTTGTAGATGACGATCGGCATCACCAGGATGAACAGGATCACGGCGAATGCGGCCGACCGGCCGTACTCGAAGTTCTTGAACTGCGTGTACATCTCGTTCGCCAGCACGCTCGTCTCGTTCGCGCCCGCCGTCATCGTGCGCACGATGTCGAAGACCTTGAGCGAGGCGATCGAGATGGTGGTGACCACCACGATCAGCGATGAGCGGATGCCGGGGACCGTGACGTTGGTGAACCGCTGCCAGGCGTTGGTGCCGTCGAGCTCCGCCGCTTCGATCTGCTCCGTCGGCACGCCCTTGATGGCGGCCGAGAGGATGACCATCGCGAAGCCGGTCTGGATCCAGATCAGCACGATGATGAGGAAGAAGGTGTTCCACGGTGACTGGGAGAGCCACTGCTGGGGCTCACCGCCGAACCACACCACGAGCTGGTTGAGCAGACCGATCTGGTTCTGGTCCTCGGGGCGGTAGGTGTAGACGAAGCGCCAGATGATCGAGGCGCCCACGAACGAGATCGCCATGGGCATGAAGACGATGATCTTGAAGAACTTCTCGCCGCGGCTCTTGTCGATGAAGACCGCGTAGGCCAGACCGAACACCGTGGAGAGAGTGGGCACCACGAGCACCCAGATGATGGTGTTGAGGATGACCCGGAGGTTCTGCGGGTTGGTGAGCACCCAGGCGAAGTTGTCGAGCCCCACGAAGTTGCCGCGGCTGGAGAACAGCGAGTCGACGGCGGTCTTGATGGTGGGGTAGATGAGGCCGATCAGCAGCAGGATGATCGCGGGTGCGAGGAATCCGAACAGCTGGAAGAGGTAGCCGGCACCCTGTTTGGAGCGCTTGTCGAGCCAGAAGAACAGAAGGCCGAAGGCGGCCGCGATGAGCGCGGCCCACCAGACCGAACCGACCAGCACGAGGGCGAGGAACGGCGCGATCACGCAGACGGCGAGACGGATGATCGTGTACTTGCGACCGGATCGCGGGGCGATCTCGATGAAGAACAGGATCAGCGCCACGACGGCCGCGAAGGCGAGGACGACGATGGGTATCTGGGCGAGCGGTGGTAGTCCCCCGACCCAGAGCAGGAACTCTGACATGGCAGCCTTTCGAGTGCGACTCTGAACTCTTGACGTGCCCCCAGAGGCCGCCCGGCGTCACCGGGCGGCCTCTGGGGTGCAACCAACCTACTCGGTCGGCCAGCCGCCTTCGATGGAGGTGAGGACCTCTTCCTGGGGAGTGCCGTTGATCCAGTCGACCATGCCCTTCCAGAAGGTGCCGGCGCCGACGGCACCGGGCATGAGGTCGGAGGCGTCGAACCGGAACGTGGTGTTCGGGTCCTGGAGGATCTCGATGGCCTGCTGCAGGATGGGGCTCTGCGCGTTGGCCGGGTCGAGGCCCGTGTTGGCCGAGATCACGCCGCCGAGGGCGACGCGGCTGTTGGCCCACTCGGGGCTGGAGAGGTACTCCTGCACCTTGACGGTGTCCTCGTCGTCGGTGAAGGCGCCCACGATCTCGCCACCACCCGTGACGGCGGTCTCACCCTCGGTGACCGGCGGGGTCACGAAGGCCCAGATGTCGGCGTCGGGGCCGACCTCGGCACCGGCGTCGACCAGGAAGCCGTCGAAGAACGAGGCCTGGTGCGTGAGCGAGCAGGTGCCCTGCGCCATGCCGGTCGCGACGTCACCGAACTCGGTGCTGTTGATCGACTTGACGTCGCCGTAGCCGGCGTTGACGTAGTTCGGGTCGAGCAGGATCTCTCCCACCGAGGTGAACGCGTCGGCGATCTGCGGGTCGGTGAAGGGGACCTCGTTGGCGACCCACTCGTCGTAGACCTCCGGGCCGGACTGACGGAGCACGAGGTCTTCGACCCAGTCCGTTCCCGGCCAGCCGGTGGCGTCGCCCGAGCCGAAGCCGGCGCACCAGGGCTGCGAGCCCAGGGTGGTCTGCATCGTCGCGGTGAGGTCGAGCATCTCCTGGTAGGTGCCGGGCACCTCCCAGCCGTTGTCGGCGAACTGCTTGGGCGAGTACCAGACGAAGCCCTTGACGGATGCCATCAGCGGCGCGCCGTAGAACGTGTCGTCGACCGTGCCGTAGGCCTTCCAGTCCTCGGACCAGTACTCGTCGACGTTGGCCTCGACGCCCTCGGGCGCGGGCTTGATGAAGTCGCGCGAGGCGAGGTCGGCGAGAAGACCCGGCTGCGGGAAGATCGCGAGGTCGGGCGGGTTGCCGCCCTGGGCGCGGATGCCGATCTGCGACTCGAACTCCTTGGACGACTCGTACTGGATGTCGATGCCGTTCTCTTCCTCCCAGTCGGCCCAGGACTGCTCGAGCAGCTCGGCCTCGGTGTCGGCGATGGTGCCGTAGACGGTGACGACGCCGTCAGCTTCGCCTGAAGAGCCTCCGGCTCCTCCCCCGGCGCCGCCTGAGCAGCCGACGAGTGCGAGACCGAGCCCGGTCGCGACGGCGATTGGGGCTGTGACACGGCGGTGCAGGATAGACCGCATTTCTCCTCCTCATTGAGTATGAGCGCCCCGTTGTGGTGCCAATGGGGGCCTGGTTCAGGAAACCTTTCCATAAGTTTCCGCAAAGCACAAGCGATCGGACGGCGGGGAAGAAAAGTAACGATTAGGTTGCAGAGAGCGCTCTCACGATGACGTGCTTCGAGCTTCCCGCCACAGTGGCTCTCGCGGCGTCCCGGACAAGGGCGCTAGGATTCTGGAAGCGTTTGCAGACGAAGGTCGACGAGGAGGTCACCGTGTCGGGAATCGAAGACGTGGCGAGCCTCGCCGGGGTCTCGAAGGCCACGGTCTCGCGCGCCCTGAGCGGCCGCGGGTACGTCTCGGTCGAGACCAGGGCCAAGGTGTCGGATGCCGCCCACCGCCTCGGCTACGTCGTCTCCTCGAGCGCCTCGAGCCTCGTCACCGGGCGCACGAACAACGTCGGCGTGATCATCCCGCGCATCAACCAGTGGTTCTTCGGCAGCATCCTGGAAGGTGTGGAACGGGCGCTCCTGGATCGCGGCTACGACCTCATGCTCTACAACGTCTCCAAGACGGTGGAGGAGCGCTCGAAGGTGTTCGAGTACTTCCTCGTGCGCAAGCGCGTCGACGCCGTGATCGCCGTCACGCTCGAGATCACCCCCGCCGAGACCGAGCGACTCGTGGGCCTCGGCAAGCCGATCGCCGGCATCGGAGGGCCGCTCGAGGGCATCCCCACCGTGAGCATCGACGACGTTGCGGCAGCGCGCCTCGCGACCGAGCATCTGCTGCTCCTCGGCCACCGCGACATCGTGCACGTCGGTGGCGACGTCGACGAGCAGATGGACTTCCATGTGCACTCGAAGCGGCTGAAGGGCTTCCTCGAGGCGCTGACGGCCGCGGGCCTCCCTCACGACGAGAACTCCTACCTGGCCACGCGCTTCGACATCCCGGGAGGCTACCGGGTGGGCAAGCAGCTCCTCGGCGATCCTCGCCGTCGGCCGACCGCCGTCTTCGCCGCGGCCGACGAGGTGGCGATCGGCGTCATCCTCGCCGCCCGCGAGCTCGGCATCTCGGTGCCCGACGACCTGTCGGTGATCGGCATCGACAACCATCCGCTCTCGGACATGTTCGGCCTCACCACGGTGGAGCAGCGCCCCGACCTGCAGGGCGAGCACGCGGTCGACTGGGTCATCCGTCAGCTCGAGCAGCCCGGCTGGAGCCCGGATGCGGGGCACGCCTTCGCGCCCACCCGCCTGGTCATGCGCTCGTCGACGGCCCCTCCGCGCCCTCGGGCCGGTTCGTAGCCCCCGGCCACGCAGGCACGGGCAACGACAGAAGCCCCGAGCCGATGGCCCGGGGCTTCTGAAGAAGTAGAAGAAGAAGACTACTTGACGGTGACGGTGGCGCCAGCCTCTTCGAGCTGAGCCTTGGCCTTCTCCGCGGTCTCCTTGTTGGCGCCCTCGAGGACGGCCTTGGGAGCACCGTCGACGAGTGCCTTCGCCTCACCGAGGCCGAGGCTGGTGAGGGCGCGCACCTCCTTGATGACCTGGATCTTCTTCTCGCCGGCAGCCTCGAGGATGACGTCGAACTCGGTCTTCTCCTCGACCTCTTCAGCGGCGGCGGCAGCCGGGCCGGCAGCGCCGGCGACGGCGACGGGGGCAGCCGCGGTGACCTCGAAGGTCTCCTCGAACGCCTTGACGAACTCGCTGAGCTCGATGAGGGTGAGCTCCTTGAAAGCCTCGAGCAGTTCCTCGGTGGAAAGCTTTGCCATGTTGTTCTCCTTGGTTTGGTAGTTAGTTCAACCGCAGTCCCGGGCGTGAGCCTAGGAAGCGGACTCCTGCTTCTCACGCAGCGCTTCGACCGTGCGAACGGCCTTCGACAGCGGTGCGTTGAAGAGATATGCGGCACCGAACAGCGAAGCCTTGAAGGCACCGGCGAGCTTCGCCAGCAGGACTTCACGGGATTCGAGGTCGGCGAGCTTGGTGACCTCATCGGCGGTCAGGGGGTTACCGTCGAAGTAACCGCCCTTCACGACCAGAAGAGGGTGTGCCTTGGCGAAGTCACGCAGCGACTTTGCGACGGCCACGGGGTCACCGTGGACGAATGCGATCGCGGACGGGCCGACGAGCTCGTCGTCGAACGACGAGATGCCAGCGTTGTTCGCCGCGATCTTGGTCAGCGTGTTCTTCACCACGGCGTATGACGCGTGCTCACGGATGGATCCGCGCAGCTGCTTCAGCTGGGCGACCGTGAGACCGCGATACTCGGTCAGCAGGACGGCGGTCGAGCTCTGGAAGAGTTCCGTGAGCTCGGCTACCGAGGCTTCCTTGTTCGCCATGGCGCTCCTAGTAATCGTTGGTGTGGCCGGGATGAACGTCGGCCCGATTCGAGGGGTGCAGATGAGAAAAGCTCCGGCGCAGGAGGCCGGAGCTTGAACACCACGAGTAACACGGGAGCTTGCTTCGTACACCTGCGCTGGTCTTCGCTCACGCGAATCTTCGGCCGGAACTGGTTCGTTCCGACAACCGGCGGTCTTTGGCCTCGTACAGACTAGGTCACGACGCGCCCGGATGCAAACCGCATCCGCACGGTCACGACCGTTCCGTGTCCGGGCGCAGACTCGAGCGAGATCGTGGCGCCGTTCGTCTCCGCGAGCGTGCGGGCGATGCTGAGCCCGAGGCCGAGCCCCGGGACCGCCTGCTCGCGCGAGGAGGCGGTGCGGTAGAAGCGGTCGAAGGCGTGCTGCTGCTCGTCGGGGGTCATCCCGATCCCGGTGTCCGACACCTCCAGCAGAGCCGCGTCGCCCTCTCGGCGGAGACCCACGACGACCGTCCCTCCCGCGGGGGTGAACTGCACCGCGTTCGAGGTGATCGCCTCCGCCAGCGCGAGGAGGTCGCGCTCCGCGAACCGCACCGGTTCGACGGCGTCGAGCACCGCGGCGAAGTCGACGCCCTTCTCGGCCGCTGCGAGTCGGGCGGCCTCACTTCCGCGCTCGATGACCGCGCTCGCGTCGACGACCTCCACAGCGGCCGGCGCATCCGCCGACGCATCGGCCGGTGCATCGGCGGCCAGCGCCTCGACCGACGTGCGGCCGGCGGACATCAGCTGGTTGACGACCCCCCACTGGCGTTCGGCCGCCCGGCGGATCGTGGCCGCCTGCGCCACCGTGGCCGCATCCGGAGCGTCGGCCAGCAGATCGGCGTGACCGAGGATGGCGGTGAGCGGGGTCTTCAGCTCGTGGCCCACGTCGTCGAGGAACCGGTCGCGCACCTCGATGGCGTGCACGAGCTCGGTCACGTCGTGCGCGACCATGACCACGGCGATGGGCTCGCCGGTGGCTCCGGGAACGGGCCTCGCCGACACCGACAGGGTGAGCTGCGATCCCGGAGGGCCGACCGTGACGCGCTGGGGCTCGGCGAGCACGCCGTCGAGGATCTGCTCCATCGTGGCGCCCCCGACCGGGATCTTCTGCCCGCGCTCGTCGTAGACCTCGGTGAACTCGCCGACGAGCAGCATGTCGGGGCGGCCCACCTTCCGACCCACGGCGTGAGCCGCCTCGTTGGCGACGATCGCGCGGCCGTCGAGATCGAAGACGGCGAGCGCATCCGGAGACGTCTCGACGAGGGCGCGGATGGTGAGGGTGGCCTCGGTCGAGCTGAGCTGGGCCGACCTGGCGCGCTCGGCCTCGGCATCCGCACGTCTCTGCCTGATCACGAGATCGCGGCCGACGGCGGCCGTGGCCACCGCGAAGAGCGTCACGACGATCGGCAGCGCGAAGACGCGGGACCAGTCGCCCGGATCGTCGATCCCTTCGCCGTCGCGCAGCAGCGGATACGCCGTGACGAGCGCGGTGCCGGCGATCCCGGCGGCCATGAGCGGGGCGGGGAAGGCGAACGAGAGCCAGGCGATCGGGAAGATGACGAGGAGGCCGGCGACGGGCAGCACGTCGACGAGTGCTCCGCGGATGAAGATGCAGGCCACGATGTCCAGCAGCGGGAAGGCGGCGAACCACAGACTCGTCGCGGAACCGGAAGCGCCCCAGCCGTTGGCCTCGACGATGACGCTCACCGCGGTGAGGACGGCCACGGCGAGAGTCGCGGCCACGTACTCGGGACCGATCAGGCCGGGATCGATGAGGTAGGCCGCGATGGTCACGACGACGACGGCCACGAACAGCATGACCTGCGCGAACGGCTGGCGGCGCGACTCGTCGAGCACCCGCACCCACTTCGCCGAGTGCTCCGTCTGCGCCATCCCACCCCTTCGCGCCATCCCACCCCTCTGCGCCATCCCGCCCCCTCAATCAGACGCACCCCCGCGCGCCGACACCGCTCACAGTACGCGAGCGATGGCCGGCACCGCGAGGGTGCGTGGTCCGGGTTCGGGCCCGGCGGTCTGCGAGGGGCTAGACGCGCTTGTTGCCGGAGATCATCCGCACGAGGAAGACGATGACCGCCAGCACGAGGAGGATGAGGCCCACCCAGAGCAGGAAGTTGAGCGACGAGACGAACCCGCCGGTGAAGAGCAGGACGATGGCGATGATCGCGATGATGATGAGCAGGATGTTCATGGTGATGTCTCACCCTTTCGGTGTTCGGGATGTTCCCCCTCGGCCGGAGATGGCCGTGGGCCTGAACCTACCCCCGTTCGGGGTACTCCGCTCGTCCGTGGCCGGATCAGGCGCGAAGGGGTAGGGTCACCGCGAACACCGTGCGGCCCTCCCCGCTCCGCACCGACACCTCGCCGCCGTGCGCGTCCACGACCGCCTTGACGATGGCGAGGCCGAGCCCGGTGCTGCCGGCGTGACGCGACCGCGATCCGTCGCCCCGCACGAAGCGCTCGAAGAGCGTGGGCACGAGCTCGGGATCGATCCCGGGGCCGTCGTCGGCGATCTCGACGAGAGCCGCCGGCTCGCTGCCCGCGTCGCTCACCCGCACCGAGGCGACCACGGTGGTTCCCGCCGGCGTGTGCACGCGGGCGTTGGCCAGGAGGTTGGCGAAGACCTGATGCAGGCGATGCGCGTCGCCGGAGACCGTGACGGGCTCCTCCGGGAGGTCGAGCTCCCAGCGATGGTCGGGGCCGGCCACGTGGGCGTCGCTGACCGCGTCGACGAGCACGAGCGAGAGGTCGACCTCGTCGCGCGCGAGCTCGGGCTTGGAGTCGAGGCGGGCGAGCAGCAGCAGGTCCTCGACGAGCGTGGTCATGCGGGTCGCCTCCGACTCGATGCGGCCGAGCGAGTGCGCCACATCGGGCGGCAGGTCGTCGACGGTGCGCCGGGTGAGCTCGGCGTAGCCCCGGATCGACGCGAGGGGTGTGCGGAGCTCATGACTCGCATCCGCCACGAACTGGCGCACCTTGTTCTCGCTCTGCTGCCGGGAGGTGAGAGCGGATGCCACGTGCTCGAGCATGCGGTTGAACGCGAGTCCCACGCGGCCCACCTCGGAGGAGGGATCGGTGTCCACGGCGGGAACGCGTTCGGCGAGCGCGACGTCGCCGCGATCGAGCGGGAGCTCTGCGACACGGGTGGCGGTGGCGGTGACGCGGTCGAGCGGCCTGAGGGCCAGGCGGATGATGAGCAGGCCGGCCACACCGGCCACCACCATGGCGATCGCGGTGATGCCGGCGATCACGATGATCTGGCGGGAGAGGGTGCTCGTGACGTCGTCGAGCGGGAGGCCCGTCACCACGATGTCGCCGGCGGTGGTGATGACCTGGGTGTCGATGCGGTAGGCGCCCAGGTCGCCGATCGTGAAGCTCGTGGGCTCGGCCGCGGCGGTGACCGCGTCGAGGGCCTCGAGCTGCTCGGCCGTGAGCGACTCGGTCCGGCCGTACTCGTCGAGCACGTAGCCGATCACCGCGGTGCCGCCCGAGATGACCGCCACCACGGTTCCGGATGCCTGCCCCAGCGAGATCTCGGGGCGTGGGCTCTGGTCCGGGCTCTGCAGCGACATCAGCGTGCGGTTCGAGGCCTCCCGCACCTGCGCATCCAGCTGGGTGAGCAGGAAGCTGTTGAGCGCGAGGGTGCTCACGAGCCCGATCACGATGCCGGCGAGGGCGATGAGCCCGAGCACGCTCAGGATCAGCGTGCGGCGGAGGGTCACAGGGCGGGCTTCAGCATGTAGCCGGCGCCGCGCACCGTGTGGATCATGGGGGCACGGCCGGCGTCGATCTTCTTGCGCAGGTAGGAGATGTAGATCTCCACGACGCTCGACTTGCCGCCGAAGTCGTAGCTCCACACGCGGTCGAGGATCTGGGCCTTGCTGAGCACCCGGCGGGGGTTCCGCATGAGGAAGCGCAGGAGCTCGAACTCGGTCGCGGTGAGCTCGATCGAGTGGCCGTCGCGGAACACCTCGTGGCTGTCCTCGTCGAGCTCGAGATCGCCGACGGTGACCACCGGGTCGTCGGCGTCGGCCACCACGAGGGTGCTGCGGCGGATGAGACCACGGAGCCGCGCCACGAGCTCCTCGAGGCTGAACGGCTTGGTGACGTAGTCGTCGCCGCCCGCGGTGAGCCCGGCGATGCGGTCGTCGAGCGCATCCTTCGCGGTGAGGAAGAGCACGGGCGTCTCCTGGCCGTCGCTGCGCACGCGCTGCAGCACCTGCAGGCCGTCGATGTCCGGGAGCATCACGTCGAGCACGATCACGTCGGGGCGGAACTCGCGGGCGAGCGTGATGGCCTGGCGGCCCTCGCTCGCGGTCTTGACCTCCCAGCCCTCGTAGCGCAGCGCCATGGACAGCAGATCGGTGAGCGTGTTCTCGTCGTCGACGACGAGGGCGCGCACGGGAGAGCCGTCGGCACGGCGGAGGCGGGGCTGCTTGGCGGCGGAGCTGCCGCCGGAGATGAGGGAGGCGTCGATGGTCACATCTCCAGTATCGGGAGTCGGCTATGAGGAGTCTATGAGCCTCCGATGCGGAGTCTGAGAATGTCGCCGGCCGATGCCGGATGTCGCTGACCTCGCCTGTCCGGGGTGTGAGCGACAATGGTGGGGTGACGTCTCTCATGCTCTCCTTCCCCTGGGAAGAGGACGAGGTGACTCCCCCGCCGCCCGCTCCGCATCTCGCGCGACTGGTGACCTCCTCGACCGATCGGGTGGCGTGGCTCCGGGCACGCAGCCGCGGCGTCACCGCCACCGATGCCGCCCGGCTCGCGAGCGACCGGGCCGTCGCCTCGGTGGCCTGGGAGAAGCTCAACGGCACGGGCTTCGGCGGCAACGCCTTCACCGATCACGGCCGGGCCCGTGAGCCCGAGATCGCCGCCTGGGTGCGCTCGGAGTACGCGATCGAGCCGAGCGCCGCGCTCTTCCACGCCGCCCGCGAGCGGCGACACCTCGCGACTCCGGACGGCATCCGCCTCGCCGACGACGGCAGTGTCGAGCTGGCCGAGATCAAGACCACCTCGAAGCCGTGGAAGAGCATTCCGCGGAGCTACCTCCGCCAGGTCTGGTGGCAGCAGTACGTGCTCGGGGCCGAGCGCACCCTCGTGGTGTGGGAGCAGCACGTCGACTTCGTGCCGATCTCCGGGGCGCCGCGGTGCGAGTGGGTCTCGCGCGACGAGTCCGAGATCGAGCTGCTCGTGCGGCGGGCCGACGAGCTGCTGGCGTGGATGCGCGGGGAACGGGGACGGCCGTGACGGGCGGGGCTGCCGGGGCTGGCGGTTCTGGCGGTTCTGGCGGTTCTGGCGGTTCAGCTGGCACCGTCCTCCTGCTCCACGGGCTCGGTGGGTCGCGGGAGGATGCGCTGTCGATGTTCTCCCCGATCGTGCCGGCGGGTGCGCACCTTGTGGCCCCGGATGCCCGGGCACACGGAGCGGATGTCGACCCCGCCTCGCCGTCGGAACTGACGCTCGAGGCCATGGCCGCGCGCATCGCCCGGGACGTGCTCGCCTCGCAGGAGGCGGCCGGCCGCGCGGGAGCGCCCGTCACCGTGATCGGCATCTCGATGGGGGCGGCGCTCGCCCTGCGGCTCGCGCTCACCGAGGCGCTGCCGCTCACGCACGCCGTGTTCGTGCGCCCCGCGTTCACCGACGAGTCGCTGCCCTCGAACCTCCGCGCCTTCCCGGTGATCGGTGAGCTGCTGGCCGATCTCGGCGCCCAGGAGGGCGAGCGCGCGTTCCTCGACACCGATCTCTACGGCTCGGTGCGGGCCGAGTCGCGACTCGGAGCGGCGGGGCTGCTCGAGCAGTTCCGGAGCCCGTTCGCGGTGGAGCGCGCGGCCCGGCTGATCGAGATCCCCCGGTCGCGGGCCTTCACCCCCGCCGACGACGTCGGGGCTCTCGACCTGCCCACCGCGATCGTCTGGGCACCCCGCGACCCCGTGCATCCGGTGCCCGTGGCGGAGCTGTGGATGGACGAGCTCGACGGCGCCGTGAGCGTGCCGCTGCCGGCGCGCGACGACGACTACTCGGCGTACGTGGCGGCCACGCGCGGCGGGGTCGCGGAGTGGCTGGGCTGGTCCTGAGGGCTTTCTGACGCGTGCCGCCCGGCGCGGAACTCCGCCGCGGCGAGCACGAGCGCCAGGGTGGCGAGCCAGGCCAGCGCGATGGTGGTGGCCACGAGCTCGAGGATGCCGCCGACCTGCGTGCCGAAGCGCAGCAGCGAGAGCAGGCCGCCGACGCCGGCGATGACGGCCACCGCGATGGCGGCCGACATCGAGAAGCGCGCGAGGCCCGTGAAGCGGCGGTCGACCGAGACCTGGAGCATCACGAACGCCGCGCCCGCGAAGCCGATGACGGCGCAGACGGTGTGCACGAGATCCTGCCAGGTGAACGCGGGGCCCACGGGGAGCGGGCAGCCGTAGGTGCAGGTGACCTGCGAGGCGATGCCGAAGGCGACGGCCGCACCGCCGAGCACGACGGCGGGCGGGGCCACGGCGAGCCAGCGCACTCGCGGATGGAGTCTCGGGGCGCAGAGCGCGACGAGTGCGGCGGAGGCCGCCACGAGCGTCATCCCCCAGCGGAAGACCTCGGCCGTCGGCTCGCCGGTGGCGCCGAGCTCGCTCACGTAGAGGTAGCGGTCGGCCGAGAGGCGGGCCACCCAGATAAGGGTGAGTCCGGCGGTGGTGGCGAGCGCGGCGAGCACGAGGCCCCAGGGGCGGAGGGCGGCGATCGTCATGGGTGGGTACTCCTGGAGGGCGGGTCACTGCATGGTACCGGTGCGGGCTCGTGCGCGGTGAGTTTGCACCACAGTGATGTGACCGTAACACCGGCGAATCATTCGCCGCCTAGCGTGGGAGCAAGCCGAACAGGCTGCGCAGTGAGGCGGGTAGCCCGAGCCCTCCCGTGGCGTTCGAACTCTACGGAAGGCATTGGATGATCGAGCAGCTGAGTGGACCGGGCACGAGCACATCGAGTCCGACGCTCACCCACCCGTCGACGATGCAGGCCGCGGTGATCCGCCGCACCGGGGAGCCTTCGGAGCTCACGGTCGCCACCGTGCCCTCGCCCGTGCGGGTGAACGCCGAGGTGCTCGTGAAGGTCGCCGCCGCCGGTGTGAACCCGATCGACGCGAAGACGCGGGCGGGTTCCGGGGTGTCGGCCGCCATCGACGGCTTCCCCTGCATCCTCGGCTACGACTTCGCCGGCGTGGTGGTCGAGACGCCCTTCGAGGGGCACGCCCTCAATGTGGGCGACGAGGTCTACGGCATGATGTCGGTGCCGCGCGGTGCCGGGTCGTATGCCGAGCTCGTGTCCGTGCCGAGCCTCCAGGTCACCCGCAAGCCCCGTTCGCTCTCGCTCATCGAGGCCGCCGGGGTGCCGCTCGCCGCTCTCACGGCGTGGGGCATGGTGGTGGAACTCGCGAAGGCTCACGAGGGGCAGCGGATGCTCATCCACGCCGCCGCCGGTGGGGTCGGGCACTTCGCGGTGCAATTCGCGAGCTACTTCGGTGCCCGGGTCACGGCCACCGGGTCGGGCCGCAACCAGGGCTGGCTGCGGGAGCTCGGAGCGGCCGAGGTGATCGACTACTCGGCGGTCGACTTCGCCGAGCAGGTGTCGGAGCAGGATGTGGTGATCGACCTGGTGGGCAACGTGCACGCCTCCACCGGCACGCGTTCGCTTGCGACGCTGCGGCCGGGCGGGCTCATCGTCAACGCCCCCACCGGCAGCTGGCCGGGCTTCGTGGAGGAGGCGGCCGCGGCGGGCATGCGGGCCACGACGTTCAAGGTGGCACCGGATGCGGCGACACTGGCCGTGGTCACGCGGCTGATCGACTCCGGCGACGTGCGGGTGCACATCGACGAGGTCTTCCCGCTCGCCGATGCCGCGGAGGCGCACCGCGCGATCGAGCGCGGCCACACCCGCGGCAAGCTCGTGCTGCAGGTGGGGCACCTCCCCTTCTGAGCCTCGCCCCCTGTGGCTCGTGTTCTGGGGCTCGTGGGTGGTTGCAGTCTGCCGAGACGTCACTTTCCACACTTCCCCATGGGTTTTGGCATGAGAAGTGACGGGTGGGCGGTGGTCAGCACGGGGTGAGGCTCTGCACGGACGGGCTGAGGGTGGCTGGGCCGCCCAGGAGCACGATCTCGCGGGGGGCGAGGCGGTGGAGGTCGGCGAGCACCGCCCATGGAACGCAGGTGGGGCGCACGAGGTAGATGGCGGCGCCGCGGCTGCCGGCGAGGGGGCCGCCGCTCAGCGCATCCGGGAAGGCGGTGCCGCTCGCGAGGTAGACCGTGCCGCCAGGGGGTGCCGGATGCGCCGTGCTGTTGAGCGCGACGGCGACCTCGTAGCGGTCGGCGCCGGAGACGCGCGAGACCCCGTGGCCCAGCATCCGGAGCTCACTCTCGATGCCGGCGCTCATGGTGGTGGTGCCACCGAGGAGCGTGACGGCTGCCGGGTCGAAAGCACGGATGGCGGCGTGTGTGGGCGGGGGCAGGCCGGAGCCCGCGCCGTTCACGAGCAGCATCGCGCCGTTTGCGCGCACGGCGGCGGGGGCGGCGGCGACCGCGTCGGCGAACCCGGCTCCCGCTGCCAAGAGCACGACGTCGGCAGCGGGGACGCCGACGACAGGGTCGGTGACGAGTGCGCGGGAGACCTCGTAGCGATCCGCGCCGTCGATGCGGAGGAAGGTGGCCCCGGTGATGCTGCGGGAGAGCTGGGCGAGCACATCGTCGGAGACCGAAGCTGTGCCGCCGACCACGACCACGATCGTCGGCTGGAGCCGGGCGATCTCGGCGATGACGAGCGGCGGTAGAGCGTCTCGCGGAGTGAGGAGGAGGGGTGAGCGGTGGGTGCCGGCCACGGCGCCTGCGCCCAGCGCGTCTGCGAACGCCTGCCCGCTCGCGAGGTAGACGATGTCGGCGCGGTCGAAGCCGGCGCGGGATGCCTGGACGGCCTGGTCGTAGCGGTCGACACCGTGGATGCGGGTGGGGATGGGCAGCGTCGGTGCGGCGGCGGGTGTGGCCGAGGCGGGTGCGGCTGAGGCTGAGGCGGTGAATGGCCTGGGGCTGGCTGCGGTGTCGCCCTGCTCCACCGCGAGGTGCGTGAGTGCGAGCACGAGGCAGAGGAGGATCGCGGCCCCCTTGGCCGGCGCAGCTCGGAGCCGGGCGAGGAGGCGCGAGCGCAGGGGCATGGGGGTCGCTTTCGGAGTGGGTCGTGCTCCGAGGATGTCAGCCGATCGGGCGTGCGGTTATGAGCAGTTGCTACTCACGGGCGGTGGCGACTGGGGCGGTGGCGACTAGGGCAGATCCCGCGGTGGTGGCACGGGCGGTCGCGGGCGGTGACCTGGGGGTCAGGGGGCGAGGTCGACCACGGCGGGGAGGGGCTGCTCGAGCACGAAGTCGTCGTGCAGCTCGTCGCCCACGAGGAAGGTCTTCGTGCCGACCTTGGCGAAGCCGCGCTTCTCGTAGAAGCGGATGGCGCGGGCGTTCTGCTGGTTGACGCCGAGCCAGATGCTGGCGGCGCCGGCTTCCGCGGCGAAGGCGAGGGACGCCTCCATGAGGGTCGTGGCGACGCCGAGCCCGTGGAACGTGCGACGCACGTAGCACTTGCTGAGCTCAATGGTGGGCCGAGCGGTCACGGTGGCCGCGACATCCGGATCGGCCGGTTCGCCGGCGATGAGCATGGTGTAACCGGCGATCTCGCCGTCGACGTCGGCGAGGAGCACCGTGTGGGTGCCGCCTCGGAGGTGCTCGGAGAACGTGGGCTCGGAGAGCTTGTCGGCGATGAAGGCGGCGATGGCTTCGGGTGCTGTTCCGGGAGGGCACGCCAGCTCGAACGTCTCCGCCGCGACGGCGGACACGATGCCCGAGTCCTCCGGGCGTGCTCGTCGAACTCGCGTCACCATATCTGCAAAGGTACCGGGTCGCTCGGTCCGCGCCGGGGAGCACCGCACCCTCTGAGCAAACCCAAACGCGCTTCACAAGAACGGGGGTGGCATGGCTGCTAGGTCGCGACTGCGGAGCACTGATGCGGAAGTCGGCCTGAAGACAGGAACAGGTCGCGAAAGGAAGTCGCGACCGCCGCACCGGGGGAAGTGCGACGGCCGCGAGTCGGTGGCCGATCCTGCGTGATCAATGATTGGTGATCGGTGATCAGCGACCAGTGATCCCGCAGGAGCGGGGTGCCGGCCGCGAAGCCGGCGGGACCGCCGAGCGAGCGGTGATGGCCCGCTCGGGGTGGTCGCGACCGCCGCACCCAGGGGGGAGAGGCGCGGCGGCCGCGAGTCTGAGGGCCGGCCCGAGGGCGCGGCGCGGATCGGAAGGTGGAACGGATGAGGGGGCGGAACCGATGAGGTGGGGAAGGGAAGAGGTGCAGACCGGAGGAGGTGCGGAACTGATGAGGTGCGGAACGGACGAGGTGCGG
>NZ_JAHFUY010000071.1 GCF_023264895.1 Herbiconiux sp. | reverse complement strand
CCAGGATCAAACTCTCCGTAAATGTTTACGCACAAACCAGCAACCGGAATAGGTTCACTGACTTGCAAGTTTGAAACTGACAGAACAAATCATTACTGACTTGCTTTGTTTTGTTTAAATGTTTCCCAAAAGGAATCCGTAGTCAGCCGAAGCTAACCAACGGGTTTTTGGCATTTGACATTGTGCACGCTGTTGAGTTCTCAAGGATCGGACGCACCGGCCCCACCAACCACAGCTGGCGGCCCTCCGGGCAACTTCTCAACCCTACCATTCTCGACCCGAAAGTCAAACCGAAGTTCACCGTGAAGTGAGATTCAGTAGGGGTTTTGGTCTCCGCTTGAGGCCGGTAAGCTCTTCCGCTTTTCCGCACCTGTGGGGTGACGAGGGATTACATTACGCGGGCCTCAGGGGCTGTGCAACTCGCGCTGACGCCCGGGCGTGTCGCCCGGGATCACGCCGATGCGACGAGTCCCGCGAGGGTCTTCTTGCCCCGGCGCAGAACGGCGTGCCGGCCGGACAGGAGCGACTCCCCCACGACGGCAGCATCGCTCTTCACCTTGACGTTGTTGAGGTACACGCCACCCTGGGAGATCGCACGCCGCGCTTCGCTCGAGCTGCCGACCAGACCAGACCCGACGAGCGCCTCGAGGATCGTGGTCTCCGCCGACACCTCGAGGGTCGGGAGCTCCGAGATCGCGGCGGCGAGGGTCGACTCGTCGAGCGAGTCGAGAGCACCCTGCCCGAACAGGGCCGCCGCTGCGGCGATCGCGGCTTCGGTCGCCGCCACCCCGTGCACGAGCGCCGTGACCTCGAAGGCCAGTGTCCGCTGGGCTTCACGGCGGAAGGGCTCCTCGGCCACCGCACGCTCGAGACGCTCGATCTCGCTCCGGCCGAGGAACGTGAAGATCTTAAGCCGGTCGATCACGTCGGCATCATCGGTGTTGAGCCAGAACTGGTAGAAGGCGTAGGGGCTCGTCAGCGCCGGATCGAGCCACACGGCGTTGCCCTCGCTCTTGCCGAACTTCGTGCCGTCGGAGTTCGTGATCAAGGGCGTACCGATGGCGTGCACACTCGCGTGCTCCGCACGATGGATGAGATCGGTGCCACTCGTGAGGTTGCCCCACTGGTCGCTCCCCCCGGTCTGCAGCACGCAGCCGTAGCTCCGGTAGAGCTCGAGGAAGTCCATGCCCTGCAGGATCTGGTAGCTGAACTCGGTGTAGCTGATGCCGGCATCCGAGTTGAGGCGGGCCGAGACGGCATCCTTCTTCAGCATCGTTCCGACCCGGAAGTACTTGCCCACCTCGCGCAGGAAGTCGATCGCCGAGAGGGGTGCGGTCCAGTCGAGGTTGTTCACCATCCTCGCTGCGTTGTCACCCTCGAAGCTCAAGAAGCGCTCGATCTGACCACGGAGGTAGCCGACCCACTCGGCCACCGTCTCGCGTGTGTTCAGGGTGCGCTCAGCCGTCGGGCGCGGATCGCCGATGAGGCCGGTCGACCCGCCTACCAGCCCGAGCGGCCGGTGACCGGCGAGCTGCAGCCGGCGCATCACGAGGATCTGCACCAGGTTGCCCAGGTGGAGACTCGGCGCTGTGGGGTCGAACCCGCAGTAGAACGTGATCGGAGGCCCCGCGAGGAGGGCCTTCAGCGCGTCGGCATCCGTGGAGACGTGCACGAGGCCGCGGTAGTTCAGTTCGTCCCACACGTCGTCGAAGGAGGGATCGTTCTGCTGCGGCGCCACGGCGCTCTTCGGAGTTTCTGACACGAGAATCGAGCCTACCAATCCTCGCGCGAGGGCGACCCCGACGGAGGGGCTACTGGTTGCCGATGTGCTTGTCGGCCTTCGCCTTCGCCTCGTCGATCTTCGCGTCGTGCTTTCCGCCCGTGGCCTTCTTGGCCGCGTTCGCCACGCTGTCGAGGAGCTTGTCGCTGATCTCCTCGGCCTTCTCGCTCTTCAGCGCATCCTGGACCTTGTTGTCCTTGAGGAATGCCTGAGCCTTCTTGGTGATGTCGTCGATAGCCATGACTCCATCGTGGCCCCTCGCCCGGGTACGCGAAAGGGCCGCGCCCGAAGGCACGGCCCTTTGCTAGGTGACTCTTGTTACTTGTTGATCTTGGTGACGGTACCGGCACCGACGGTGCGGCCACCCTCACGGATCGCGAAGCCGAGGCCCTCCTCCATCGCGATCGGCTGGATCAGCGCGACCGAGATGTCGGTGGTGTCGCCGGGCATGACCATCTCGGTGCCCTCGGGCAGCGTGATGACGCCGGTGACGTCGGTGGTGCGGAAGTAGAACTGCGGGCGGTAGTTCGTGTAGAAGGGGTTGTGACGCCCACCCTCATCCTTCGACAGGATGTACGCGGTGCCCTCGAAGTCGGTGTGCGGCGTGACCGAACCCGGCTTGACGACGACCTGTCCGCGCTCCACGTCCTCGCGCTTGGTGCCGCGGAGGAGCAGACCACAGTTCTCGCCGGCCCAGGCCTCGTCGAGCTGCTTGTGGAACATCTCGATACCCGTGACCGTGGTCTTCTGCGTCGGGCGGATGCCGACGATCTCGACCTCGGAGTTGATGGCCAGGGTGCCACGCTCGGCGCGGCCCGTGACGACGGTTCCACGACCGGTGATCGTGAAGACGTCCTCGACGGGCATGAGGAACGGCTTGTCCTTGTCGCGGATCGGGTCCGGGATGGACTCGTCGACGGCGTTCATCAGCTCGACGATCGACTCGACCCACTTCTCGTCGCCCTCGAGAGCCTTGAGGCCCGAGACGCGGACGACGGGTGCGTTGTCGCCATCGAAGTTCTGGCTCGAGAGCAGCTCGCGGACCTCGAGCTCGACGAGCTCCAGGATCTCCTCGTCGTCGACCATGTCCGACTTGTTCAGAGCCACCATGAGGTACGGCACGCCGACCTGCTTGGCGAGCAGCACGTGCTCACGGGTCTGAGCCATCGGGCCGTCAGTGGCGGCGACCACGAGGATCGCGCCGTCCATCTGAGCCGCACCGGTGATCATGTTCTTGATGTAGTCGGCGTGGCCGGGGGCGTCGACGTGAGCGTAGTGACGCTTGGGCGTCTCGTACTCGACGTGCGAGATGTTGATCGTGATGCCGCGCTGGCGCTCCTCAGGAGCGGAGTCGATCGACGCGAAGTCGCGCTGAACGTTGGTCGCCGACGGGTACTTGTCCGCCAGGACCTTCGAGATGGCAGCGGTAAGAGTGGTCTTACCGTGGTCAACGTGACCGATCGTTCCGATGTTGACGTGCGGCTTGGTCCGCTCGAACTTGGCCTTAGCCACTAGGTCCTCCTCAGGACTCTCATGCCGGGATCTCGGATGCTGGATTGCATCCGGGAGCCAAGCGGGGGTTTGTTGATATTTTACGCGAACCTACGAGGCCCGCAGAACTCGGGCGCTACTCGCCCTTGTTCTTCTGGATGATCTCGTCGGCCACAGCCTTCGGGACCTCGGCGTAGCTCTCGAAGGTCATCGAGTACACCGCACGACCGGAGGTCTTCGACCGGAGGTCGCCGATGTAGCCGAACATCTCCGACAGCGGGACGTTGGCGCGCACGACCTTGACACCCTGCGCGTCCTCCATCGACTGGATCTGACCACGACGGGAGTTCAGGTCGCCGATGACGTCGCCCATGTACTCCTCGGGAGTACGGACCTCGACGGCCATGAGCGGCTCGAGCAGCACGGGGCTGGCCTTGCGAGCAGCCTCCTTGAACGCCATGGAGCCGGCGATCTTGAACGCCATCTCCGAGGAGTCGACGTCGTGCGACGCGCCGTCGAGGAGGGTCGCCTTGACGCCCACCATCGGGTAGCCGGCGAGCACGCCGACCTGCAGCGCATCCTGGATTCCGGCGTCGACCGAAGGGATGTACTCGCGCGGCACGCGGCCACCGGTGACCTTGTTCTCGAACTCGTAGACCGTCTCCGCGGTGACCTCGAGGGGCGCGATGGCGATCTGGATCTTCGCGAACTGGCCGGATCCACCGGTCTGCTTCTTGTGCGTGTAGTCGTGACGCTCGACGGTCTTGCGGATCGTCTCGCGGTAGGCCACCTGGGGCTTTCCGACGTTCGCCTCGACGTTGAACTCGCGCTTCATGCGGTCGACCAGGATGTCGAGGTGGAGCTCGCCCATTCCCTTGATGACCGTCTGACCGGTCTCCTGGTTCTGCTCCGTGCGGAAGGTCGGGTCCTCCTCAGCGAGCTTCTGGATGGCGACACCCAGCTTCTCCTGGTCGGCCTTGGTCTTCGGCTCGATCGCGACCTCGATCACGGGCTCCGGGAACGTCATCGACTCGAGGACGATCTGGTTCGACGGGTCCGACAGGGTGTCACCGGTGGTGGTGTCCTTCAGGCCGATGACCGCATAGATGTGGCCCGCGGTGACCGAGTCGACCGGGTTCTCCTTGTTGGAGTGCATCTGGAAGATCTTGCCGATGCGCTCCTTCTTGCCCTTGGTCGAGTTCATGACCTGTCCGCCGGAGTCGAGGTGACCCGAGTACACGCGGATGTAGGTGAGACGACCGAAGAACGGGTGCACGGCGACCTTGAACGCGAGGGCCGCGAACGGGTCCTTCGGGTCGGGGTGGCGCTCCACGACCTTCTCCTCGTCGCGGATGTCGTGACCTTCGGTCGCGGGCACATCCAGCGGGGAGGGGAGGTAGTCGACGACCGCGTCGAGCATCGGCTGCACGCCGCGGTTCTTGAACGCGGAGCCGCACAGCACGGGGTAGATCTCGCTGTTCACGGTGAGCTTGCGGATGGCGCCCTTGATCTCGGGGATCGTGAGCTCCTCACCACCGAAGAACTTCTCGAGCAGCGTGTCGTCGGTCTCGGCGACGGTCTCGAGGAGGAGCTGACGGTACTCGTCGGCCTTCTCCTTGAGGTCGGCCGGGATCTCCTCGATCTCGTACTTGGCACCCATCTGCACGTCACCCTTGGAGTCTCCGCGCCAGGTGAGCGCACGCATCTCGACCAGGTCGACGACGCCCTCGAAGGAGGACTCCGCACCGATCGGGAGCTGGAGGACCAGCGGCTTGGCGCCGAGGCGGTTGATGATGGTGTCGACCGTGAAGTAGAAGTCGGCGCCCAGCTTGTCCATCTTGTTGACGAAGCAGATGCGGGGCACGTTGTACTTGTCGGCCTGACGCCACACCGTCTCGGACTGGGGCTCGACGCCCTCCTTGCCGTCGAACACGGCGACCGCGCCGTCGAGCACGCGGAGCGAACGCTCCACCTCGACGGTGAAGTCGACGTGACCGGGGGTGTCGATGATGTTGATCTGGTTCTTGTTCCAGAAACAGGTCGTCGCAGCGGAGGTGATCGTGATGCCACGCTCCTGCTCCTGCGCCATCCAGTCCATCGTGGCAGCGCCGTCGTGGACCTCACCGATCTTGTGCGTGATACCCGTGTAGAACAGGATGCGCTCGGTCGTGGTGGTCTTGCCGGCATCGATGTGCGCCATGATGCCGATGTTGCGGACCTTGTTCAGGTCGGTGAGCACGTCCTGTGCCACGGATTTCCTCCGAAAGGTAAGGGTGGGAAAGAGGGGGGTCGAACGACTACCAGCGGTAGTGCGCGAACGCCTTGTTCGACTCGGCCATCTTGTGGGTGTCTTCGCGACGCTTGACCGCGGCGCCCAGACCGTTCGACGCGTCGAGGATCTCGTTGGTGAGACGCTCGGTCATCGTCTTCTCGCGGCGGGCCTTCGCGTAGGTGGTGAGCCAGCGGAGTGCGAGGGTGTTGGCGCGGTGAGGCTTGACCTCGATCGGCACCTGGTAGGTCGAGCCACCGACGCGGCGGCTGCGGACCTCGAGGGTCGGGCGCACGTTGTCGAGAGCCTTCTTCAGGGTGACGACGGCGTCCTGGCTGTTCTTGGCGGAGACGCCTTCGAGAGCGTCGTACACGATGCGCTCAGCGGTGGCCTTCTTGCCATCGAGGAGGATCTTGTTGACGAGCTGGCTGACGATCTGCGCGCCGTAGACCGGATCGGCGACAACGGGACGCTTCGGGGCGGGACCCTTGCGAGGCATTACTTCTTCTCCATCTTCGCGCCGTACCGGCTGCGAGCCTGCTTGCGGTTCTTCACGGCCTGCGTGTCGAGCGCGCCGCGGATGATCTTGTAGCGAACGCCGGGGAGGTCTTTCACACGACCGCCGCGAACGAGCACCATCGAGTGCTCCTGCAGGTTGTGGCCCTCACCGGGGATGTAGGCGGTGACCTCGGTGCCGTTGGACAGCTTGACGCGGGCGACCTTGCGAAGCGCGGAGTTCGGCTTCTTGGGGGTGGTGGTGTACACACGGGTGCACACGCCGCGCTGCTGGGGGTTGGCCTTGAGGGCGGGCGCCTTGGTCTTGACGACCTTCGGGGTGCGACCCTTGCGGACCAACTGCTGAATGGTTGGCACTACTTACTCCTTGTATTCATAACGCTCGGTGTTGAAATCTCTGCCGGCTGCGCTCTGCGCGCATCCGTTCGTTCACGCCCTCGCACCACCATCTCTGGCGTGTCGAGTTCGTCTGGACCCACCGGCGGTACAAAATGGCTCTGGTATCGCTGGCTGGTGGAGCAGTGGGAACTGTCGTTCTGCTTCGCTCTAAAATTGGGCATGCGAATTCGCACACACCCGGAAAAGAATAGCTGGTAGACCCAGAAGGGTCAAATGCGGGTGCCCATCCCAGTCGCCCGTGAGCTGTCAGCTATGGGCTGTGAGCTCGGCGGCAGTCGGGACTAGAGGATCTTACCAGGTCGTGCTGGGCGCTGCGCCCTCGCGCTGGGAGTCCGTCGTGGCGTCGGCCCGGCTGCGCTCGAACTCCTCGCGCTCGGCGACGTTCTTCGCCTTCAGACGGCGGCCACGGAACGCGATCCAGGCGCCGGTCCAGATGGCGGCCTCGCGTGCGATGATCGCGCCGGCGAGGGTGAGCGGATCCATCGTGAGCGAGCGCACGAAGTCGTACTGCTCCTGGGGCTGCCAGTTCCACGCGTTGACGTGGATGAGCGCTCCGGCGATGCCCGCCACGTACACCAGCACCGCCACGAGGACGCCGCCGAGCACGTAGGCCCACCAGCCGGCCCGATTCACGATCAGGACGATGAGCACGAGGGCGATGGCGAAGACGACGACCGGCACGATGAAGGCGGCGCTCAGCAGGAACGACGTGAAGGCCGAGACGGCCGCGGCACCGGCGAGGTTGGCGGCGATGATGAGGAAGGCGACGCCGGCGTACACGACGGCGAAGACGGCCGTGCCGGCGAGGGCGATGAGGGAGCCGACGCCTCGATTGCCGCGAGGGCGGGGCGGCTGCGGGGCGAGCGGCTGCGGCGCCTGCTGGTAGGGGGCGTAGCCGGGCTGCGGCTCGGACGCGGCGGCGGGGGCTGCGACAGCGGCGGCGGCGGGCGCGGGAGCGAAGGCCGCGGCCGGGTACGGGGTGCGCACGTCGGCGTCCCGCGGTTCTGCCGGCTCGGACGACGTGACGTAGGGGCCGCCGGAAGGCTGCCGCTCGTACGCGGCCGTCGCCTGCTCCGCGACGGGCGCACCGTGCTCCCTGACCACGTACGGGCCGCCCAGCGGCTCACGCGTGGCGGTCTCGGCATCCGGAGCCGTGGTGGGCTCCCTCTCGTCGACCGACGGCTCGGCGGCCGGGGTCGCCGCAGCCGTGGGCATCTGGATCGGATCGGGGATCGGGATGGGCGACGCCGGCGTGTGGTCGGCGGGGGCCTGCCAGGCCGGGATCTCGGGCATGGGGGGCGGGACGGACGCCGATGAAGCCGCAGCGGCGTCATCCTGGGGGAATTCCGGCTGCTCGTCGGGTCGATCCTCGGTGCTCATGGCGAAACCTTAGCAACGGCGGGACCGCAACCGAGGGATGCGCGCCGAGACGGCGGAAGGCCCCCCACCTGAACGGTGGAGGGCCTTCCGGGTCACGCGGATGCCTGCTTAGTTGTAGGTGCCCGGCGTGTAGTCGTCGCTCGAGAAGCTGTCGAAGTCGACGAACGAGAGGTCCGCCTCCGAGAACACCGAGTCATCTGTGAAGATGCGGTTCGGGTAGCGCTCGGCCTTGGCCTCTTCGGTCGCCTCGACGGTGACGTTGCGGTACTTCTGGAGACCGGTTCCGGCCGGGATCAGCTTTCCGATGATCACGTTCTCCTTCAGTCCCACCAGCGGGTCGGACTTGCCCTCCATGGCGGCCTGCGTGAGAACACGCGTGGTCTCCTGGAACGACGCGGCCGACAGCCACGACTCGGTCGCGAGCGAGGCCTTGGTGATTCCCATGACCTCCTGGCGAGCCGATGCGGGGCGCTTGCCCTCGGCGACCGCAGCGCGGTTCACCTCGGTGTAGCGCGACCGGTCGACGAGCTCACCCGGCAGCAGGTCGGTGTCGCTGTGCTCCACGACGGTGACCTTGCGCAGCATCTGGCGCACGATGACCTCGATGTGCTTGTCGTGGATCGGCACGCCCTGCGAACGGTAGACGCCCTGCACACCGCCCACGAGGTGCTTCTGCACCTCGCGAACGCCCTTGACGCGAAGGACTTCCTTCGGGTCGACGGCGCCGACGATGAGCTGCTGACCGAGCTCCACGTGCTGCCCGTCCTCGATGAGGAGGGTCGCACGCTTCAGCACCGGGTAGGCGATCGGCTCGTCGCCGTTGTCGGGCGTGAGGATCACCTTGCGGCTGCGGTCGGTGTCTTCGATGGTGACGCGACCGGCGGCCTCGACGATGGGCGACGCACCCTTGGGGGTGCGGGCCTCGAAGAGCTCCTGCACGCGGGGAAGACCCTGCGTGATGTCGTCGGCCGAAGCCGATCCACCGGTGTGGAAGGTGCGCATCGTGAGCTGCGTGCCGGGCTCGCCGATCGACTGGGCCGCGATGATGCCGACGGCCTCTCCGATGTCGACGAGGTTGCCGGTGGCCAGCGACCGGCCGTAGCAGGTCGCGCAGACACCAACGGCGGACTCGCAGGTGAGGACCGAGCGCACCTTGATGGTGCGGACGCCCGCAGCGACGAGCTTGTCGATCAGCACGTCTCCGACGTCGTCTCCGGCCTCGGCCACGACCTCGCCCTTCTCGTTGACCGCGTCAGCGGCCAGCGAGCGGGCGTAGACCGAGTTCTCGACGTTGTCGTCGCGAGTCCAGACGCCGTCGGCGCCCTCGTTCGCGATCGGCAGGTCGAGACCGCGCGAGGTGCCGCAGTCGGGCTCGCGGATGATGACATCCTGCGAGACGTCCACGAGACGACGCGTGAGGTAGCCCGAGTCGGCCGTACGCAGAGCGGTGTCGGCGAGACCCTTTCGAGCACCGTGGGTGGCGATGAAGTACTCCGCCACCGACAGTCCCTCACGGTACGAGGAGATGATCGGGCGAGGGATGATCTCACCCTTCGGGTTGTTCACGAGGCCTCGCATACCGGCGATGTTGCGCACCTGCAGCCAGTTACCACGTGCACCCGAGGTGACCATGCGGTTGATCGTGTTGTCGACCGGGAAGTTTGCGCGCATGGCTGCGGCGACCTCGTCGGTGGCCTTCGTCCAGATCTGGATGAGCTCCTGACGACGCTCGAGGTCGGTCGTCAGACCCTTCTCGAACTGGCCCTGCACCTTGGCGGCCTGCTTCTCGTAGCCCTGGACGATCTCCCGCTTGTTCGGCGGGGTCAGGATGTCGGAGAGAGCCACGGTCACACCGGAGCGCGTGGCCCAGTAGAAGCCCGCGTCCTTGATGCGGTCGAGCGATGCAGCGACCTCCACCTTGGGGTACCGCTCCGCGAGGTCGTTGACGATCGCGGAGATGGCGCCCTTGTCGGCGACCTGCTGCATGTACGGGTAGTCCGCCGGCAGCGCCTCGTTGAACAGCGCGCGACCGAGCGTGGTCTCGATGATCACGGGACCGCCCTCGTAGCCCTCGGGAGCCGCGCCCTCGGCGAAGTGGACATCCGACATGCGGATCTTCACGACGGCGTTGAGGTCGAGCGAACCCTGATCCTTGGCGAGGATCGCCTCGGAGACCGAGGAGAACGCACGGCCTTCGCCGATCGCACCCTCCTTGATGGTCGTGAGGTGGTGCAGACCGATGATCATGTCCTGCGTGGGCAGGGTGACCGGACGGCCGTCGGAGGGCTTCAGGATGTTGTTCGACGCGAGCATCAGGATGCGCGCCTCGGCCTGGGCCTCGACCGACAGCGGGAGGTGGACGGCCATCTGGTCACCGTCGAAGTCCGCGTTGAACGCGGCGCAGACGAGCGGGTGCAGCTGGATCGCCTTGCCCTCCACGAGCTGGGGCTCGAAGGCCTGGATGCCGAGACGGTGCAGCGTAGGCGCACGGTTCAGCAGCACGGGGCGCTCGCGGATGATCTCCTCGAGCACGTCCCACACCTGCGGACGGCTGCGCTCGACCATGCGCTTCGCGGCCTTGATGTTCTGAGCGTGGCTCAGGTCGATCAGGCGCTTGATCACGAACGGCTTGAAGAGCTCCAGGGCCATCTGCTTGGGCAGACCGCACTGGTGCAGCTTCAGCTGCGGGCCGACGATGATGACCGAACGGCCCGAGTAGTCGACGCGCTTGCCGAGCAGGTTCTGGCGGAAACGACCCTGCTTTCCCTTGAGCATGTCGCTCAGGGACTTCAGGGCGCGGTTGCCGGTACCGGTGACGGGGCGACCACGGCGGCCGTTGTCGAACAGGGCGTCGACGGCCTCCTGCAGCATCCGCTTCTCGTTGTTGACGATGATCTCGGGGGCACCGAGGTCGAGCAGTCGACGGAGACGGTTGTTGCGGTTGATCACACGACGGTAGAGGTCGTTGAGGTCGGAGGTCGCGAAGCGGCCACCGTCGAGCTGCACCATCGGGCGGAGCTCCGGCGGGATGACCGGCACCACGTCGAGCACCATCGCGGCCGGCGAGTTGCCGGTGGCGAGGAAGGAGCTCACGACGCGGAGTCGCTTGATCGCACGGATCTTCTTCTGGCCCTTGCCCTCGGAGATCTGGAGGCGCAGGTTCTCGCCCTCGGTCTCCAGGTCGAAGGCCTCGAGGCGCTTCTTGATGGCCTCGGCGCCCATGTAGGCCTCGAAGTACATCCCGTAGCGGTCCTGCAGCTCGTGGAAGATCGCGTCCTCGGGCTTCAGCTCGCCCACCTTGAGGTTGCGGAAGTCCTCCCAGACGCGCTCGAGCTGGGAGATCTGGTCGTCGTAGGCCTTGCGGGTCTGCGACATCTCCTTCTCGGCGCCATCCTTCGTGCGGCGCTTCTGGTCGGCCTTGGCGCCCTCGTTCTCGAGCTCGGCGAGGTCGGTCTCGAGGCGCGACAGGCGGTCGGCGATGCGGGCGTCACGCTGGTCGGCGAGGGTCTTGATCTCGAGCCGCAGCTCGTTCTCCAGCCCGGGCATGTCCTCGTGACGGCCGTCCTCGTCGACCGAGATGATCATGTACGCGGCGAAGTAGATGACCTTCTCGAGGTCCTTCGGCGCCATGTCGAGCAGGTAGCCGAGGCGGCTGGGCACACCCTTGAAGTACCAGATGTGCGTGACCGGGGCGGCGAGCTCGATGTGGCCCATGCGCTCGCGGCGCACCGACGACTTCGTGACCTCGACACCGCAGCGCTCGCAGACGATGCCCTTGAAGCGCACCCGCTTGTACTTGCCGCAGGAACACTCCCAGTCACGGCTCGGCCCGAAGATCTGCTCTCCGAAGAGGCCGTCCTTCTCGGGCTTCAGCGTGCGGTAGTTGATGGTCTCGGGCTTCTTGACCTCACCGTGCGACCACTTGCGGATGTCGTCGGCCGTTGCGAGGCCGATCCGCAGCTCATCAAAAGTTGTTACGTCGAGCAATTTTCCTTCTCTCCTGGAAAAAGTCTTCTAGTGGTTGCCGGCTCAGATGTCGTCGATGGACGACGACTCGAAGCGGCTGGAGATGTTGATGCCGAGCTCTTCGGCGGCACGGAAGACCTCGTCGTCCGTGTCGCGGAGGCTGACCGCGGTGCCATCGGCCGAGAGCACCTCGACGTTCAGGCAGAGCGACTGCATCTCCTTGATGAGCACCTTGAAGCTCTCGGGGATGCCGGGCTCCTGGATGTTCTCGCCCTTGACGATGGCCTCGTACACCTTGACGCGGCCGAGGATGTCATCGGACTTGATGGTCAGGAGCTCCTGCAGGGCGTAGGCGGCACCGTATGCCTCGAGCGCCCACACCTCCATCTCACCGAATCGCTGTCCACCGAACTGCGCCTTACCACCCAGCGGCTGCTGCGTGATCATCGAGTACGGGCCCGTGGAGCGGGCGTGGATCTTGTCGTCGACGAGGTGGTGCAGCTTCAGGATGTACATGTAGCCGACCGAGACGGGCTCCGGGTACGGCTCGCCGGAGCGGCCGTCGAAGAGCTGCGTCTTGCCCGAGGAGCCGATCAGGCGCTCGCCGTCACGCGTGAGCGTGGTGGAGTCGAGCAGACCCGCGATCTCCTCCTCGGACGCGCCGTCGAACACCGGGGTCGCGACCTTGGTGCCGGGAGCAGCGGAACGCGCCTGCTCGGGCAGGTTCGCGGCCCACTTCGGCTTGCCGTCGACCTCCCAGCCCTGCTTCGCGATCCACCCGAGGTGGGTCTCGAGCACCTGGCCGAAGTTCATGCGGCCGGGGATGCCCATCGGGTTGAGGACGATGTCGACCGGAGTTCCGTCGGCGAGGAACGGCATGTCCTCGACCGGGAGGATCTTCGAGATGACGCCCTTGTTGCCGTGACGGCCGGCGAGCTTGTCACCCGCGGTGATCTTGCGCTTCTGGGCGATGTAGACGACCACGCGCTGGTTGACGCCCGAGCCGAGCTCGTCGTCGTTCTCCGCGGAGAACTCCTTGACGGCGATGATCGTGCCCTCTTCACCGTGAGGCACCTTGAGGCTCGTGTCACGGACCTCGCGGGACTTCTCGTTGAAGATCGCGCGCAGCAGGCGCTCCTCGGCCGAGAGCTCGGTCTCGCCCTTGGGCGTGACCTTTCCGACCAGGATGTCGCCGGGGCGGACCTCGGCTCCGATGCGGATGATGCCGCGCTCGTCGAGGTCGGCCAGCAGCTCCGGGCTCACGTTGGGGAGGTCACGGGTGATCTCCTCCTTGCCGAGCTTGGTGTCGCGGGCATCGACCTCGTACTCCTCGATGTGGATCGAGGAGAGCACGTCGTCCTTCACCAGGTTCTGGCTGAGGATGATCGCGTCTTCGAAGTTGTGACCCTCCCACGGCATGAACGCCACGAGGAGGTTCTTGCCGAGTGCGAGCTCGCCGTTCTCGGTGGCCGGGCCGTCTGCGATGACCTGACCCACCTCGATCCGCTCGCCCTCGGAGACGATGACGCGGTTGTTGTACGACGTGCCCTGGTTGGAGCGGTCGAACTTGCGCAGGTAGTAGGTCTCGGTTCCAGCGTCGTCGAGGAGGACGGTGACCGAATCGGCCGAGACCTCCTGCACGACACCGGCGCCGTTCGCGGTGACCACGTCACCGGCGTCGATGGCCGCGAAGCCCTCCATGCCGGTTCCGACCAGCGGCGACTCCGAGCGGAGCAGCGGCACGGCCTGACGCTGCATGTTGGCGCCCATGAGCGCGCGGTTCGCATCGTCGTGCTCGAGGAAGGGGATGAGGGAGGTCGCGACCGACACCATCTGGCGCGGCGAGACATCCATGTAGCCGATGTCCTCCTTCGGGAAGAGGTCGACCTCGCCGCCCTTCTTGCGGGCGAGCACGCGGGCCTCGGCGAAGGTCGCCTCGGCCGTCAGCGGCGCGTTGGCCTGGGCGACGATGTACTCGTCCTCCTCCGACGCGGTGAGGTAGTCGATGTTCTCCGTGACCACGCCGTCGACGACGCGACGGTACGGGGTCTCGATGAAGCCGAACGAGTTGATCCGCGCGAACGAGGCGAGCGAACCGATGAGGCCAATGTTCGGGCCTTCCGGGGTCTCGATCGGGCACATGCGGCCGTAGTGGCTGGGGTGCACGTCTCGCACCTCGACGCCGGCGCGCTCACGGGACAGACCACCCGGGCCCAGCGCGGAGAGGCGACGCTTGTGCGTCAGGCCCGCGAGGGGGTTGTTCTGGTCCATGAACTGCGACAGCTGGCTCGTTCCGAAGAACTCCTTGATCGCGGCGACGACGGGGCGCACGTTGATCAGGGTCTGCGGGGTGATCGCCTCGATGTCCTGCGTGGTCATGCGCTCGCGGACGACGCGCTCCATGCGGGACAGACCGGTGCGGACCTGGTTCTGGATGAGCTCGCCGACCGCACGGATGCGGCGGTTGCCGAAGTGGTCGATGTCGTCGACGTCGAGACGGATCTCGACCTTCTTGCCGTCGCGCACTCCGGGGAGCACGGTCTGGTTGTCGTGCAGGGCCACCAGGTACTTGATCGTGGCGATGATGTCCTGGTTGGTGAGCACCGAGTCGGACAGCGGCGCGTCCATACCGAGCTTGCGGTTGATCTTGTAACGACCCACCTTCGCCAGGTCGTAGCGCTTGGAGTTGAAGTAGAAGTTGTCCAGCAGGGCGCGGGCAGCCTCGGCGGCGACCTGCTCGCCCGGGCGGAGCTTGCGGTAGATGTCCTTCAGGGCCTCTTCCTTGGTGAGGATCGAGTCCTTCTCCAGGGTGGCCTCGATCGACGCGTAGCCCTTGAACTCCTCGAGGATCTCCTCGCTGGTGAGGCCGAGGGCCTTCAGGAACACGGTGACCGACTGCTTGCGCTTGCGGTCGATGCGGACGCCGACCTGGTCGCGCTTGTCGATCTCGAACTCGAGCCAGGCACCGCGGCTCGGGATGATGCGAGCGGAGTAGATGTCCTTGTCGGAGGTCTTCTCGGGGGTGCGGTCGAAGTAGACGCCGGGGCTCCGGACGAGCTGCGACACGACGACGCGCTCGGTGCCGTTGATGATGAACGTTCCGCGCTCGGTCATGAGCGGGAAGTCGCCCATGAAGACCGTCTGGGTCTTGATCTCACCGGTCTGGTGGTTCATGAACTCGGCCTCGACGTAGAGGGGAGCCGCGTAGGTCTTGCCGCGCTCCTTGCACTCGTCGATGGTGTACTTCTCGGGCTCGAGGAACGGGCTCGTGAAGCTGAGCTGCATGGTCTCGCCGAGGTCTTCGATCGGAGAGATCTCCTCGAAGATCTCATCGAGACCCGAGTTGTTGGGCAGGTCCTGACGACCGGCCTTCTTCGCTTCCGCGACGCGTGCCTTCCACACGTCGTTTCCGACCAGCCAGTCGAAGCTCTCGGTCTGCAGAGCGAGCAGATCCGGAACGGTCAGGGTGTCGGTGATCTTGGCGAACGAGAGCCGCGATGCGGCCCGACCGTTCTTGGGTGAAGTGGTGGTTGCGTTGCGCGCAGCAGCCAAGGAAATAACCTCCGTGGACCCCGTCGGGCCTTGTGTTACTTACGGTCGATGTGGTGTCGAGAACTCCGCAGATTTGGTCTGAACCCGCAATATGGTTCTAGAGTGTTGCTGGCGTGGAACGCACAGCTGCCGACCACAATATGAAGGCATGGTTGTTCTGGGAGCGCAAAGAACAACTATAGGCCCATCCGACACGCCTGTCCAGTCGAATCCTTGACCGGTTTCCTTTTCTCAGGTATAACCGCGGAATGAGCGATGTCGAGCGGGGCCTCGAGTCGCGATGGCGGCGGATCCTCGCCGCCACCCCCACCCGCGGGCCCGTCTCCTGGCTCGTGGAGTTCCTCGCCTTCGGGCTCAAGCAGGCGTGGGCCTGCGTGTTCGGCGGTGCGCTCCTCGCCGTGATCTTCGCCGCCCGGCTCTGGTACCCGGACGACGCCGCGCTCGCCCGCAACGACTTCCTCACCCTGGCGGCCGTCGGCATCCAGATCGTGATGATCGCGACCAGGCTCGAGACGTTCCGCGAACTGCGGGTGATCGTGCTCTTCCACATCGTGGGGACGGTGATGGAGATCTTCAAGACCGACGTGGGGTCGTGGATGTACGAGGGCGAGGGCCTCCTCCGGATCGCGGGCGTGCCGCTGTTCAGCGGGTTCATGTACGCCGCCGTCGGGTCGTACCTCGTGCGCGTGTACCGGTTGTTCGACCTGCGGTTCACGCGGTATCCGCCGGTGTGGGCGACCGCGATCCTCGCCGCCGTCATCTACGCGAACTTCTTCACCCACCACTTCATCTGGGATCTGCGGTGGGTTCTGCTCGGCGCGGTGGTCGTGCTCTTCGCGCGCACCTGGATGCACTTCCGCGTCTTCCGCCGCACGCTCAGGATGCCCGTGCTCCTGGCGTTCCTGCTGGTGGCGCTCTTCATCTGGTTCGCCGAGAACATCGCGACCTTCTCAGAGGCTTGGAGCTACCCCGACCAGATGGCGGGCTGGCAGCTCGTGTCGATCTCGAAGCTCGGATCGTGGTTCCTGCTCATGATCATCTCGGTGGTGCTCGTGACGTGGGTCTACCCGCCCCGGCGACCGGATGCCGCCACGCGGCCCGGGTAGGGTCGACGGATGGCACGAGGACGGGACAGGCGCGGGGACCCGGTCGAGCATCCGTCGACCCGGCTCGAGGACGGACTGCTGGCGACCATCGAGGAGGACCGGTTCCGGCCGGGCTCGCAGGTGCTCATCGTCGACGGCACGCCGCAGTCGCACGTGGACCTCGAGGACCCGACCTACCTGTCGTTCGAGTACGTGCGGCGGATCGGGCACGGGATCGATCTCGTGGGCACCCCGGGCTCGCCCATCACCGCGGTGCACCTCGGCGGCGGCGCGTTCACGCTCCCGCGCTACGTGGAGGCCACCCGGCCGGGATCGCGGCAGCAGGTGGTGGAGATCGACAGCTCGCTCGTGTCGTTCGTGCGGACGCACCTGCCGCTGCCGCGCGGGAGCATCCGGGTGCGGCACGGCGATGCACGAGAGGTTCTCTCGAAGTTCCCGCCCGGCATGCAGGGCGCCGTCGACGTCGTGGTGGTGGACGTGTTCGCCGGAGCGCGGACGCCCGCGCACGTCACGAGCGCGGAGTTCTACCGGGAGGTGGCCGCGCTCCTCGTGCCCACGGGGATCGTGGCCGTGAACGTGGCCGACGGCGCGGGCCTCGCGTTCGCGCGGAGCCAGGCGGCGACGCTCTCGCACGTCTTCGCCGACGTCGCCCTCGCGGTCGACCCGCAGATGCTGAAGGCCCGCCGGTTCGGCAACGTCGTGGCCTTCGCCTCGGCATCTCCCTTGCCGTTCGATACCCTGCCGCGGCTGCTCGCGGGCGACCCGGTGGCCGCGAAGGTCGTGACCGGACGGGAGCTCGAGAACTTCATCGCCGGGGCCCCCGTGTCCACCGACCAGACCTCGACGCCCTCGCCCGCACCCGCTCGGAGCATTTTCCAGGTAGACCGGAAGAGACTGGACGAGTAGTCGACAGCATCGGAGGCCCGGATGACCAGGACGAGCGCACGCACGCGACGGGGTCTCGGGGCGCTGGTGGGGGCATCCGTCACCGCTCTCGTGCTGGGGGCGTGCAGTGGGGAGGTGGCGGCTCCGACCATGACCGCCTCGGTCGCTCCTTCTTCTTCTCCGTCTGCTGCTCCTTCTCCGTCTGCTTCTCCGTCTGCTTCGGCGGTGCCGACTCCTGCCGCCGAGGATCTCGGGCCTCTCGTGCCCTCCGGTGACCCGGTCGCGGTGGTGGGCGGGCTGCAGGCGCCGTGGTCGATCGCGCAGCTCGCCGACGGATCGGTGTTCGTGAGCGAGCGCGACACCGCGCGCATCCTCGAGGTGAGCAGTGGGACCGCGACCCCGATCGCGACCGTGCCCGATGTGGCGGCGGCGGGCGAGGGCGGGCTGATGGGGATCGCCGCGCTCGAGACGCCGGCCGGGACCTACCTCTACGCCCAGCACACCACCGGTGGCGACAACCGGGTGGTGCGGATGCCGCTCTCCGGCACCGCCGGCGCCCGCACGGTGGGCGCGGTCGAGCCCGTGCTGACCGGGCTGCCGCGCGCCTCGAACCACAACGGCGGCCGGATCGCGTTCGGGCCCGACGGCATGCTCTACATCACGGCCGGCGACGCGAGCGTGCCGACGGATGCGCAGTCGCTCGACTCGCTGGGCGGCAAGATCCTGCGGGTCGCGCCCGACGGGTCGGTGCCGGCCGACAACCCGTTCCCCGGCTCGCCCATCTGGTCCGTGGGGCACCGGAACCCTCAGGGCATCGCGTGGGCGGCGGACGGCACGATGTGGGCGGCCGAGTTCGGTCAGGACACCTGGGACGAGATCAACGTCATCACGCCCGGCGGCAACTACGGCTGGCCCGTGGTGGAGGGGATCGGCTCGGACCCCGCCTTCGCGAACCCCGTGCAGCAGTGGGACACCGACGACGCCTCGCCGTCCGGCATCGCCGTGGTCGGCGACACGGTGTTCATGGCGGGGCTCGGTGGCGAGCGGCTGTGGACGATCGGGTTCGACGGCGCCGCCCGGGAGTGGTACCAGGGCGGGCAGCTCGGGCGGGTGCGGGACGTCGTGCGCGGTCCGGGCTCGTCGGTGTACCTGCTCACGAACAACACCGACGGGCGCGGGACGCCGCGGGACGGCGACGACGTGCTGTACCAGGTCGGGCTGGTCCCGGCGGGGTGAGCCGTCTGGTCCTGCACAGGCTGTCGCTCGCCGCTGGTTTCACGACCTGCCGCTGTCTGCCGCGCGCATCCGGAGCGCTCTGGGTATCGTGAGGGCACGGGAAACCACGCACCTGGAGCACGAACTGAGCATCATCACGGGCTATGACATGACCACCCTTCGCGAGAAGGTCGATGCGCGCGCGGCGAGCGAGCGACTCGACGAGCTCGGGAAGCTCCGCAGCCTGTCGGCGCTCAACGAGAAGGTGGTGCTGCTGCGCCTGCTCGAGCGGCTCGACGAGGCCTTCACGATCGCCAACGAGGCCGTGCGTCAGGCGCGCTTCTCGGGTGACCGGGAGCTCGCGCTCGGTGCGCGCATCCGCCGCGCCCAGGTGCAGCAGTACCAGGGCAAGTACCCGGCCGCTCTGCAGGAGCTCGGGCTCTGCGTCGAGGAGGCGCAGACGCACGAGTGGGGCGCCCTCGAGGCGATCGCGACGCTCGCGCGGGGCAAGGTGCAGTTCGAGACGAAGGACTACGAGGCCGCCCTCGTCGACTTCAAGGCCGCCGTGTTCCTGATGGAGAAGCAGGGCGCATCGCTCGACCAGCTCGAGAGCTCGCTCGTGGCCGTCGCCGTGACCGAGTCGCTGATGTCGGCCTGAGGCTCGTCGACGCATGGCTGATCTCGCGCGGGTGACGCGGTGGGCGGATGCGCTCATCGCGCTGCACCTCGACCCGTCGGTGTGGAGCTTCGGCTTCGACAACGCCAAGACCCGGGCCGGGCAGTGCAACTACACGGCGCACCGGATCACCGTGTCGCGCTACCTGGCGGCGCGGTACGACGACGACGAGATCCACCAGATCCTGCTGCACGAGGTGGCGCACGCGCTCGCCGGATCGGCGGCGGGGCACGGGGCACGGTGGGTGGCCATCGCCCGCGAGATCGGCTACGAGGGCTCGCGGCTGCACGACGGCACGCGGGCCGACGAGCTCGCGCCGTGGATCGGGCGCTGCCCCGCCGGGCACGAGTTCTACCGGCACCGGCGGCCGAAGTCGCGGCTGTCGTGCAGCCTGTGCGCTCGGGGGTTCAGCTCGGCGCACCTGATCGAGTGGGCGCGGCGGGACGTCTCGGCGGTGCGGCGGGACACGCTCGCGCAGTCGCGCTGAGGGGTGTCGGCATACCGAGGCCCTCGGGTCTCGACGAGGCTCTCGGACCATCGACTTGACAGAAGTCGCGCCTTAGAACGCCGACTTGGCACGTCTTGTGTCAAGTCGGCGGGTGGGCGGCAGGTCAGTCGGTGACCTGGACCTCTTTCCAGAAGGCGACGTAGTTGCTGAAGTCCTTGCCCACGCGGTCGAAGGCCGTGGGGTAGGGGGTGGGGTAGCTCCACGCGCGGTCCTTCAGGGACTCGTCGCCGTCCTTGACGTCGAAGTACTGGCACTCGCCCTTCCACGGGCAGGTGTAGGGAGTGGGGCTCTTCTCGAGGAACTCCGACTTCACGCTCGAGGGCGGGAAGTACCAGTTGCCCTCGATCGCGATCAGGTCTTCCTTGGGTGCTTCGGCGATGACGGTGCCGTTTAGAACTGCCTTCATGTGGTGACCTCCTGTGTCGAGACCACGCTACGCCTCACTGCCACTGCAACGAGGCACCCCACAGGTCATTCACCCAGACGTGGCCCGCACCGTCGAGTGCGATGGACGTGCGGGATCCGTCCAGGCGGCTGAAGTGCACGGCACCCGCCGCATCGAGGGTGCCGAAGCCGTACTCCGGGTCGATGAAGGAGAGCTCGACCTCACCATCGCCTGCGAGATCGCCGCCGACCAGGTCGATCGGACGGACGGGGATGGGGCCGCCGGTAGCGAAGGGGTGGACCGTCACGGTGCCGTCGGGGGCTATCTCGGTGAACTCACTCGCGCCATCGATCCACATCGAGCCGCTCGCTCCCGCCGTGATGTGCTCGCCCGCGGTCGCGCCGACACCCAGGTCGGAGAAGGTGCCGGTGCGAAGGTCGTACGCGCCGAGCCGATCCGAGCCGGTGCGTGTGTAGAAGAGGCGACCGTCCGGAGCGGTGGCGACCGACAGGATCCGCTCGTCACGCGGTTCGGGCAGGAACAGGAGGTGACCGGTGCCGTCGACCCGCACGAGCTTGGTGTCGAAGGGATCGCCGAACCAGATCGCACCGTCGGAGCCGAGAGCCAGAGACGACGGGGTGTACGCGACGCCGGTGAGCGGATGCGAGGTGACGGTTCCGGAGGAGGGTTCGAGGCGGTTGATGGTGTGGCTGCGGAGATCCGTGAACCAGATCGCTCCGTCGGGCGTGCCGACGATGCCGAGCACCCAGCTGGCGGGATCGATCGGGAACGCGGTCTGCGCCCGGCTGCCGGAGTCGACGCGGACGAGGTCGTGGCTGTTGCCGTCGTGATACCAGACGTCGCCCGCGATATCGGTGGCCATCTGGTCGGCCATTCCCCCTGTCGAGGCGAGCGGGAGGTCGTGCCAGAGCGAGGGGACGCCCGGTGGCGAGAGCTCGATCGCCTCCGCCGTGGTGGCGGCGCCGAGGGCGAAGGAGGCCAGGAGGGGGGCGAAGGCCGCGACGGCGAGGAGGGTTCTGAAGCGCATCGCGACAGCACATCACGAAGCGGCGGGTGGGGGTGATGAGTAGTTGATGCTCAGGGGGCGGGGTCCAGGCGGGTGGCGGCGTGGAGGGCGGCCGTGCGGCCGGCGGCGGTCCAGGCGCGGCCTGCGGGCGAGGCCGAGACGAGGTGGGCGAGGGCGCCGCGGAGGCCCGTGAAGGCGGCGCAGGCGGAGGCGGCCTCCGGGGAGGAGAAGTCGAGGCCGAGGTCGGCCAGGGCGTCGACGACCGCGCCGGCCGCGAGGAAGTCCTCGACGGCGAAGCGGCCGTCCGGCGCCGCGGGGGTGACGATGTCGACCGGGAGGCGGTCGCCCTTCCGCGCCTGGGCGTCGAGAACGGCGCGTGCGGTGGCGGAGCGGTTCGTGAAGCCGGCCCGGAGCATCCGCTCGTTCAGGAGAGGACCTCCGTCGACGTCGTCGGGAAGTGCGTCGACGAGGACGACGCACTCGGCGAGCGCCGCCAGCTGCTCGAGGGCGGCCGCCGGCATCCCCACGTGCAGGCGCACCTGATAGGAGGACTGGGCGACGGCTGCGGCGTCGGGCTCGGTGGGCATCCGTCGATTTTACGAGCACACTGGGGGGATGCGCGTGCTGCTGAAGCTGATCCTCGACTGCGACCCCGATGCGGCCTGGCGGGCGATCCGGAGCCCTGCGGTGTTCCGGGAGGTGTCGAGTCCGCTCGTGGAGATCGAGTCGCTCGCGGCCGACGGGTTCCCGAGCGTGTGGGAGCCGGGGCAGCATCCGGTGTCGATGCGCGGCGGCGGCGTGATCCCGATGGGCAAGCAGATCATCAGGCTCGACTTCGAGACCCGGCAGCGGGGCGAGGTGCGGATCGTGCACGACTCCGGGCAGGGCGTGACGGGTGCCGTGAGCACCATCAAGCTCTGGGACCACAAGATGGCTGTCGCCCCCGACCCCGCCGGAACCGGCAGGACGCTCTACCGCGACCAGCTCGTGGTGGGCGCCGGGCTCCTGACCCCGTTCGCCTGGTACAGCCTGTGGTCGTTCTGGCAGTTCCGGGGGCACAAGCTGCAGAAGCTCGCGCCGACCTGGGCGTACGACCCGCCCGTGCCGGATGCCGCCGAGACCGACACCGATCAGACGGAGGCGGCCGCGTGAGCGCCTCGGCCATCACCGCACTCGAGACGGCCGACTGGCGGCTGCGCGTGTTCGAGATCTATGAGGAGGTGCGCCGCCGCAGCGCCACCGGCGACGTGGCCGCCGCCCACGAGCACTGGCGACTCGAGCGCGACCGGCTCTTCGCCGGGCACGCCGCCTCTCCCCTCCTTCCCGACGACCGCGCGGCCTTCGCCGGCCTCCCCGTGGCCGAGTACGACGCCGCCTGGCGATTCGAGGTGTCGATCGAGCCCGTGGCCGACGACGACCCGCGACCCCGGCGGTTCGACTTCGAGACCGGCACCGACGGCGTCGTGCCGTTCGAGCTGCTCGGTGAGGCGCGGATCGACGGAGTGGGCGCACTCGACGTGTGGCGCCTGGCCTCCTACGGCGGCGGCCTCTTCGTTCCCGTGAAGGACGGCCGGGCCGGAAAGCCCGGCGGCACCTACGGCGGCGGGCGCTACCTCGTGGACACGATCAAGGGCGCCCACCTCAACGACACGCTCGATGCCCACGGAGGCAGCGCCTCGGGTGCGCACCTCGTGCTCGACTTCAACTTCGCCTACAACCCGTCGTGCGCCTACGACCCCGCCTGGGCCTGCCCGCTCGCCCAGCCCGGCAATCGTGTGGCGGGGGAAATACCCGTCGGCGAGGCCTACTCCGGCATCGTGCACTAGACTGAAGTTACTCGAGGGCTCGAATGCGAGCCCCGTGCGTCGAAAGAACGCTCCCTCTTCTCGTGGATGCGGCACCGGTTGCCACTCCATTTGCAGATACTTCTTGCGGCGAACGGATGCACCGTCGGTGCGTTCGCTGACATTCCGAGTGGGCTTCGCGTGAGACGTGCCCATCGGACAGATGCCTGAAAGGCACATCGCTTGTCCAACACTCCTTCCTCCTTCGGCGCGCTCGGCGTGCCCGCTCCCCTCGTGACCGCCCTCACGGCGGCCGGCATCACGGAGCCCTTCCCCATCCAGGTCGACACCCTGCCCGACACCCTGAACGGCCGCGACGTGCTCGGCCGGGGCAAGACCGGCTCCGGCAAGACCCTGGCCTTCTCCATCCCGATGGTCGCCCGCCTCGCCGGCGCCCTCTCCGGCGGCAAGCGCCGCCCCGGCCGCCCCGTCGGCCTCATCCTCGCCCCGACCCGCGAGCTCGCGACCCAGATCGATGCCGTCATCGCGCCGCTGGCCAAGGCCTACGGCATGACGACGACCACGATCTTCGGCGGCGTCTCGCAGGGCCGTCAGGTGACCGCGCTCAAGGCCGGCGTCGACATCGTCGTGGCCTGCCCGGGCCGCCTCGAGGACCTCATGAAGCAGGGCTTCGTGAGCCTCGACGCCGTGGAGATCACCGTGCTCGACGAGGCCGACCACATGGCTGACCTCGGCTTCCTGCCCGTCGTCACGCGCATCCTCGACAAGACCCCCTCGACCGGTCAGCGACTGCTTTTCTCGGCCACGCTCGACAACGGCGTGGACAAGCTCGTGCGGAAGTTCCTCCACAACGAGGTGCTGCACTCGGTCGACGAGGCCAACTCCCCCGTGGCCGCCATGACCCACCACGTGTTCGAGACCGAGTCGGTCGAGTCCAAGCGGGTCCTCGTGGAGAAGCTCGCTTCAGGCACCGGACGCCGCATCCTCTTCATGCGCACCAAGCACCACGCCAAGAAGCTCGCGAAGCAGCTCACCGAGGCGGGCATCCCCTCCGTCGACCTTCACGGCAACCTCTCGCAGGTGGCCCGCGACCGCAACCTCGCCGCGTTCAGCGCCGGCGACGTCAAGGTGCTCGTGGCGACGGATGTCGCGGCGCGCGGCGTGCACGTCGACGACATCGAGCTCGTCATCCACGTCGACCCGCCGGCCGAGCACAAGGCGTACCTGCACCGTTCGGGCCGCACCGCGCGCGCCGGATCCGCCGGCGATGTCGTGACGATCATGCTGCCCGCGCAACGCAAGGACGTGAAGGACCTCCTCCGTAAGGCCGCGATCACCGTGACACCCGAGGTCGTGACGGCCGACTCCGCGTCGGTCAACGCGCTCACCGGCGACGTGGCGGCGTACGTGAAGCCGGCCCCCCGCACCACGAACCAGCTGCCGGCCTCCGGCCAGCGACGCACGGGCAACGACGGAACCCGCAGCGCGGGTTCGCAGGGCGCCAACGCCCAGCGCAAGCGCGCTCGCCGCGACGGCGAGGGTGTCGGCGCCGGTGCGG
>NZ_JAHFUY010000017.1:58711-101319 GCF_023264895.1 Herbiconiux sp. | reverse complement strand
CGCCCAGGACCCTTCGGGATGCGACGAGTAGACAACATGACCTCCAACAGTGGGATTCACGTTGCAACGATGGATGGAAACCACCCCGTCGCTATGGCCTCATATTCGAGCGTTGCCGACATCGAGTGAGCTTGCAGTTAGGCAGGCCAGCGACCGCGACCCAGGTGACTTGCCGCGGCCGCAGCGTTCGTCGAACCGATAGGCTCGCAAAAGTGGTGGCGGGCAGGAGATGGTGTGTCATGGATCGCGCAGGAGCGTCGCAGGAGAATCTCGAGCGGGACTTCCTCGCCGCGCAAAAGGCCGCCGTAGTCGAGATAGCAGACCAAGGGTTGATCTCATTGGCGCAGTTGGTGCAATCGGGCGCGATTGACGTGTCTCCAAAATTCCAGCGTCGCGACCGGTGGACGGCAGATCGACAGTCACTACTCATCGAGTCATTCCTTGTCAATATCCCGGTTCCGCCGGTCTACCTGGCCGAAGACGAAGCCAGAATTGGGCGATATGCGGTGATCGACGGCAAACAGCGGTTGACCGCGATCGACGCCTTCTTCGCTGACCGTCTCGTCCTTCGGAATCTGAGCCGTCTCGAAGGACTAAATGGGCTGCGATACTCGGATCTTCCAACAGGCATCCGCAATTCGCTCGGGATGAAAAACTTGCGAGTAACCACATTGCTGCGCCAGTCTGACGAGGTCCTGAAGCATGAAGTCTTCTTGCGGCTCAATACTGGTGGCGAAGTGCTGAACGCTCAGGAGATACGTAACGTCGCTTACAGAGGACCGCTCAACGATCTGATCTATCGGCTAGCTGAGAACTCTTTCCTTCGTCAGCAGCTCAAGGTTGTGCCGCCTTCCTCTCCCGCCTATCGAAGGATGGCGGACGCGGAGTTCGTTCTCCGGTTCTTCGCACTCGCTAGCGGGTGGCGCACTTTCTCCGGCGACATCCGCCAATCGCTGGACCTCTTCATGCTCGAACAGCGAGATGCCGGCGAGACTAGTCTCCGCCGCCTCTCCCGCTTGTTCGAGACGTCTGTGGAGGTGGCCGAGGCTGTGTGGGGTGCGGACGCCTTCAAATGGCCGGGGCGGGATCAAGCCCTGGCAGGTCTATTCGATGCTCAGATGGTTGCTATCGCCGAGTTGGGGCCGGAGCGGTCGAGGGCGTTGATCGCGAAGGCTGATCTCGTGCGGATTCACACTGAGGTCCTTTTCGAGGATGTGGTGTTCGAGGAAGCAGTCCGGCAAGCGACGAACACACCGGCGCGCTTGAGGACTCGCATCGATCTCCAAAAGTTCGCGCTCGAAGCGGCGCTTAGCTGAGCTGACGAACATGGCTTCGGCGGCACGCGACGCGCTCGTTCTTGGAGCGACGGGCCTAAGGGATGCGCTCAACATTCCGGAGGTGAGAGCACCGGACGCAGCAGGTGCCATCATCCGGCGTGGGCTCGCAGTCGCTGCCTTCAACCAGCTGGAGACGTTCGTCGAGGGCAGACTCGTTGAGATCGCGAGTTTCGTCAACTCTGGTCAATCGCATTACTCGGACCTTCCCGCCAAGCTTCAGGAGCGCGCGTCTCGCAACGTGGTCGAGGTGGCCAGTGCGAAAGTACGCCGAATGGATGCTGCGGACGTACAGTCGTACTTAGCCGCTGCCGGGGCCAGCCTCGCCGCCGTTTCAGGCGCGATCAACCTCTCTCCCCTCACATGGATGTGGGGAGGCAGCAACATGGGGTCACCTGACTACTTCCGGATCCTAAAGGATTTCCACGTCCCCAGTCCGGCTGAGTCCGCGCGACAACTGTCGATTCGATTCGGCTACCCAGGGGCCGATCCTTCTGGGGTGCCGATCCGTCTAGACGAGCAATTGAAAGAGTTCGCAGGCGAGCGGCATCGAGCTGCGCATGACGCAGGGTACGCGGTGTCTGGAATTTGGCTCACGTTAGCGGCGGAGTTGCTCGTGAAGTTTGCACTTGTCTTCGACACGTTCGCCTCCGTAGGCGCGATCGCGCTTCACCGAGGAGAGCGCGATTTCGCGCAAGATCCGCTTTGGACAACACCTACGCGCATATCGCTGAGATTTGTAGAAGAGCATCAACGCGGATGGGCGGAAAGAAGGGAGGGCGGGGTCCGGGCCGTCCGTGTGGTTCCGGACCGTCACGATGCTATACGCGACGCGGCCGACCGTTGCACCACCGCCGAGGTTCTGATTGTTCGCAACCGACTCTCCGACATACTTGAATGGCAAGTGCCACGTCTGGGCTAGATGGGGTCGCTCTCCGCCTGACCGAGCACACGATCGGACCGTCAGGATCGAAATCCTCCGCGACGTCTCTTCGCTCCGCGCCGGCTGCGCAAAAAGTCGAATGATGATAGCGTGTCGCAGCCACCTGCCGCGTGTCGTTCCAAGGAGGCATGACAACTGGTCATCCTCGGCGACCTATAGGGCCTGCAGCCGATGAAGGCCTGCGGCTAGGTTCACGGCTTGATATGCCACCCAAGCTCGATTATCCAGAATCACGCATGACTCGGGTGTCGACGGCGCTGTCCGGAGCGGTTGTCATGTGGCGGCCGATTGACATTCCTCCAGGCGCAGGCCGAGGCGATCGAGAACTTCATCGGTTACGAAAATCCTCTTCGGACGGTGCGACTTCTTCTTGAGCACCCGCCGAAGCTTGTCGGCTTCGTATCGGCTGTAGTAATCGACTGTGCACTGGTAGGGTGACCAGCCATCCGGGTGACCACCGAGTTCCGCCCTTCCTCGAGTGAGGATCTGGTCGAGCGCGCGAGAGTCCAGAGACAAAGCCAGGCATAGATCCGAGAGCGTCTCCGTTAGGCGTTTCAGGTTCTCCGGCAAGTCATCGGGGTTCCAGTGGCCAGTTACGACCTCCAGGACGAGATTCAATTCGCTCTCTGGCGATCCTTCACGCGGCAACACAGGTGAATTCTCGAGCGCATCGATCGAATCAATCGTCATCTCTGCACTCTCGAGGATCGCCTTGATCTGCGCCGCCACCCGACTTCGCGCCCAACTGAAGCGCGGGTGTTTGTAGACGAGATCGTGTGTCGCACTGCTCCAAGCATGCTGGAAGAAGGTACGCACTTGCACCTCGAAAATCATGTTGTCGACGGGAGTCGGAGGCATAGATTCATCGGGCCGAAGGTGCCCATACAGCCGGATGTCATTGAACCGGAATGCAGACGCGGGGTACTGGGCGTGGTCCGAATCCGGTGGGCGGCGATACTTCGTGACGAAGAACTCATCCAAGAACTCGAGCGCACTTGCGATATCCGAGGGCAGTGGAACGACGAGCAGCGCTCCAAAGAAGTCCTCGAGCTCCTCAATCTCCTCAATGCGCCCGGTTTCGATCTTCTGGTGGAAAGACTCCTCTTCCTTGACCCGAGAGTGAGTGAACCACCCCGGTCTAGCCTTTTCGAAGTGCTGGTCTACCTCAGCCTTTAGGAGCCTCGCGAGGGGTACCTGCTTCCGATACGCCTCACGCCATGACGTGGGGACTGTCATTTTAGCTAGGGAGAAGCGATAGAAGCGCCTCGTGGCGAGCGCGACGCTGTGGCTCCTCGGTAGCAGCGCCAAGGGAGTTCGCTAGGTAGCTGGCGACTGCGGGGTCGTCGCCGCTTCGCTCCCGTTGAGGATTCTCGCGCTCGGCTTCTCGCAGTTCCTCAACATCCCTCAAGAAGCAGTGCAGCCGTTCGGCAGAAACGTCTGCCTCTCGTTGACGGGCAGCTATGGCGAAACACCATACCGAGTAGAAGTTGTTTCGTGAATTGATGACAGTCAACAGGTCGGGCTGGCCAGCGACTAGGGCTGCTATGTTCGCCGCCAGAGCCCTGAACTCCTCCTCAAACTGGTCCGTGTCAAACCCATCAATCGAATCAGGATCGTCGTAACTTGCGCACAACTCGTCTAGAGAATCTTGGTCAAACCCGACTGGGTGTCCACTCATCAGCGCTTGAGAGTACTCCAGTAGGAGCTGAGCATCAGTCATCCGTTTCGACCGAGCCCTGGTCACCACTTTGAGGTCACGCCAGACGGAGTCTTGCGCCTGCTGCTCGACAAAGTTGAGGAGCCAGCCGTCATAGCGCGCGTGGCGCAGCTCTTGGCGCTCCAGCTTGCGGGAGTTCTGGTTGAGTCGTGAGAATATCTCCCGAACCAGAGGCTCGTGCACATCATCGATGAACTCGACCGTCAGCTGGTAGCCCCAGAATGCCTTGCGTGCAGCTCCGAAGTTAGCCAACCCTTTCCAGTTTTGCCCATCGAGTCGCTCGTCTCCGAAGTCGCTCGGGAGTCGCAATCTGTTGTCGGCGAATTCGAGGATGGTGGTCAACCGTTGCTTGCCATCGACGACGTGGTAGGTCGGGTTCCCCTCGTCGTCGAGGCTGCGGTGGAGGAAAATAGCTGGGCTCGGGTAATTGTGCAGAACGGTGTCGAGAAATCGCCGCTTCTCGCGAAGTGTCCACACGCTCTTGCGTTGATATGGAGGATCAAGGTCAAGCTGATCGAATTTTCGAAGGCTCAGAAGCCAAGTAATGGTTTGCAGCGTCGGCTGGCGGTCCAGCAGTCCGAGCAAGAGGTCGTTGTCTACGGTCACTCTTCGGAACTCCCCTCGTAGCGGAGCGCGCGGATGTCTCCGACATTAACCTGCGTCGTTCCCCCGCGCTCACAAAACTGGCGCTCAGTCCTCGCATCGCTGAGACGCTCAAGCAAGACGCTACACGTCTCGGGCGTCATGCCTTTCCCGTTCGCATGCAGTACCAGCAGGTGATTCTCAAAAGCCACTCCCTTCGAGAATTCGTCACCCTCAGCGACAACCAGTTTCGCCTGAATACGCGGGCGGGCTTCTGAGGGGGAGATACGCCGAATGACTACGTAGCGACCCGGAGGGAATACGTGTCGCTGCGTCCGGTCGTTTAGTCGAAGCGCCCGCAGGTCGGGAGTGCGTGTGAAGAAGATTTCGGACCCGACTAAAGGGATCTCGCCATCGCCCCTAACGACTACGTCCGCACCCGCGCGAAAGTCCACGACGTTCCCCACTGACGCCTGAACACCGTCGGGTAGGAGGGAGCTGGTCGCGTCCGACGGATCCACCTCTCCGCGGACAATAGTCGGCACCAGCACAGCATGGCCATCAGCTGCATCGAGTTGAATCCTCCGGTGAGGCAACTGAATTGCGTCAGGGATGTTGATCACCGTGGCCGACTGCGAATAGCGGATGTGGGAGGGCGCCGCTCCGCGAGACAGAGTGAGGACCACCACTTCCTGTTGCACTGAATCACGCTCGAAGACTGCCCGACGGTCCGTGAAGTGGTGGAGGGCGACGAGCGCTGCCCCTTCCAACATATGGGCTCGCGTTGCTGCGTATCGCGCCCCCGACAGGATCGATCGCGGCACAACCGCGACCATCGTTCCACCGTCCGCTAGGAGATCAGACGCAAGCCAGAGGAAAGCTGCAAAGTAGTTCGTTGCTCGAACGTTCGCTTTTCGGAGGACGGCCGCGACATGACTCTGTGGCTCGACGCGGGCGAAGGGCGGGTTCGTGATGATGTGAGTGAAGCGGCGCCCGTCGGCAATCCAAGCCGGGGCGAGCGCGAAGAAGTCGTCGGTGAGGGCCTCGGAGTCCTCGGCTATGTCGGAGCGGTGATGCTCCACTAGATCCGACAAGTGAGATCCAAGCGTGAGGTCCCGCTCGACCAACGTGAGCCGGGGCGGCCTAGGGCTAGCGGCGATTACGGATTCCGCTAGTGCGCCTGCACCAGCGCCCGGTTCCAGGAGATCAACCTCTCCAGCGGCTGAGAGATTGAGCTGGTGAACCATGAAGTCAGCCAGGTCAGGAGGCGTAAATATCTGGGTGCGGTCGACGTCGCGCACAGGAACCTGTTTGCGAGCATCACCCAACGTGTCTCCTTGGGGCGGCTGGTATAGAACTAAGTAACTCTATCCTGGTACGTGCCTGAGGAGTCGTTTGCAAATATCGCGCCGTGTCCAGGTTCATCGATCTGGCTAGCGACTGGCGCGGAATCTACCATCGGCGAAGGGGTATCCCGCGTCCCAAACGTTACCGGGGAACTCACTCTGTGCCGCGACGCAAGGCTCATCCTGGTGAGCAATCTGTAATAAGCCTTCGTCAGTTGCACAGCGAGGCGACCCCAGTCTCATTCCGTGCCCACACTTTGCCCACAAACGATCTCAAGATGGCCTGATTCAGCGCTTTCGATGTGATCGAAAGGCCGCGGAAATACGCGGAAGTTGCTAGTTCATACGCGTGTCACGGGCCCGCCTAACGAGTTCGAGTCCCTCCAGGGGCACCGTTCGTCAGTCGTCGGTGGCGGTCTCGGCGCCTCGGGGCGGGGTCTTGAGGTCCCAGGGGCCCGGGATCCACTCGCCTGTCTCCTCGTAGAGCTTGACCGTCTTGTAGTGGTCGGCGAGTGCCGTGCGGATGGCCTTCTTCACGAGCCAGTAGAAGATGACCAGGCTGAGCAGGATCAGAACGACGTAGGCCGCGATCGGCAGGATGATGGCCATCACGGATGCTGTCGTGCTGTTCACGGTTCCCCCCTCAGAGATGCACCGAGCCTACCGGCCGGCCGGGTGCATGCGGCGGTGCCGTTTGGCAAGGGGGCTGCTCCCGCGGGCGGCCGGGGGCACGGTGGAAGAGGCGCGCAGCGTGCGTGCTCTTCACGCCGAGGAGGCACTTCCGTGTATTTCCACGTTCAGGAATGGATCAACGACATCGCCGAGGATGAGCCGGATCCCGCCGCCGCGAACGCACTGCAGGAGGGGCTCGGCGGCCAGTTCGGCGAGATGCGCACGATGATGCAGTACCTCTTCCAGGCCATGAACTTCCGCGGGCCCTCCGCGAAGCCGTACCGCGACCTCATCCAGGGCGTCGGCACCGAGGAGATCAGCCACGTCGAGCTCATCGGCACCACGATCTCGCGCCTGCTCGACGGCTCGCCGCAGTACAAGGGCAAGCTCACCGACCCGCTCGACACCCCGGGGGCCGGGGGAGCGACACCGCTCAACATCGCGCTCGACCACAGCAACATCCACCACTACCTCGTGGGCGCACAGGGCGCGATGCCCGTCGACGCGGCGGGCAACCCCTGGCTCGGCAGCTACGTCTACAACTCGGGCAACCTCGTGCTCGACCTGCTCTACAACCTCATGCTCGAGTCGACCGGGCGCCTGCAGAAGTGCCGCATCTACGAGATGACGGCCAACAAGACCGCCCGCTCCACGATCTCCTACCTGATCGTGCGCGACCAGGCCCACGAGAACGCCTACGCCAAGGCGCTCGAGACGCTCGGGGTCGACTGGAAGAAGACCCTCCCGATCCCGAAGACGAACGCCGAGCAGTTCCCCGAGGTCAAGGAGCTCCTCGACCTCGGCCTGCAGAGCAAGCAGTTCACCTTCGACCTCAAGGGCGAATCGGAAGCCGGCCGCATCTTCCAGGGCGCGTCTCCCTCCCACGACGGCACCGACCTCGACGCCACCGAGCAGGCCCCGGTCGGGACCCCGTCGTTCATCGCGCCCGAGCGGCTCGAGGAGTTCAGCCCGGGCCTCGACCCGGAGCTGCTGAAGCTCATCCAGGCCACCGCCGAGCAGGAGCTCGCCGACGTCGAGTCCTTCTACGGGCCGACCACAGGGAAGACCGCAGGGAAGTAGTACAACATGTCGAACAACGAACCAGGCCCCTCCGCCGACGCCCCTCGCGACGAGGAACTCGCCGAGCTCATCAAGGAGGCAGATGAGGACGAGGAGGGCCAGGGTGCATCCGGGATGTCGGATCGGCTCCGCGACCGCACCGAGCAGTCCGAATCGCTCCCGGAGTCGCCGGCAGACCTCGTCGACTAGACGAGCGTAGGGTGGGCGCATGGCACAGGAATTCAGTCATGAGGCCGAGCAGCACCGCTATTCGCTGCGCATCGACGGGGCCCTCGCGAGCGCCGTGGACTACGTGGTGAACGAGAACCACATCTCGTTCACCCACACGTTCACCGACCCGCGCCAGCGCGGCAAAGGGCTCGCGGGCGAGATCGTGGCCTACGCAGTCGACGACGTCGAGGCCAACACGCCCTACCGGATCGTGCCCATGTGCTGGTACGTGGGCAAGTGGTTCGACGAGCATCCGGAGCGCGCCGGGCTGCTCTCGCGCTGAGTGGCGGCGAGGGGCGCGGCATTGCTATGCTCATGCGTGGGGAGGGCTTCGGCCCTCTCCACCAATCGTTAACGGTTCACCGGCCGCGGGTCATCCGGTCAGCACCTGCCGGAGCCGGATCGCTCCGCGTTAGCGTGGAGTCATGGCAACCGAGATCGACCACCCGTACGAGTTCCGCACCTTCCCGGCGGCCGCCCCGGACGGCAGGGCCGACGAGGCCACCCGGAACTGGCTCGCGGCGGAGGCGCGCGGGTTCCACGAGTCGCGGATGACGGCGGAGGCGATCGATCTCGCCGCGGCCGTCATCGCGGCGGACGGCCGGCGGCTCACCGGCGTCTACACGACATCGGCACCCGAGTCGGCACTCGCACCCGAGGTGCCCGTCGCCACCTTCGCGGCCTACGAGCACACCCTCAACGTGGGAGGAGCCGAGCTGCTGCCCGCGCACCTCATCGCCGGGGTGACCGTGCGCCCCACCCACCGCCGGCGTGGCCTCCTCCGGCGCATGATGACCGACGACCTGACGGCCGCGCACGCCGCCGGCCACGCGCTGGCCGCGCTCACGGTCTCGGAGGCGACGATCTACCGCCGCTTCGGCTTCGGCACCGCCTACAGCGTCGATTCCATCACCGTTCCGGCCGGTCACCGCTTCCGTCTCACCGTTCCCACGACCGGGCGCTGCGAGCTCATCGACGCGCACGAGCTCGTCTCGATCGCCCCGCGCGTCTTCTCCGCCTTCCACGCCCGCACCCCAGGTTCAGTCGACCGGCAGCAGGCGTACTGGCGCCGGAGCGCCGGTCTCGCCGGGCCGAACGGCGGGGCCGACGACACTGTGCGCGCCATCGTGCACTACAGCGAGGACGGTGCGATCGACGGCTACGCGGCGTACCGCGTGCACGAGGGGGAGCGCACGACCGAGCTCGAGGTGATCGACCTCGTCGCCGCGACCGACGGCGCCTACCTCGGCCTCTGGGAGCTGCTCGGGTCGATGGACCTCGTCGACACCGTGCGGTTCGATGCCGCTCCCGCCGACGACCCGCTGCGCTGGGCGCTCGCCGACTGGCGCGCGGTGCGCACGACGAGTCGGAGCGACCGGCTCTGGATCCGCCTGCTCGACGTCGTGGCCGCGTTCGAGGCGCGGGGGTACCTCCCTGGTGCGGAGGGCGAGGTCGTCATCGAGGTAGCCGACGACCTCGGGTTCGCCACGGGGCGCTATCGGATCCGGGTCGCCGGTGGGCGTGCTCACGTGACCGACGGCGAGGCCGCCGCGCCCGACCTCGAACTCGAGGCCTGGGTGCTCGGCTCCCTCTACCTCGGAGCCGTCGACGCCCGCACCCTCGCGTCGGCAGGGCGGATCGTGGAGCGCACCCCCGGGGCGGTCGGCCGGCTCGCCGGTCTGCTGACCCCGGTGCGACCGGTGTACGGCGTCACGCACTTCTGAGGCGGCGGCGCTGCGAGCGTGGCAGCGTTCCGCACCCCGTCAGCGCGCGGGGTCGATGAGGGCGCGGGCCGCCCGCAGGAACGCCGCGCGCACGGCGGCCGGCTCGTCGAGGTAGCCCCCGACGAGCGCGCCGTCGCGCAGGAGCACGATCTCCGCAGCGAGCGCTGAAGAGGAGGCGGCGGAGTCGCCGAGTGCCCCCTCGAGCAGCTCGGCGAACCACGCCCGGTGGGCGGTGACGATGCGGCGCACCTCGCTCGCGGGGTCGGGGTATTCGATGGCGGCGTTGATGAAGGGGCAGCCACGCGAATGGCGACCCATGAGGTCGTCGGCGATGAGCACGAGCAGGGTGTCGGCATCCGGATCGGGGGAGGCCGTGAGCGCGGCCCGCACCCGGGCGTCCTCCCGCTCGAGGCAGGCGACCACGAGCGCCTCCTTGCCGGAGAAGTGCCGGTACATCGTGGCGCGGGGGACCCCCGCCTCGGAGAGCACGCGATCCATGCCCACCCGGCCGATGCCCTCCCGGTAGAACAGCTCGGAGGCGGTCGTGAGCAGTCGCTCGCGCGCGGCCGAGGGCCTCGTCCGTTCGCCCTCGAGGCCGGCTGCGCTGCTCACCCGGCCAGTTTACGGGAACAGTCGTTCTCCCAGGCGGCGGCACTATCAAACATGTGTAGATCACTGTAGGGTCGGCCCGTGAGCACAACGCGCGTGTGGAAGAGCCTGTCCCTGAAGACCGCCACCGTCGTGGCGGGTCTCTCGCTCACGGTGGGGCTGGTGGCGGCGGCGCCGCTCCCCACGCCGGATGCGACGACGATTCCGACGCCGGTGGCGACGACGAGTCCGACGCCGGAGGCGCCGACGACTCCCGCGCCGGAGGCGACGACGCCGGCCCCCGCGGACGCCACGACTCCACCCGCCACCGTCGACCCGCCGGAAGGCGAGGCCGAGCCGAATCTCTTCGGCGTCAACACCTACAGCTTCCGCGCCGACGACATCATCAGCGACAAGAACATGTACAACGGCGGTGCGCTCGACGCCGCCGGCGTGCAGTCGTTCCTCACGAGCAAGGTGCCCGCCTGCGCGAACTCGATGTGCCTCGCGGGGCCGCACAGGTTCTCCGTGCCGTCCGTCCCGCAGGATTCGCACTGCAACGCGTACACCGGCGGCTCGCAGACCGCGGCCACGATCATCGCGAGGGCCGGGTATGCCTGCGGCGTCAGCCAGAAGGCCCTGCTCGCCCTGATCGAGAAGGAGTCGGGCCTCGTCACCTCCACGGCCCCCACAGAGGGCCGGCTCAATGCGGCGACCGGCTACGACTGCCGCGACGACGGCACGGAGTGCGACCCCGCCACCCGGGGCTTCTTCAACCAGGTCTACAACGCCGCGCGCCAGCTGAAGAGCGACTTCCAGAACCCACGCCTCCCGATCGGGAGCCCTACGGCGGTGCGCTACCACCCCGACGAGACCTGCGGATCGGCCCCCCTCACCATCCGCACGAAGGCGACGGCCGCGCTCTACAAGTACACGCCGTACCAGCCGAACCCCGCCGCGCTCGACAGCACGAGCGAGGGCGACGCCTGCTCGAGCTTCGGCAACCTCAACTTCTGGGTGATCTACACGGACTGGTTCGGCTACCCGCACATCGACGTCGACCGCCTCGAGGGCCAGACCCGCTACGAGGTGGCCGTCGCGATCGCGAAGGAGGCGTATCCGAACGGGGCAGAGACGGTATTCCTCGCCTTCGGCGGCGGCTACGCCGACGCGCTCTCGGCCGGCCCGGCAGCGGTCAAGCTCGACGCGCCGCTCCTGCTGACGAGCACCGACACGGTCCCCCGCGGTGTGGCCGACGCCATTCAGCTTTCGTTGAGGCCCAAGAAGATCGTCGTGGTCGGCGGCTCCAACTCCATCTCCGAGCGTGTCGTGGAGCAGCTGGGGGAACTGCGTCCCGGCGTCGCCATCGAACGGTGGGGTGGAGCCGACCGCTACGAGGTCTCTCGCACCGTGGCCGCCAAGGCCTTCGGTCCGAGCAACGCCGGAGCCTACGTGGCCACCGGCACCACCTTCCCCGACGCGCTGAGCGCGAGCGGCGCCGGCGGTGCGACCAACCGGCCCGTCGTGCTCGTCTACGGCCCCGCGACCTCGGTCGACCAGGCCACCGCCACCCTGCTCCAGACGACGCTCCGGGTGCGGAACGTCACGATCGCGGGTGGCCCGAACTCGGTCTCGTCCGGACTGCAGTCGTCGCTCAGCGGGTTGCGCATCGACGGCTCGTCCATCAGCGTGCGCCGCATCTCGGGCGCCGACCGCTACGAGGCCTCGCTCGCCATCAACCTCGACGCCTACGCCTTCGACACCACCGGGGTGCGTCGGGAGCGCGTCTTCGTGGCGACGGGCCTCAACTTCCCCGACGCCCTCGCGGGCTCGGCGCTCGCCGGGGCCAAGAGCTCACCGCTCGTGGTGGTGCGCTCCACGTGCGTATCGCCGGAGTTCAAGCTCAACCTGCAGAAGTTCCGCGCCGAACGCGTGACCCTGCTCGGCGGCCCGAACTCGCTCGGCGCGGGCGTCGAATCCCTCACGGCCTGCCCCTGACGAGGAGCGGCCGCGCCACCCGCTCAGCGCGCGGTGAAGTGCGGGGCGATGAGCTCGAGCGAGCGGATGCGCGCCGGCGAAGCGGTCATCGGGTCGGCCTCGCGGGTGCCGCCCACGGGCGACACCATGACCTCGTCGACCCCGTGCTGCTCGGTGAGCGAGCGGATGCGCGCGGCCACCTCGTCGGCCGTGCCGATCAGCCAGCGGCGGGACTGGTCGCGCACCGACTCCTGCTCCATCGGCCCCAGCTCCGTCGTCTCGGCCGCCTCGACGGTCAGCTGCGGGGTGAGCGCACCTCCCGTGCGGATGCGGGCCATCTGGATGAGCTGGGGGAGCGCGAGCCGCTCGGCCTCCTCGGCGGTGTCAGCCACCGAGATGTTGGCGGTCACGAGCGTCTTGGGGCCGGCAAGGGCCTCGGAGGGCTGGAACGACGAGCGGTACAGCTCGAGCGCCCGCTCGATGCCGGGCTGGCCGAAGTGGTTGGCGAACACGTAGGCCAGGCCGAGCTTCGCGGCGAGGGCGGCGCTGAAGTCGCTCGAGCCGAGCAGCCACATTTCGGGCGCGCTCGTCACGCGGGGCGTGGCCTTCAGCTCGTACGACCGCGCACGGATGTTGAGGCCCACGCCCGGCTGGTCGTCACCGAACGGCGCGTCGGCCGGCGGGCGGTCCGAGCCGAGCAGCGCCGCGACCGTCTCGACGTCGGTGGGGAACGTCTCGGCGGGGTCGCCGTCGGTCGTGGTGCGCGGCCCGCGGAGCATGTAGGACGTCACGGGGTCGGAGCCGGGAGCCCGGCCGAGGCCGAGATCGATGCGGCCCGGGTGCATGGCCTCGAGGAGCGCGAACTGCTCGGCGATCGACAGCGGAGCGTGGTTCGGCAGCATGACTCCGCCCGAGCCCAGGCGGATGCGCGACGTGCCGGCCGCGAAGTGCGCGATGAGCGTCGACGGTGAGGTCGAGGCCACGGCGGGCATGTTGTGGTGCTCCGCGAGCCAGTAGCGGGTGAAGCCCAGCCGCTCGGCGGCCTGCACGAGAGCGAGGCTGGCGGCCACCGCCTCACCGGAGCTCTGCCGGGAGCGGACGGGGATCAGGTCGAGCACCGAGAGGTTCGTCATATCCCAGGTTCAAGCCCGCGACGCACCCGGATTATTCCGCCGGAGTCGCCGCCTGGCCACCGGTGAGGTCGCTCTCGCCACGCCGGATCGCGAAACTCGCCTGTGATTACCCGGGATTCCGGGCCACGACACGTACTGTGGCCCTGTGTGGCGCGCCGATAAGAAACGAGAAGCAGACGAGACCCCGTCTGCGGTCGACCCCGTGGAGTCGGCCTGGGGGCGGAACGGCCAGGGCGGTGGCCAGGTGGGCCAGGTCTACAGCACCGACAGCCTGGTGGAGCCGACGCGCGACGCCTGGCGTGCCGAGATCGCCGCGATCGGCGGCCCTTCACCCCTCATCGCCTTCGACGACTCGCCCCGCTCGCGCATCGAGCTGAGCACCACGCACCCCGGCGGTCTCGCCCAGTTCATCACCGGCAACTCCACCCTGCTGTCGAGCCTCATCCGCGACGAGCTCGCGCTCCGGAACGCGCGCATCGCCGCCGGCGCCATCACCGACAAGGGCGTGGAGCTGCGGTCGGTGCGCGGCATCGACTCCGTGCACCTCGCCATCGGCCTCGCCGAGTGGCGCGGCACCGCACCCGGCGCTGCTCCTGGGGCAGACGGCGAGCCCGGTGCCGAGCAGTCGTTCCGCGCCCCCGTGCTCCTCCGCCCCATCTCGGTGCGCCGCTACGGCCGCGACTTCGAGCTCAAGCTCCGGGGCGCCCCCTTCGTGAACCCCGTGCTCGCGCGCCGCCTGCAGGAGCAGTTCCAGATCACGCTCGACCGCGAGTCGCTCGTGGCGCTCGCCGCCTCCAACGGCGTCTTCAAGCCGCAGCCGGTCATCGACCGCCTCCGCAGTCTCACCTCGCACCTGGCCTGGTTCCAGGTGCACCCGCGCCTCGTGGTCTCCTCGTTCGCCGACGTCGCGAGCGACATGACGGCCGACAGCGGCGACCTCGCGCATCCGGTGCTCGACGCGCTCGCCGGCAACCTCACCTCCCGTCGTGGGGTGCAGGACGGCTACCACCCCGTCGACCCGTCGCCCCAGGACCACCGCGCCCCCTCCACCGACACGCTCCTCCTCGACGCCGACGGCGAGCAGGAGAACGTGATCGCGCAGATCGCGGGCGGCAACTCGCTCGTGGTGAAGACCCTCCCGGGCACCGGTGGCACCCAGACCATCGTGAACGCGATCGGTGCGCTCGTGGCCCAGAACAAGCGCGTGCTCGTGGTGAGCCCGCGCCGCCTCAGTCTCGGCGGCATCAACCGCCGCCTCTCCGACGTGGGGCTCCCGGGCGTCGCGGTCTCGCCGCGCACACTCCGCCGCGACCTGATCCAGTCGATCGGCCGCAATGAGAAGGCCACGCAGCCCCGGGTGGCCGACGTCGACGAGGCGCTCGTGCGCCTCCGCAGCGTGCTGCTCGACTACCGCACCTCGATGTCGCGGGTCGACCCGCTGCTGAAGGTCTCGGTGCTCGATGCGCTGCGCGAGCTCGCCCGCCTCGCCCTGCTCCCGAACCCGCCGGCGACCACCGCCCGGCTCGACCGCCCCGCGCTCGAGTCGCTCGCCTCCGGCCGCCAGAAGGCCGCCAAGACGCTCTCCCGCGCCGCCGAGCTCGGCCAGTTCCGCTACGGGCCCGACGACTCGCCCTGGTACGGCGCCCAGTTCTCCTCGGGCGACGACGCCCACCGTGCGCACGCCCTCGCGAAGCGGCTCAACAACTCCGACCTGCCGAAGCTCCTCACGGGCGCCTACGACCTCATCGGCCAGACCCGCATGCGGCCGTTCACCTCGCTCACCGAGCTCGGCACCTACCTGCGCCTGCTCGCCGACCTCCGCGAGACGCTCGACAAGTTCCTGCCCGTGGTCTTCGACCGCTCGCTCACCGACCTCATCGCCGCCACCTCCCCGCGCCGCGACGCCCCGCAGATGTCGTCGACCTCGCGCAGGCGGCTCAAGTCGCTCGCCAAGGAGTACGTGCGCCCCGGCGTGCACATCGGCGACATCAACGAGTCGCTCCGCCGCATCCAGCAGCAGCGCACCCTCTGGTACCGCTTCGCCGCCGCCGGCATCCCGCCGGAGATCCCCGTCGGCATCAACGAGGTGCAGATGGCGTTCCAGCGCGTCACCGAAGACCTCGCGCAGCTCGACCTTCCGCTCGGCACCGTCGGCACCTCGAAGCAGCTCGGCTCGCTGCCGATCGACCAGCTCATCGGCATGATCGAGGGTCTCGCCGCCGAGTCCGAGGTGCTCGCCAACCTGCAGGAGCGCACCGAGCTGCTCGACTCGCTGCGCGAGCACTCGCTCGATCCGCTGCTCGTCGATCTCTCGAACCGTCACGTGCCCGAGCACGCCGTGCCCGACGAGCTCGAGCTCGCCTGGTGGCAGTCGGTGCTCGAGCTCATGCTCGCGAACGACCGCGCCCTCCTCGGCGCCAACACGGGCGTGCTCGACCGGCTCGAGGGCGACTTCCGGCTCGTCGACGAGGCGCACGCCTCGATGAACGGCCAGCTGCTCGCGTGGCAGCTCGCCGAGACGTGGAGCGTCGGCATCCTCGACCACCCGATGGAGGCCACGGCCCTCAAGCAGCTGCTGCGCGGCGACGGGGTGTCGTCGTTCTCACTGCACGAGGCGGCACCGCACCTCGGCAAGGTGCTCGCACCGGTCTGGCTCGCCTCGCCCTACGAGGTCTCGCAGATCACGGATGCCATCACCTTCGACACGGTCGTGCTCGTCGACGCCGGCGCCACGACCCTCGCCGAGAACGTCGGCGCCATCCGCCGCGCCCGCCAGGTCGTCGCGTTCGGCGACCCGGTGACGCAGACGCCCTCGCACTTCGAGGTCGCCATCCGCCCGGTCGACGACCAGCGCACCCGATCGCGCGACGACGCCTCCCTCGTCGACGAGCTGCACTCAGACTCCGCGCTCGCGCGCCTCGCCGACCTCGTGCCGACCCTCTCGCTCACCCGCAGCTACCGCGCGGGCGGCGAGGACCTCGCCGAGCTCGTCAACCACCGCTTCTACGGCGGCAAGATCGACTCGCTCCCGTGGGCCGGCACCTTCCTCGGCCACGGCAGCCTCGCCCTGCACTACGTCGAGGGCCGCGGTGGCATGCCCGACTCCGAGACCGGAGCCGTCGAATCCGTCGACGCCGAGGTCGACGAGGTCGTCTCGCTCGTGCTCGACCACGCCATCAACTACCCGCGCGAATCGCTCATGGTCATCACCGCGTCGCCCAAGCACGCCGTGCGCGTGCAGCAGGCGGTGCTCGCGGCCTTCGCCAAGCGCAGCGACCTCGCGGACTTCGTGCTCAAGGAGCGCGCCGAGCCGTTCATGGTGGCCACGCTCGAGCAGTCGGTGGCGCAGAGTCGCGACCGGGTGATCTTCTCGGTCGGCTACGGCAAGACGGCCCACGGCCGCGTGCTCACGAACTTCGGCGGGCTCGCCCGCCCCGGAGGCGAGCGGCTGCTCGCGGTCGGGATGACGAGGGCCCGCCGATCCATGGACATCGTCAGCTGCTTCACGCCGGCCGACATCGACGAGGACCGGATGAACTTCGGCGTCGTCGCGCTCCGCCAGATCCTGCAGGAGGCCGAGTCGGGCCCCACCCCCGACACGTTCTCCTCGCCCGGAGACGCCCTGCTGATCGACCTCGCCCGCCGCCTCGGCGCCCGCGGCCTCGACGTGGCCTTCGAGCACCGCGGCAAGCTCACGCTCGTGGCCTCGCACGACGGCCGCGCGATCGCGATCGAGACGGATGCGGTGGTGCACTCCACGTCGCTCCGCGAGTCGCTCCGGCTCCGGCCCGACATGCTGCGCAGGCTCGGCTGGCACTACCTCCGCGTGCACTCGTTCGAGCTCTTCACGAACCCCGAGGCCGTGGCCGCGAGGATCGCGAACGTGCTCGGTGTGCGGGAGCTGGCGCTCGTCGAGACCCAGCCGATCTCGTTCTAGGGCCGTCTCGTCTTAGGATCCTTCGCATGAGCGTGCGCAAGACCGGCCGGCGCCGGGTCTCCACCGACCCCGTGCCCGGCAGCGATCCCAGGCCGCAGGCGGCCCCGGAGGGCGCACCCGTGCGCGCGGCGGAGGACACCGACGAGTCGTGGGGCGACCGACCGCCCTCGGCGACGGCGGGGCCCAACGACGACCGGCTGAAGCGGGACGTGCCGCCCCACTGGTGACTAGTGCTTGGGGGCGTGACCGCTCGCCGGCGGTTCACCCGCCGCGGCGGCGCGCTCGTTCGCGAGCAGGTCGCGGATCTGGATGAGCAGCTCGGTCTCGGTGGGGGGCAGCTCCTCGTTCTTCTCCTCGAGCGACTCCGCGGGAGTCTTCTTGAGGGCGAAGGCGGCCTTCTTGAGGTGGTTGATCGGCAGCACGAAGACGAAGTACACGACCACGGCCACGAGCAGGAACTGGATCAGGGCACCGAGCACCGCGCCGAAGCGGATGTCGGAGCCGTTGAGGGTCCAGACCGCCACGTTGTCGAGGTCGCTGGCCTTGAAGATAGCCGCGATCAGGGGGTTGAAGATGTTGTTCACGACGGCGTTCACCACACCGGTGAAGGCCGCTCCGATGACGACCGCCACGGCCAGGTCGATGACATTGCCGCGGAGGATGAACTCCTTGAATCCCTTGATCATGCCGACAAGCCTACGGGGTGCTCTTCGCGGGGGAGGAGGACGGCGCGCTGGGGGCGGGGCTCGACGACGGGGCGCTCGAGGAGGAGCTGGAGGAGCTGGAGGACGACGACGAACCCGATCCGTCGCCCGACGAGCTGGATGAACCGGACGAGCCCGACGAGCCGGACGGCGTCTTGGCGCGCGAGTCGGTGCGGTAGAAGCCCGATCCGTTGAAGGTCACGCCCACGGGGCTGAAGACCTTGCGCAGCTTGCCGCCGCAGACGGGGCACTCGGTGAGGGTGTCGTCGGTGAAGGCCTGCTGGATGTCGAAGGCGTTGTCGCACTCGGTGCAGCGGTAGGAGTAGGTGGGCACGGGTTCTCCGGGGGACTAGGGGCGGTGCGGGTCGCGGGTCACGAGAAGCGGATGATCCTCGTGGGGGTGACGACCCCGTCGACGGGGGCGTCGTGGAGCTCACGCGGCACCTGGTCAAGGATCTCATCATCGAAGACCACCGCGAACACGGGCGGGCGGTTCTCCATGGAGCCGAGCGTGCGGTCGAAGTAGCCACGGCCCCAGCCCATGCGGGTGCCCTGGGTGTCGACCGCCGAGGCGGGGATGAGGATGAGGTCGGCGTCGTTGATGGCGATGGGCCCCAGGATGCCGCCCACGGGCTCCGGCAGGCCGTAGAGGCCCTCGGTCTCGGTCTCGCCGTCGCCCTCGGCCCAGTCGAGCAGGCCGTCCTGCCTGGCGATCGGGAGCAGCACCCGCCGCCCGTCGGCGAGGGCCCAGTTCAGGAACTGCCTGGTGTCCGGCTCGAAGGAGGTGGAGAGGTACGCCGAGATGGTGCGCGCCCTGGTCTCGGAGGCGAGAGCGATGAGGTTCGCGGTGAATCCCGCGTTGGCCGCGTCGACCACGTGGGCCGGCCTCGTGCGGCGGCGCTCGCGGAGCTCGGCGCGGAGAGCCCGCTTGTCGTTGGACTCATCCGTAGGCATGCCAGCAGGATACGCTGGGAGCATCATGGGGACACAATTAACGAAAGCCGTAATTCCGGCCGCCGGACTCGGCACACGCTTCCTGCCCGCGACGAAGGCGATGCCGAAGGAGATGCTCCCGGTCGTCGACAAGCCGGCCATCCAGTACGTGGTGGAGGAGGCCGTCGACGCGGGGCTCAACGACGTGCTCGTCGTGACCGGCCGCAACAAGGCGGCCATCGAGAACCACTTCGACCGGGTGTACGAGCTCGAGTCGACCCTTCAGCAGAAGGGCAAGGGCGACATGCTCCGCGTCGTCAACGAGTCGACCGCCCTCGCCGAGATGCACTACGTGCGCCAGGGCGATCCGCTCGGCCTCGGCCACGCCGTGCTCCGCTCCCGCATGCACGTCGGCCACGAGCCCTTCGCCGTGCTGCTCGGCGACGACATCATCGACGCCCGCGACCCGCTGCTGAAGCGCATGCTCGAGGTGCAGCAGTCGCGCACCGCCACGGTGATCGCCCTCATGGAGGTCGACCCCTCCATGACCCACCTCTACGGTGTGGCCTCGGTCGAGCAGACCGACGAAGACGACGTCGTGAAGGTCACGGGCCTCATCGAGAAGCCCGACAAGGGCACCGCTCCCTCCAACCTCGCCGTCATCGGCCGCTACGTGCTCATGCCCGAGGTGTTCGACATCCTCGAGAACACGCCTCCCGGCAAGGGCAACGAGATCCAGCTGACGGATGCGCTGCTCACCCTCGCGGGCGACGACGAGATCGCGGGCGGCGTCTACGGCGTCGTCTTCGGCGGCCGCCGCTACGACACCGGCGACAAGCTCGACTACATCAAGGCCATCGTGCAGCTGGCGAGCGACCGTCAGGACCTCGGGCCCGACCTCCGCCCGTGGCTGCAGGAGTTCGTCAAGGGCCTGTAGGGGTCTCCGCACCATGTTCGTTCCCACGCTCGTCGAGGGGCCGGTGACGGCCAGACCCATCCGGGTGCGCGACGCCAAGCCCCTCGAGCGGGAGCTGATCGAGAACCGCACGTGGCTCCGCAAATGGGAGGCCACGAACCCGCAGGGGCCGATGTCGTTCGACACCCGCGCGAGCATCCGCTCGTTGCAGGCGAACGCGCGCGCCGGCCTCGGCCTGCCCTTCGTGCTCGAGTACGACGGGGAGCTGGCGGGGCAGCTGAACGTGTCGTCGATCAGCTACGGCTCGGTGGGCTCCGCGTCGATCGGCTACTGGGTGTCGGAGCGGTTCGCGGGCAAGAACATCACGCCCATCGGTGTGGCGCTCGCGACCGACTACTGCTTCTACTCGGTGGGGCTGCACCGGATCGAGATCTGCATCCGCCCCGAGAACGGGCCGAGCCTGCGCGTGGTCGAGAAGCTCGGCTACCGCTACGAGGGGCTCCGGCGCCGCTACATCCACATCAACGGCGACTGGCGCGACCACTTCTGCTTCGCGCTCGTGCGCGAGGAGCTGCCCGTGGGCGTGCTGCGGCGGTGGCAGGAGGGGCAGGTGCCGATCGGCGACGGCACCGTGCCCGAGAGCGACCGGATCGCGGCCACCCGGCAGCTCCCCGTGCAGCCCCGCTGAGCATCCGCTGAGCGCTTCCCGGCGAAGCATCCGACACGCGCCCCTCATGCGGGGGCGGCGTGCCCGCTCGCCCCTACCGTAGAGCCATGACGACGGACTGGCTGAGCGGTGGCTTCATCATCGCGCTCGCCGCGGTCCTGTGGCTCGCGTACCTGCTGCCGTCGTGGTTCCGCAGCCGTCAGTACCTCGCGACCGAGCGCAACGCGGTGCGGCTGCAGCAGACCCTCCGCATCCTCGCCGAGACGGCAGAGCTGCCGCAGGAGGTGCGCGTGGAGGCCAACGCCCGCGCCATCGCCGAGCAGGAGCGCATCCTGAAGCACCGGGCCGTCGAGCGCGAGCTCTCGGTGGTGCCCGCCGCCGTGCGCACGGCCGATCGGCTCAGGAGGTCTCGTGCCGGGACCTCCGTGGTGCTGCTGCTGTCGGTGGCCGTCGCCGTGCTCGGCGGGATGCAGGCCGTCTACACCGGGGCCTGGATCATCCTGATCGGCGGGGTGATCGCGTCGGGTGTGAGCGTGGCCGTGCTGGTGAAGCTCTCGAAGGCGGGGCGCCGGCTGAGACTGCCGCGGCCCGAGGCGCCCACGGCGCAGGTGTTCGTGATCCACGATGTGGGGGAGGACCGTCCCGTGCAGGGCGTCTCCGAACCGGTCGAGGCCGAGGAGCCCGAGGTCGAGGATGAGCAGGCGACGGACGGCTGGACTCCCGTCGCCATCCCGCGCCCGCTGTACATGTCGCGCACGGCCTCCGCGCCGCTCGGGCTCGAGGACGGTCCCGACGAGGCGGAGGTGCTGCGTGCTGCGGCAGCGGCCGACGAGGCGGCGCTCCGAGCCCGGCTCGACGCCGAGCGTGCCACCGTGGCCGAGCTCCCGGTGGCGCCGGCCGCCCAGGCGCCCGCGCCCGCTCCTGCTCCGTCGCGCTTCGCGCGCATGGGCATCGTCGACGCCGACACCGAGCCGCACCTCGACCTCGACTCGGTGCTCGCCCGGAGGCGGGCCGGCTGATTTCGGCGTACGGTCATGCGCATCCGTGAAAGGAGCGCATCATGCCAGGCAAGAAGACGCCGCCGCAGCTGAAGGATCCCGAGCTCTACGAGGAGCTCCGCGACGAGGGCGACTCCAAGCAGAAGGCCGCCCGCATCTCGAACGCCGCCGCTGCCAGGGGCCGCGGGAACGTGGGGAAGAAGGGCGGGGAGTCGGGCTCGTACGACGACTGGACCGTGCCCGAGCTGAAGAAGCGGGCCAAGGAGATCGGGCTCACGGGCTACTCGAAGAAGAAGAAGTCGGAGCTGGTCTCGGCACTGCGCGACTCTTAGGGGTGCGGTGGGGCCGGTGGTGTGCACGTCGGCGCCTGCTCGCGTGTCCATGCCCCGGCGGCGATGGGTCGCCGACCTAGGATGACTGCATGAGCGACGCCGGAGTCACCCCACGCGCCCCCGCTGCCGCGCCTGCCGCTCGGCCCAAGGCCGGGCGACCGGGCCCGGGCGGTGCGCGCGGAGCCTCGGCCATCGACATCTCCAAGCGCGACCTCACGCTCGACCTCGCGCGCGTGTTCTGCGTGCTGCTCGTGGTGGTCATCCATTTGCTGATGGTGGGTGTCGGCTTCGGCGCCGACGGGCAGGTCGAGGTGTCGAGGCCGCTCGAGAGCCAGTGGTGGTTCGCCCCCGTGACCTGGGCGGGGCAGATCATGCCGCTGTTCTTCGTGGTGGGCGGATTCGCGTCGATCACGGCGTGGCGGAGTCTCACCCGGCGGGGCGGTACCGCCTCGGACTACGTGCGCAACCGCGTGCTGCGACTCGCGCAGCCGGCGCTGCCGCTGTTCGTCTTCTACGTGGTCGTGATCGGTGGGGCGCGCCTGCTGGGGATCGAGCCGCAGCTCGTCGACCTCGCGGTGGAGGGTGCGGCGTCGCCGCTGTGGTTCCTCGCGGCCTACACGCTGTGCCAGGCGCTCGTGCCCCTCATGGTGTCGTGGCACGCGAGGGCGCCGAAGGCGACGCTCGCGGTGCTGTTCGCGGGGGCGGTGGCGGTCGATGCGCTGCGCTACTCGACCGGCATCGAGATGATCGGGCTGGCCAACCTCTTCTTCGTCTGGCTGCTCGTGCAGCAGATCGGCTTCTTCTACGCCGACGGCTGGTTCGACGCGCGGCGCTGGTACGTGCTCGTGGCGATCCCGATCGTCGCCTACGCGTCGCTCGTGCCGCTGACGGTGTGGGGCCCGTACTCCGACGACATGCTCACGAACCTCAACCCGCCCACCGTGCCGCTGATCGCGCTCGCGGTGGCGCAGGCGTGCATCCTGCGCCTGCTGCGGCCGGCGCTCGCGCGGCTCATGAACACGCACGCCGCCCGGGCCGTCGTGTTCCTCGTGGGCACGCGGCTGATGACCATCTACCTGTGGCACCTGCCCGTCATCCTCATCCTCTCGGGCATCGCGCTGCTCGTGCCCTACGCGAGCCCGGAGCCGGCGAGCCTCGCGTGGTGGTGGACCCGGCCGGTCATGTTCCTCCTCGTGATGGCCGGGGTGTTCGGGCTGTCGTTCCTCGTGGGGCGCTGGGAGGCGCCGCGCGAGGTGGAGCCGACGCCGCCGCCCGCGGTGGTGGCGATCGCCACGGTGCTCGCGTTCCTGCCGCCGTTCGCGGTGATGGAGTACTTCATGGACCTGCCGATCGCGGTGGGCGGCAGCATCCTGCTGGGGGTGTCGATCCTGCTGCTCGGCAGGTGGAAGAGCGGATCGGGGCGGGGCGCTCCGGCCGGTTCGCGTTCGTCGGCGGTTTCGTCGTAAACTGTCTGAGTTGTCGCAGCGATGCGGCGGCGGGGCTATGGCGCAGTTGGTAGCGCGTCTCGTTCGCAATGAGAAGGTCAGGGGTTCGAATCCCCTTAGCTCCACCACCACGGAACCCCCGGGATCGATGCGATCCCGGGGGTTCTTCGCGTCACCGCCGTCGTCGCGGAATCCGGGTAGCGCGTTCCGCGCGAAAACCGCGGTCTTGGCGCAGGTGGCGCTACCAGGAGTGACTGTGCGGGAGGGTGTGGCGGCCCCACGACCTGCACACCGCGGGCAAGGGGGCCACGATGGTGGCCACGCTCGAGCGGCTCATCCGGGGAGAGCACGTCGAGGCGATGACGCCGGTCCCGATCGAGCTCGTGCGGCGCGGATCGAGCTGACCGGAGCTCGGCCGATCCGCTCGGCTAGTCGGCCCTGAGCGACGCGACCATGCTGCGGAGTGCCGTGCGGGCCGCGGCCTGCTCGGCGTGAGTCAGGCCCTGGAGCATGCGCACCTCCACCGAGCGCACCGCCGCGGTGGCGGACTGCAGGCTGCGGCGGCCCTTGGCGGTCAGGCGGGTGGGGAGCACCTTCCCGGCGGGGGCCTCGGCGGGGCGGGTGACCTGCCCGTCCCGTTCCAGAGCCTGCAGCAGGACGTTCATCGACTGTCGGGTGACGAAGGTGCCGCGCGCCAGCTCGGAGTTGGACAGGCCGGGGCGCTGGGAGAGCAGTTCGAGGCAGGAGTAGTGCGTGATGGTCATGCCCAGGGGGCGGAGCACGCCCTCCATGGCGGCGCGGAGAGCGCTCGAGGCCTCCTTGAGGAGGTAGCCGAGCGAGGTGTCGAGGTCGATTCCGGCGTCGTCTTGACTCATGTCAGTATTCTGACATAGGTTGATCCGTGTCAGCTAACTGACACACCGACCGAAAGGAACACCGTGCCCGTCACCGGCCCCGACTTCATCTCCCTGCAGACCCGCGACCTCGACGCCTCCCAGGCCTTCTACGAGCACTACCTCGGCCTCGTCCGCTCGAAGGCGGGCCCGCCCCACGCCGTCGTGTTCGAGACTGCGCCGATCGCCTTCGCCCTCCGCGACCTCGTTCCCGGCACCGACCTCGACGCCGCCGGGCAGCCCGGCATCGGCGCGGCGATCTGGCTGCACGCCACCGACGTGCAGGAGATCCACGACACGCTGGCGGCGGACGGCCACACCATCGTCGCCGCTCCGATCGACGGCCCCTTCGGCCGCACGTTCACCTTCGCCGACCCCGACGGCTACCGCATCACCCTGCACGACCGCGCGTAGTCGCGCTCCCGGGTCGGCGCGGGCCGGGCAATCCGGAGACCGCGGGCGCTTCGAATGCTGAGGATGCCCGAGGGCAGCGAGACGCACCCGACCCGAAAGACACCACCGATGGGAAAACTGCTCTACGGAACGCACCAGCGCGAGCTCGAGATCGACGACCGCACCCTGGCCCACCTGAAGGTGGTGGTCATCACGAAGCTCCGGCGCGGAGAGACCTTCGGGCTCTCCTGGGAGAAGGACAAGCAGCAGGGGAGCGGGCGGAGCACGATCTGGCTCTCGCCGCACATCCCCCTGGAGTTCGACTTCTACGGCGGCCGCCCGCCCGGCCTCAACCGCGCGTGGCTCTCGATGCTCTCGGAATCGGCCGACCGCGGCGAGCTCGTGCTCGTCGCGGAGCCGTCCGAATCCGCGCAGCGCCCGGCGGGCTGACCGAGGGGGCGAACCCGCGGGCGAGCCGTGGGTGCTGCGGCGCTCGCGAAGCGGGATATCGTTGATCGACACGTGTCAGTTCACCGCGCCGATGGCCGCGGTCCCGCGAGAAAACAGGACGACGATGACGGACGCCGCCCCCACGACCCCTGCAGGCTGGTACCCGGATCCGGCCGTGGCGAACCAGCAGCGCTACTGGGACGGTGAGCGCTGGACCGAGCACGTGCATCCGCTCGCCCCCGCGGCGGCGCCGCAGGTGAACGCCGCGACGGGTGGTGGGTCGGGCGGCCCGCAGCGCCCCGAGAAGAAGCGTCGGGGCCTCGTCATCGGCCTGGTCGCCGGTGGCGCGGCGCTCGCCGTGGGCGTGACCGCGCTCTTCGTGTGGGGCATCCCGGCGCTGACCGGCCCGAAGCTCGTGACCGAGGAGGGCTGGGCCTACGCCTACGCGCCCCTGCTCGAAGACGTCGAGCCCGACCACACCTTCACCTTCCCCGCCGACTACGACCTCGAGGCGATGGCGCGCGAGAACGGCGACGAGTACGACAACAGCTTCGCCTTCGAGGTGTTCACCGACGCGGCGCTGACGAAGCACGCCGACCTCTCCGCCTTCCAGTGGAAGGGCGAGATCGACGTCTCGCCCGACGCGCTGTCGACCGGGCGCTTCTACACCGGCACCGGCCTCGGCTACGACGAGAGCCTCGAGCGCGAGTTCGAGTTCAACCCGGACGGCGGATTCTTCTGGGGCCTCAACGAGGAGTACTTCCTCGTGCAGAAGCTCGACCGTTCGGGCGAGCCGCTCGAGAAGCCCATCGTGCACCCGTTCACCATCGAGCGCCCCCTCGAGGCGCCCGAAGCGGTCTACACGGCCGACGAGAACGGCACGCTGCAGGTGAGCTGGGATCCCGTCGACGGTGCGACCGAGTACCTCGTGACCGTCTCGTCGTGGGACGGGGATCGCCGGAGCGTCGACATCGTGGGCACCACGACCGAGACGACATGGTCTCCTCCGCTCCTCGACCCGTTCTCGGGGGAGGAGGTCGAGGTCGAGCTCGCCCAGAACGAGGGTCTCGAGACCTACGCGCTCTGGAGCGCCGCACAGCTCGCCGACGCCGGATCCAGCGGCACGGTCAACCCGCTCGACAACGACACGAGCGAGTACGAGTACGCCGTGGTCGCGACCGACGGCTCCCAGTTCTCCTCGACCAACTCGACCGACGCCGAGGCGGTCGCCGCGTCGCTGCCGAAGGAGATCCCGCTCGACGCGAAGGAGCAGCAGTTCCCGAACGGTCAGTGGGTCGACTCGCTCGACCAGATCCCCACCCGGTTCCTCTTCACGTCGCTCGACGGCGCGACGAGGCAGACCGCCGGCTACATCGACCCCGAGATGGTCACGCCGGGCGACGAGACCTCCTGGCGCCTCGCCCTGATCGGGAAAGGCACGGCGCTGAGCTGGCCGGTGCGGCTGAACGCGCCCGATCGGGCGAGCGTCGATGCGCAGATCGCCGCCTACAACGCGCGCGTCGCCGCCGAGGCGCCGACGACCGGGATGCCGGAGATCACCCTCGTGGCCGAAGCGGTCGACGCGGACTTCGACCAGTACACGCCCTCGACGGTCGCGCCCGAGGTCGACTACCCCGTCTACGGCAGCAACGACTTCACCGAGTACCTCGCAGCCAACCTCGTCGCCCGCGAGGACGCCATCGACATCTCGGAGTTCCAGGACGCGCCTGGCATGCCGGAGCTCGACGACGCGATGGGCGAGGCGGTCTACCAGAACCCCTACGTGCTCGGCTACCGCGGCTACTCCGTCCGCGACGCGGTCGTCTACGTCACCTACGCCAACGACCCCGACGAGACCACGCGCCTGCAGGCCGAGGTCGAGAAGGCGACGGCGGCCGCCGTGCAGTCCGTCGTGACCGACGGGATGAGCGACGCCGAGAAGGCGACGGCCCTCAACAGCTGGCTCGTCGACACGGCGGAGTACGACACCCCGGCCTTCGAGGCCTCCTTCTTGAGCTACCCCGACGGCTTCGAGCACGCCTGGGACCCGAGCGGCGTGCTGCTCTCCGAGAACGGCAACGTCGGGGTCTGCGCGAGCTACGCGGCGGCCTACAAGGCGCTGCTCGACGAGGCGGGCGTCGAGAGCGTGGTCGTGACCGGCGACGTCTTCGACGGCGGTGGGCACGCCTGGAACAAGGTGCAGATCGACGGGCAGTGGCTGGCGGTCGACCCCACCTGGAACGACGGATCCGACCCGTCGGCGTACCTCCTCATCACCGACGGCGAGTTCGTCGACCAGGCGGCACGCGCCGAGGACACCCAGTGGATGGCGGACCTGCGGATCGCGGGCTACGCGACGCCGTAGCGCCCGTCGCCTCCGTCGCTCACTCGCGGTAGGCGGCGGGCCAGATGCCGTGGCGCCCGGGGGAGAGGATGCCCTTCGGGTCGACGGCGTCCTTGATAGCTTCGCAGAAGCGCCGGTAGGAGTGGTCGCCGAACGAGAACTGGTCGGAGGCGAGATCCATGATGTCGATGTGCGCCCGGTACTCGCCGTAGCCGAGCGTGCCGAAGTGCTCGACCATCTTCTTGAGGGTGTCGCGAGCCCGCCGCACCTGGGCCTCGTCGTCGAGCACGAGGCTCAGGTTGCAGATGAAGATGAGCGAGCGCTCGTTCGTGACGATCACGCCGGCCGAGAGGTTCTCGTCGAGGTTCTCGCGGATGAACTCGCTCGCGAGCCGCTCGAACTCCGCGACCTCCTTGCCCACGAGCGGGATGACGGGTGAGAACGCGAGGTGGCCGATGCCGTCGGGCACCGCGTTCATCATGTCCATGGTCGGGACTCCCGCGTGCACCTTCTCGGTGAAGCTCTCGAACGGCCCCCACTCGTCTTTCGTGAAGGTGCGGTCGTGCACGATCCGGGAGCCCTCGAGGGCGCTCCAGGCCTCCGTGATCTTCGCGAGCTGATGCTCCACCACGGGTCCGTCTCCCCAGAGCGCGGCGCGGAACCCCCAACGACCGAGGCCCGAGCTGTCAGCGAGCTCCTGCAGCTGCTCCTCGCTGAGGGCGCCCTTGCCGCCGAGATACTCGCCGAGCTCGGGGAACTGCCACGCCAGCGAGACGATGTTGTAGAAGCACGGCACGCCGCGGAGCACGCCACTGAGGCGGAGCTCCCGGATGATGTCGACCGCCTGCTCGAGCTGGTCGCCCCGCGGGATGGTGAGATAGAGCGGGGCGTAGGCCTCGGGGCGGCGCATGAGCCAGTAGCCCATCCGGGTGACGATGCCGTAGTTCGACTGCACGAAGAGCGGATCGAGCACGGGGCCGAGACCGCGCTTGTAGAGGTGCCACGACTTGTTGCCGGGCACGCCGCCCATGCCGGTGCGGAGCAGCTCGCCGTTCGCGAGCACGACCTCCATGCCCGTGGCGGCCTGGAAGTCCATGCCGTAGGGGAGGTACGTGCCGCCCGAGTCGAGCGTGTTCCCCACCACGGAGCCCCAGCCGATGTCGGGGATGCTCACGATGAGGTCCTCGTTGCCCGAGGCCTCGAGCGCGTCGACGAGGTCGAACCAGCGGACGCCCGGCTCGACCACCGCGTAGGCGAGCTCCCGGTTGATCTCGAGCACCTTGTCCATGCGCCGGAAGCTCAGCAGGATCGAGCCCTTCACCCGGGGCGACGGGCCGCCGTAGCCGTTGTTGCGGCCCTGCGAGCTCGTCCAGATCGGCACGCCCGCGTCGCTCGCGATGCGCACGATCTGCTGCACCTGCTCGGTGCTCGTGGGGTAGACCACGGCGGAGGAGTCGTAGGTGCGGTCGCCCTGGTACCAGTAGGGGTCGCGGTACTGGTCGCGGTCGGCGTCCTCGAGGTGCACGGCGTCGTCGCCGACGACCGCCACGAGGCGGCGGACGGTCTCGGCGGTGAGGGTGAACCCGGGGGTGGTGATGGTCATGGCGACTCCTTCGTCGTCGGGGCGGGGTGGCGGTCGAAGGCGGCGCGGATGGCGTCGTGGCGGGCGCCGACCGCCTCCCACAGCTCGGGGTGGGTGATGGCGTAGAGCTCGTCGCCGCGGATGGCGCGGGTGGTGATGCGGCCCGCGTCGATCGGGTCGATCCAGCGCAGGCCGCTGTAGGCGGGGTCGTGCGAGATGTCGACGTCGGTGAGTCCGCCCTCGAGGCCGGCGGGGCGGTTGCGGGAGCTCGCCTTGATGTTCGTGCGCACGGGCCCGGGGGTGAGGATCGTGACGTGCACGTCGGAGCCCTCCTCGGCGAGCTCCACGGCCATCGTCTCGGTGAGGGCCGCGACGGCGAACTTGGTGGCCGAGTAGGCGCCGAGCCCCGGGTTGATCGAGAACATCGCGTTGGAGGCGGTGTTGACGATGTGGCCGCCGCGCTCGTTCGCGCGGAGCAGGGGGAGGAAGGTCGTGACGCCGTGCACGACGCCCCAGAGGTTGACGTCGATCATCCACCGCCAGTCGGCGAGCGTGAGGTCGGCGACGCGGGCGAGCGGGCCGATGCCGGCGTTGTTCACCACGATGTCGACGCGGCCGAACCGATCGAGCGTCGCCGTGGCGAGCGAGTCGACGCTCTCGGCGCTCGTGACGTCGACGTGCATCCCGACCGCACCGATCTCGGCCGCGGTGGCCTCGCAGACGTCCCGCTGCACGTCGGCGATCACCACCTCCGCACCCTCGGAGATCAGCTGCTCGGCGATGCCGCGCCCGATTCCGGATGCGCCGCCCGTCACCACCGCGACGGCGCCCTCGATCCGCGTCATGCGGCGGCCCCCGCCATCCGGTGCGTGCTGCGGATGCGTGCCCGTCGCATCCGGTGCGTGCCGCGGATGCGTGCCATCGCGTACCCCCGATCGCAGGGGCGCCGATGCCCCCTTGTCGCGCCCACCGTATGAACCACCCGCAGCGCCCGTCAACGACACAGTTGCGGGGAACTACCCCGGATCCGCCGCCTTACAGCCGGAGGCCGCCCGATCGTCGCGCACTATAATCGGTCGCATGGTGACGGTCCCGATCGATGCAGCGCTCCGAGCGCCGAGCCTCGACCGAGTGCGCGCTCTTCGGGAGCCGATAGAGACCGCAGCTGCACGTCGCCGTCTCCACGACGTCCGAGTCTTCGGCTCGGTGGCGCGTGGCCGGACCCGTGCGGGTTCCGACCTCGACCTCCTCGTGCACCCGGAACCCGATGCCTCCATCTTCGATCTCGCCGGATTCATGGCCGATGTCGAGGAGCTCGTGCGAGTCAGCGTCGACGTCGTCTCGGACCGAGGGACCGGGCCCACGCTGGCACGCATCCGCGCCGAGGCCGTTCCTCTGTGACCGACGGCGAGGTGGACAGGGTGCCGGCCCTCCTCGCCGACATCGCACGGTTCGCGGCATCAGCTCGTCGAGTGGCCGAACGTGGCCACGACCGCTTCGTCGATCCGGAGGACGACGATCAGCGCCGCATCGCGCGGTCGCTCATGGTGGATCTGTCTGCCGCGGCCGACCGGCTCCCCCCGAGTCGTTCCGAGCGTCGCATCCGCAGATCGACTGGCGCGGGATCCGTGCCGTGCGCAGCTTCATCGCCCACGACTACGACGGCACCGACGAGGAGATCCTCTGGCAGGCGGTCGCCGTGCAGTTCCCCGCGATCGCCGAGGCGCTCCTCGAGGACTGAGGGGTGCGCGCGGCCTACTTGAGGAGGCGGGAGAGGACGCGGTCGGCGAGGGGCTTGCCGCCGGTCTGGCAGGTGGGGCAGTACTGCAGGGAGGAGTCGGCGTAGGTGACCTGGCGCACCGTGTCGCCGCAGACGGGGCAGGGCTCGCCCGTGCGGCCGTGCACCTGGAGGTTCGACTTCTTCTCGCGCTTGAGCTCGCTCGCGGCGAGGCCGTCGGAGCGAGCGACCGCATCGCGCAGGGTGGACTGCAGCGAGGCGTAGAGAGCGGCGATCTCGGGCGCGGTCATGGCGGCGGGCTTGAAGGGCGACATGCGGGCGGCGTGCAGGATCTCGTCGGAGTAGGCGTTGCCGATGCCCGCGATGAGGGACTGGTTGCGCAGCACTCCCTTGATCTGAGCGCGACCGGCCGCGGCGAGGATGCCGGCGAAGGCCTCCTCGGTGAAGGCCGGGTCGAGCGGATCGGGACCCAGCCGGGCGATGCCAGGGACGTCGGCCGGATCGCGCACGAGCGAGATCGCGAGGCTCTTCTTGGTGCCCGCCTCGGTGATGTCGAGGCCCGATCCTGCCGCGAGCCCGTTGCCGCCCTCGAGGATGAGGTGGGCCGCGAGGGGACCGCGCGAGGGCTTGCCCGTGGGCGGTGGCGGCGGGCCGTCGCGCCAGCGGATCCAGCCGGCCCGCGCGAGGTGGATGACGAGGTGGAGACCCCCGATCTCGAGGTCGAGGAACTTGCCGTGCCGGCGCACCCCCTCGACCGTCTCGCCGCTCAGAGCCGACAGCGGCGGATCGAACGTCTTGACGGCCGCGAACGAGACCGCCTGGAACCGTTCGACCACCTGCCCGCGCAGGCGAGCGCCGAGGTCGGTGACCAGGGCTTCGACTTCCGGCAGTTCGGGCACGCGTCCAGTCTGCGCCCGGCCGCCGACATCCGCTCGCGTTGGCTGGCGTTCACCTGGTGTTCGACGCGGGTCGCCACACTGCGGTCGACGCCTCTCGGCGTGCGAAAGGGCCCTCATGCGAAACCACTGGCGGAAGAACGCCGCGCTCCTCGTCTCGACCGCTCTCGCGGTCCCGCTCCTCGCGGCGCTGTCGCCGCTGGGCGTCTCGTCGGCCTCTGCTGCAGGCGCGCCCGTGACGGGCCCTGCTGCTGACTCGGCGGCTGCCGACATCCGCATCAACGAGATCGAGTCCGACGGCGACGCCGTGGGCGACTGGGTGGAGTTCACGAACACCGGATCGGCCGCCATCGACGTCTCGGGCTGGATCGTGCGCGACGACAACGACGGGCGCACCGACGCGCTGCCCGCGGGCTCCGTCATCCAGCCGGGTGGGTTCCTGTCGTTCGGCGACCCCGAGATGTCGTTCGGCCTCGGACGCGCCGACACCGTGCGGCTCTACCTGGCCGACGGCTCGACCCTCGTCGACTCCTGGGCCTGGACCCAGCATGCCCCCACGAGCTACGGCCGCTGCCCCGACGGCACGGGCGAGTTCATCGCCACCGTCTCGCCCACCCGCGGCGCCGCGAACGACTGCACGCTCGACCCGGCCACCGTCGTGCGCATCAACGAGGTCGAGTCCTCCGGCGGCACGCCCGGCGACTGGATCGAGCTCGTGAACACCGGTTCGGTGCCGGTCGACGCCTCGGGTCTCGTGGTGAAGGACGACAACGATTCCCGCACCCTGCAGGTGCCCGCGGGCACCGTCATCCCGGCGGGTGGCTTCGCCGCTGTGGATGTCGACGTCGACGTCGAGGTCGGCTTCGGGCTCGGCGGCGCCGACACCGCGCGCATCTTCAGTGCCGACGGCGCGACCCTCATCGACTCCTACAGCTGGACCTCCCACGCCGCGACCACCTACGGCCGCTGCCCCGACGGTTCGGGCGAGTTCGTGCTCACCCAGAGCGCCACGAAGGCCGCCGCCAACGACTGCGCCCCCGTGGTGGTGCCCGGAGACGCCGTGCGCATCAACGAGATCGAGTCCAACGGCGGCACACCGGGCGACTGGATCGAGCTCGTGAACCCGACGGCCGACACGGTCGACCTGAGCGGCTGGATCGTCAAGGACAACGACGACAGCCACACCGCCACCCTCCCCGCCGGCACCACGATCGCCGCCGGCGCCTTCCTCGCCGTCGATGACAGCACCCTGGGGTACGGCCTCGGATCGGCCGACTCGGCGCGCCTCTACGCCCCCGATGGCGTGACCCTCATCGACTCCCACACCTGGAACGGCCACGCCGCCACGACTTACGGCCGCTGCCCGGATGCCACGGGCGAGTTCACCACCACGACCTCGCCCACGAAGGGCGCACCGAACGACTGCAGCGCGCCCGTGCGCATCAACGAGATCGAGTCCTCCGGCGGCACGCCCGGCGACTGGGTGGAGCTGAAGAACAACGGTGCCGACACCGTCGACGTCTCGGGCTTCGTGCTGAAGGACAGCGACGACTCCCACGCCGTCGCGCTCCCCGTCGGCACGAGCATCGCGGCGGGCGGCTACCTCGCGGTCGATGTCGAGGCCGGCGCCACCGGCTACGGCCTCGGCGCCAACGACTCGGTGCGGCTGTTCGCCGCTGACGGCACCACGCTCGTCGACTCGCACACCTGGGCGGGCCACGCGGCCACGACCTACGGCCGCTGCCCCGACGGCACCGGGCCGTTCGCCGAGACGACCGCGCCGACCAAGGGCGCCGTGAACGCCTGCGCCGGAGACCTCGAGACGATGCCGTGGCCGGGTGGCTCCGACGTCGAGACCGCCGACGAGGCGGGCTTCTTCGGCACCAACATGAGCGGGCTCGCCTACGAGACCTCCGTCACGGCCCCGTCCGCTCTCGACGAGGGCACGCTCTGGGCCGTGAAGAACGGGCCGGGCACGCTCTACCGCCTCGACTGGACCGGCTCGGCCTGGGCACCTTCGGCCGACGCCGGGGCCGGCGGGGCGGCCGGAACGCCGCTGCACTACGCCGACGGCACGGGCGACGTCGACGCCGAGGGCGTCGCGTTCACCGCGGCCGGGCCCGCGGGTGGCGTCTTCGTCTCGAGCGAGCGCGACAACTCGGTGTCGGGCACGAGCCGGCCCGCGGTGCTGCGCTACGACGTGACGGGCGCCGACTCGGGTGCGGGTGCGGGCCTCTCCGCCTCGATGGAGTGGAACCTCGCCGCCGATCTGCCGGCCGTGGGAGCGAACGCGGGGCTCGAGGGCATCGCCTGGGTCCCGGATGCCGCGCTCGTGGCCAAGGGCTTCGTCGACGAGCGCACGAACGCGCTCTACGACCCGACGCTGTACGCCGGCCACGGCGACGGCCTGTTCTTCGTGGGGCTCGAGGCGAACGGGACGGTCTACGCCTACGCGCTCGACCAGGTGAGCGGCGGCTACGACCGCGTGGCCACCATCGCGAGCGGGTTCACGGGCGTGATGGAGCTCGAGTGGGATGCCGAGCGCTCGGTGCTCTGGGCGGTCTGCGACGACACCTGCGACGGGCGGAGCGCGCTGCTCGACGTGGCCGGTGCTTCTGCTGGGACCCCTGGCGGTGGCGCTGCCGGTGCTGCCGCCGGCCGCTTCGTGGTGACCGAGGTGCTCGAGCGGCCCACGGGCATGCCGAACCTCAACAACGAGGGGTTCGCGCTCGCGCCGCAGTCGCAGTGCGTCGGCGGATCGAAGACCGCGTACTGGTCGGACGACAACGGCACCGACGGGCACTCCCTGCGCACCGGCACGGTGGAGTGTGCGGAGGCGCCGGTGGATCCGACCGACCCGACCGACCCGACGGATCCGACCGATCCCACCGACCCGACCGATCCCACCGATCCCACGGTCCCGACCGATCCCACCGTCCCGACCACGCCGACCGATCCGGCGCCCACTGGGCCGGGCGCCCCCGTGGTGACCGGGCCGCAGCCGGTCGACGGCAGCGCCCTCACCGAGGGCTCGCGCGGATCGGTGGCCGTCGCGGCCACCGCGCAGCAGGGTCAGACGGTGGTGGTCACCGTGGGAGCGGCGCACGCGGGTGAGCAGGTCGACGTGTGGCTGCACTCCACGCCCCTCAGCCTCGGCCGCCACACGGTCTCCGCCGCGGGCACGGTCTCGGTGACGATCCCGGCCACCGCACCCCTCGGCGCTCACCGCCTCGCGGTCGTCGCGCTCGACGGAACGCTCATCGGCTGGGCGGACATCAGGATCACCGCGGCGTCGAGCGCACCGACCGGAACGCTCGCCTCCACCGGTGCCGATCCCTTCGTGCCGGCAGGCCTCGCGGCTGCGCTGCTCCTCGCCGGTCTCGCGATCCGCCGCCGGCGAACGGTCTGACCTGCGCCGCCGGTCGACTCCACCGCCGGTCGACTCCACCGCCGGTCGACTCCACCGCTCATCGCGGGGGAGTCGGCCGGCCGGCGTCGTCAGAGGACGAAGAGCATCTCCTGGTAGGTGGGCAGGGGCCACAGGTCGTCCGCCACGAGCTCCTCGAGCGCGTCGGCGGCGCTTCGGACGGCCGACATCGCGGGCAGCAGAGCGGCGGCGGCGTGCTGCGCCTCGCCGAGAGCCGAGTGGCCGGTGTCGGCCGCCAGCGCCGAACGCAGACCGGCCAGCGCCGAGCGCAGTGCGGCGAGGGGCGCCGACGCCTCCTCGAGCGGGCCGAGGTCGGGCTCGAGGCCCGCGGCCTTCAGCGCGGCGACGTTCTGGGCGATCTCGGTCTGGTGCCGCACCGCGGCCGGCAGCACCACGGTCGTGCCCATCTCGAGAGTCAGGCGCGCCTCGACGCCGATCGTGAGGGCGTACTGCTCCAATCCGATCTCGTAGCGCGAGTGCATCTCCCGGTGGTTGAATACCCGGTACTTCTCGAACAGCGCCAGAGCTTCGGGAGTGATCAGCTCCGGGAGGGCGTCGAGCGTGGTCTTGAGGTTCGCGAGACCGCGCTTCTCCGCCTCGATGGGCCAGGCATCCGCGTAGCCGTCGCCGTTGAAGACGATGGCGCCGTGCTGGGTGATGATCTCGGTGAGGAGGGTCTGCACGGCCTCGTCGAAGTCGGTGCCCGAGGCGACCGCGTTCTCGAGCTCGGTGGCGATGTGGTCGAGCGACTCCGCCAGGATCGTGTTGATCGTGACCATCGGGCCGGAGACCGTCTGCATCGATCCGGGCGCGCGGAACTCGAAGCGGTTGCCGGTGAAGGCGAACGGGCTCGTGCGGTTGCGGTCCCCGGGGTCGGTCGGCAGCACCGGCAGGGTGTCGACCCCGATGGTCATGTGCCCCTTGCCCTTCGAGGAGGTGGCGGGGCCCGAGGCGATCTGCTCGAACACGTCGGCGAGCTGGTCGCCGAGGAAGATCGAGATGATGGCGGGCGGCGCCTCGTTCGCACCGAGTCTGTGGTCGTTGGTGGCGGAGGCGACCGAGGCGCGCAGGAGGCCGGCGTACCTGTGCACGGCACGGATGACGGCGGCGCAGAACACCAGGAACTGGGCGTTGTCATGCGGGTTGTCGCCGGGCACGAGCAGGGAGCCGAGGGCCGAGTTGCCGAGCGAGAAGTTGACGTGCTTGCCCGATCCGTTCACGCCCTGGAACGGCTTCTCGTGGAACAGGCACTCCATGCCGTGCTTCTTGGCGATGGTCTTGAACGTGGTCATGAGCAGCTGCTGGTGGTCGGCTGCGATGTTGCCGCGCTCGAACATCGGCGCGATCTCGAACTGGCCCGGCGCCACCTCGTTGTGCCGGGTCTTCGCGGGGATGCCGAGCTTGAAGAGCTCCCGCTCCGTGTCCATCATGAAGCCGAGCACGCGTTCGGGGATGGCGCCGAAGTAGTGGTCGTCGAACTCCTGGCCCTTGGGCGGCTTCGAACCGAAGAGGGTGCGGCCGGAGTTCATGAGGTCGGGACGGGCCAGGAAGAAGTGGCGGTCGACGAGGAAGTACTCCTGCTCGGGCCCGCAGAACGACACGATGTTTCCCGGATTCGTGTGCCCGAACAGCTTCAGGATGCGCTCGGCGTGCGCGCCCATGGCCTGCTGCGAGCGCAGCAGCGGGGTCTTGTGGTCGAGCGCCTCGCCCGTCATGGACACGAAGACGGTGGGGATGCAGAGCGTGTTGCCGTTGGGGTTCTCGAGCACGTAGGCGGGGCTCGTGACATCCCAGCCCGTGTAGCCGCGGGCCTCGAAGGTGTTGCGCAGCCCGCCGTTGGGGAAGCTCGAGGCGTCGGGCTCGCCCTGAACGAGGGTCTTGCCCGCGAATTCGGCGAGGGCCGTTCCGTCGCCGACCGGTTCGAAGAAGCTGTCGTGCTTCTCGGCGGTGAGGCCGGTGAGCGGGTAGAAGACGTGCGCGTAGTGGGTGGCACCCTTCTCGAGCGCCCAGTCCTTCATGGCCGAGGCGACGGCGTCGGCGACGAGCGGATCGAGCGCGGCGCCGTGCTCGATCGTCGAGATGACCGACTTGTAGACCGACTTCGGGAGGCGCTTCTGCATGACGATGCGGCTGAAGACGTTCTCCCCGAAGATCTCCCCGGGTGCCTCGGTGCCGGCGAAGCTGACGGCGGGAGGCGTGTACGCCTCCACATCGCGGATGGCCTGCCTGCGGACGGTGTTCCCACTCATGTGCTTCCCCCTCGACGCGGCCTCTCGGGTCCGCCCCTCGGCGGGGGCCGCTCGCTCAATCTAGGGAGCGGGCGTGCCGGTGGTGTTTCCGGCGTGTGACGGTCTGAATCCGGGGCTCAGGGCAGGCTGCGGAGGGTGTTCTCGGGGTCGATGCGCTGGAGGAGGGCCTCCATGATGGTGTCGAGCTGGGCGACCTGCTCGGGGGTGAGCGCGTCGATCACGTGCTCGCGCACGTTCTCCACGTGGCCGGGGGCCGTGGCGACGACCTTCTCGAAGCCGGCGTCGGTGAGGTGGGCGTTCGTGGCGCGCCGGTCGCCGGGGCAGGGCAGGCGCTCCACGAAGCCGCGTGCTTCGAGGCGGCTCACGACGTGGGAGAGGCGGGGGAGCGTGGAGTTCGTGGTGGCGGCGAGGGCCGTCATCCGCAGCACCCGCCCGTCGGTCTCGGAGAGCTTCGCGAGCACGATGTACTCGAAGTGCGTGAGCTGGGCATCGCGCTGGAGCTGCGAGTCGAGGACGGCGGGCATGAGCTCCACGACGGCCTCGAGGCGGATCCACGCCCGCAGCTGTTCAGCCGTCAACCACCGCGCCCCGTCCATCCTCCGAGTCTAGATCCCTTGTCGGTACAACCATTCGGATCCGTCCGCCCGGTCCTCGGGTATCTCCGGGCCGCCCGGGTAGCGCCAACTGCGCGATACCGGTGGCTTTGGCGCGGTTGGCGCTACCCCGAGGGCACCTGCCCGTAGAGCGCGGCGAGCTGTGCGCCGATGGCCGCGAGCTCGTCGCGCACGGATCGCGGCTCGAGCACCTCGGCGAAGCCGCCCCAGCCGGCGAGCTCCCGCGCGATCATCGTGCCGGTCGCGGCCGCCACCCGCACTCGGCTGCGCCCGTCATCGCGCCCGTCCTCCTCGTCGAGCACCTCGCAGTGCCGGCCGAAGCGGGAGCGCAGATAGCCCACCAGCGCCGACTCCACGAGCAGCACGGCCGACACCGCAGCCCGCTCGTGCTCCACCTCGGCCACCACCCGCTCCCACTCGGCGCTGAGGTCGAGGCCGGCCGGCCGCTCGACGAGGCGGTCCACGTGCTCGACCCGGCGCATCCGCTCGACCCGGAACGAGCGCGGGGGAGCGGAGACCCCGGTGACGGGGGTCGGGCCACCGGGAGGCTCCGCCGCGACCGGCGCGAGCAGGTACCAGACGTCGTTCTTCTGCACGAGACCCCACGGCTCGACGAGCAGGTCGGCCTCGGGCGAGTCCCACCCGGCGTAGCGCAGCCGCACCGCCCGGCGTCGCACGATCGCATCCTGCAGCACGGCGAGGTGCACCGGATCCATCGCCCGGCGGTCGCCCCGGCCACCCTCGTGGCCGACGGTCGAGGCGCCCCAGGCCGACCGGTCGACGACCACCGCCGCGGCCGCGGCCTCCGCATCGGCCCGGAAGGTGCTCGGCAGCGCCCGCACGAGCTTTCGCAGCGCCGTGCGCGCATCCGGATCGATCGCGGCCGCAGGCCCGAGCAGCAGGAAGAGCGCCTGCGCCTCGGGAGCGGTGAGCCCGCTGAGGTCGGTGCGCGCGCCACCGAGCAGCGACCAGCCGCCACCTCGGCCCGACTGCGGATACACGGGGATGCCCGCGCTCGACAGGGCTTCGAGGTCACGCCGGGCCGTCGCCACCGACGTCTCGAGCTCGTCGGCGAGCTCGCGCGCGGTCACGCGCCCCCGCGCCTGGAGGAGGAGCACGGCGGCCACGAGACGGTCGGCACGCATGTCTCCATTGTGCGCATGAAAGTAGTCATAAGGTGAGCACTTATGACTCGCAGACTGAGATCACATCGCCGGTCGAGCACGACGGATCGGCCCGACACGAAGGAGAGCACCATGCTGCGTGGACTCACCACCGTCAGCTTCTACGCCACCGACCTCGACGCCGCCGAGGCCTGGTACGCCGAGCTGCTCGGCATCGACGCCTACTACCACGTGCCCGGCTACACCGAGTTCCGGATCGGCGACCACGAGCACGAGCTCGGCATCATCGACGCCCGCTACGCGCCAGCCGGCCGCACCGACGGTCGCGGCGCGGGCCTCGGCGGCGAGATCGTCTACTGGCACGTCGACGACGTGGAGGGATCGCTCGCACGCCTGCTCGCGCTCGGCGCCACCCCGCACGAGAAGCCGATCGAGCGCGGCCCCGGGTTCGTCACGGCCTCGGTGGTCGACCCGTTCGGCAACGTGCTCGGGATCATGTTCAACCAGCACTACCTCGACCGGCTGGCGGCGAGGCCGATCGTCTCGTGAGCCGGCACGCCGTCAGTCGCGGACGATCCCGCGCAGCTCCCACTGCCGCACGCGCCCCGAGCGGGTGGCGGCGCAGGTGCTGAGGAGGGGCTCCGACAGGTGCTCGGCGAGCTCCACGGTGATGACGCCCGCCGCGTCACCCAGCCGCACGGTCCAGTGCGCCGCGCCGAGCACGCGATCGCCGTCGCCGTGCCAGCGCTCGTCGAGCGGGGGGTAGGCGTCGAGCCCGTCGTCGCCGAACTCCTCGCGCGCGAAGTGCTGGGCGGCCTGCACGGGGTGGGTGAGCGAGCTGCGGCCGCGGTAGAACTCGTCGACCACGCGCCTGTCGAGATACGCCTCGGCCACGTGCGCGGCATCCGCGTCGTCGACCTTGCCGTAGTAGAGGCCGTGCGGGAAGAGCACCATCGTCCCGGCGAAGCGGTCACCACCGAGGTGGGAGCACTCCCAGGTCTCGTCGGGGTAGGCCTCGGCGAGGCGCGTGACGACCTGTCGGCCGCGCACGGCACAGCACTGATCGTGCCGCGCGTGGGCGCAGACGGCGAACAGCGGCCGCTCCGACACCGTGCCCGTGGAGCCGTCGAGAGGAACTTCGAGCAGATCGGCGGGGGAGCCGACCTCGCCCCAGCGCACCACCTCGTGGCCTGGACGGGAGTCGACGAACGCCCAGCGCCACGAGGTCTGCGCCTCGCGGCGACCGGTGCGCCGGATGGCGAGCGGGCGCATCCCGGCCGCCTCGATGCGGGTCACGAGCGCGCGCCCCAGCTCGGTGTCGAACGGCGGGTCGAGGAACGCCCGCGTGCCCCAGGCACCCGAGATCTCGACCAGGAACCACTGCAACCCCCGAGACCCGGTGGCCACGAGCGGATCGTCGCGCTCGCGAGCGCGATCGCTGCACGGCCGCCACTCGACGGTCACGCCGCCGCTCTCACGCCGGCACCAGGATGCCTTCGCGCAGCAGGCGACGCACCACCACGATCGCGTCGGCGTCGTCGAGCCCCGGCAGCTCCTCGAGCGGCACGGCGCCGCCCTCGTGCAGCCGGCGCACGGCCGCCTCGGCCTCTTCGGGGAGCGTGAGCGACTTCGAGGGCGTGACGATCCGCACCGTCCCGGATGCGCCGCCGTCGCCGGGCAGCGACTCGACCCGAGCGGCGAGCGATCCCCGCCAGCGCACCACCGAGGCCGGTCCGAGTGCCGCGATGGCGTCGATCGTCGCGAGCGGGGCGACGGGCTCGGGGCGGGTCGCCTCGGCGAACCGGCGGGCGAGCGTGCGGGAGACGAGCGCGCCCTGAGCGCCAGCGCCAGCGCTCGCGTCAGCGCCGTCACGAGCGCCCGCGCCGCCACCGGTGAGCGCCGTCACCATCTCGGCGACGACCTCCTCGACGACCGGCCGCACGGCCTCCGCGTCGGCCCAGTCCAGCCCGAGCGGCAGCGACCCCCGGAGCGACTCGTGCGCGCCGAGCGTCGAGACCAGCGCACGCACCACATCCGCCCGCGTGTAGGCCGACATGCCCACCGTGAGGTGCACCGAGGTGCCGCCGAGCGCGGTGGCGGAGTGGATCCAGCCGCGCGGCAGGTACAGTGCGTCGCCCGGCCGCAGCACGGCGTCGATCACGGGCTCGCCGAGCGCCGCCTCGGCGACGGCGGCCTTGTGGTCGGTCCACGGCTGGTCGCGGAGCGGATCCGGGTGCACGGGAGCGTGGATGCGCCAGTGCTTCTCCCCGGCGATCTGCAGCACGAACACGTCGTGCACGTCGTAGTGCGGGTCGAACCCGCGGGACGACGCCGGTGTCACATAGGCGTTCACCTGTGCCGGGTGCCCGATGTCGTCGACCAGTCGCCTCGTGAAGTCGATCAGCGGCGGCCACACACGGTGCAGCCCCTGCAGCACGATGGTGGCGCCGGCCGCGAACTCGGCGAGCACCTTCTCGGAGCTCACCTGGTCGCCGATTTCGGCGCCGAAGCCTCCGGAGGCGGTGAACGAGGCGGGCGGCAGGACGGATCCCTCGTGCGCCATGCGGATGAAGGGGGTGCGGAGACCGCGCTCCCGCACGAGCTCGTCGACCGCCGACGCGCTGAACAGGTCGGAGAAGTCCGCGTGCAGTCCGGAGGCGGGCGACAGCAGCGCCTGGCGCCCCCAGTACTCCGCGGCGAAGGTGTCGGGGGAGACGTCTATGCAGCGCGACAGCGCGGGCCGGGCCTCGGTGTCACCCGATCCCGGCCCGTCCGTCGTTCCGCGCACGGAATCGTGTGTCACGCCGAGCCGTCGGCCCCGCCGTCGTGGCCACCGGGGTTGGCTCCGCCGTCGGCCGGGCCCTCTCCCTCGTCGGCCGAGCCGTCGGCTCCGCCGTCGTGGCCGTCGGGGTTGGCTCCGCCGTCGGCCGGACCCTCGCCGCCGGCAGCCGAGCCGTCGGCCCCGCCGTCGTGGCCGCCCGGGTTCGCTCCGCCGTCGGCGGTTCCCTCGCCGCCCGCGGCGGTGTCGGTCGTGATGTCGTCGTCGTCGATTGCCATCTGATCTCCTCTCACAGGGCGGCTCGATGCCGTCGCTCGAAGCGTACGCCCGGCTCCCGACAGCCCGCATCCTCTTCCCGTCGCATTCCGGTCGGACGGAGGACGGCGACGAGGTCGAAGGCACGCCGTGCTCGGGGCCGTCCCAGGGCGGCGCAGTAGCGTGGCGGCATGCGCGCTCTCACTCACGCCTCCTTCGGCGAAGCCACCGACGTCCTCGAGGTCACCGACCGCCCCCTGCCCGAGCCCGGTGAGGGGGAGGTGCGCGTCCGCACCGTGCTGTCGCCCATCCACAACCACGACCTGTGGACCATCCGCGGGACCTACGGCTTCAAGCCGTCGCTGCCCGCGGCATCCGGAACCGAGGCCGTCGGCGTGGTGGACGCGCTCGGCGAGGGTGTGACGGCGCTCCAGGTCGGCCAGCGCGTCGTCACCGGCGGCACCTTCGGCGTGTGGGCCGAGTACTTCGTGGCGAAGGCCGCCGGGCTCATCCCCGTGCCCGACGGCATCGCCGACGAGACCGCGGCGCAGCTCATCTCGATGCCGTTCAGCGCCCTCAGCCTGCTCGACTACCTCTCCGCTTCGCCGGGGGACTGGATCGTGCAG
>NZ_JAHFUY010000017.1:0-58701 GCF_023264895.1 Herbiconiux sp. | reverse complement strand
GGTGCGCTCCGCGGTGTGCGCGTGCTCGGGCTGGTGCGGCGCGACGCCGGTGTCGACGAGCTCGCGGCCATCGGCATCCACGACGTGGTCTCGACCGAGAAGGACGGCTGGGAGGAGACCGCGGCGGCGGTGCTCGACGGCGGGAGCCCGAAGGCCGCGGTCGACTCGGTGGGCGGCAGCTCGTCGGCCGACCTGCTCGGGCTGCTGGGGGAGGGCGGCACCCTCGTGTCGTTCGGCGCCATGGGGTCGGGCGACCTGCAGATCTCCTCGGGGGCGCTCATCTTCAAGGACGTGACGGTGAAGGGCTTCTGGGGCAGCCGCGTGAGCCGCGACATGGATGCCGCCAAGCGCTCGGCGCTGTTCGGCGAGCTCTTCGAGCGCGTCGGCTCCGGCGAGGTCGAGCTGCCGGTCGAGGCGGTCTTCCCGTTCGACCAGGCCCGCGAGGCCGCGGCCGCCAGCGCCGCCCCGGGCCGCGCAGGCAAGATTCTCCTCCGCTTCTGACCTGGGCCCGCGGGCCGGGCACACGCCCTCTTCTACCACCCGTCGCGGCGGCGGAAGAAGGCGGGCCCGTGGTCGTGCCCGTGACTCGTGAGGGCGTAGAACGCCGGCAGGACGAGGAAGACGACCGACGCGACGAGCGGATGGATGAGCACCCCCGCAGCACCGGCCGCCAGGTAGACCAGGAGACCGACGAGGGCCCTCGGGCGTTCCCGGGCGAAGTACGCGTCGTCGACGTCCTCCTTCGTGAGGTCGGGATGCCGGGCCAGGTAGATGAAGAACACGAGCCAGGACAGCCAGAGCAGGGCGCCCACCAGCGCGTAGAGCGCCGCCGCCACCCTCTGGTCGGCCGCATCCGCCGTTCTCGCGGTCTCGGCGATCACCGCGGTCGGCCAGGGGATCAGCGCGACGGTGCCGAGGATCCCGAGGTTCACCCACTGCAGGCCGACGTCCATCTCGCGGATGCGGGAGAACGCCGCCTTGTGATTCATCCAGATCACGGCCAGGTAGGTGAACGATGCCGCGTATGCCAGGTAGGTCGGCCACTCGCCGAGGAGGCCTGACAGCAGATCACCCGGCTCCGGCGGTGGCGGTCTCAGCTCGAGCGCGAGGAACGTGATCACGATCGCCATGACGGCATCGCTGAAGGCCACCGCGCGCCAGGGGTCGGCGCGGGTGGCCTCGCTCGCGCGCTCGTGGGGGAGGCCTTCGTCGTCCTGTGTCATCGTCTTCACCCGATTCGACCGGCAGACCGAAGGCCCCCCGACGAGTGCGGTCTCGCTCAGCTCGACCGCGGCCCCTTCGCGAACTCCTGCACGATGCGCTCGCAGAACCCGGGGAGGTCGTCGGGTGACCTGCTCGTCGTGAGGCTGCCGTCGGTCACGACGACCTCGTCGACCACCTCGGCACCGGCGTTCCGCAGGTCGGTGCGCACGCTCGGCCACGACGTGAGCCGTCGCCCCCGCACCCGGTCGGCCTCCGCCAGCGTCCAGGGTCCGTGGCAGATGGCGGCCACGGGCTTCCCCGAATCGACGAAGTCGCGCACGAAGGCGACGGCCGTGGCGTCCATGCGGAGCTTGTCCGGATTCACCGTCCCTCCCGGCAGGAGGAGGGCATCGAACTCGTCCGGCGTCACGTCGTAGACGTCCCGGTCGACGGTGAAGCTCCCGGCGTCCTCCAGGTCGTGGTCGCGCGCGGCGATGGATCCGGTCGCGATCGAGACGAGTGCGGTGAACGCCCCGGCGTCGTCCAGAGCCTGCCGCGGCTGCTCGAGCTCCACCCGCTCGACACCGTCGGCGGCCAGGATCGCGACCCGCACTCCTGTCAGTTCCTCGGCCATGTCACACCCCCGCCGCCGCGAGATCGGGATGCAGCACGACTTTCGTCCACCCGTCCTCCCGCTTGTCGAAGTGCTCGTAGGCATCCGGCGCGTCGTCGAGCGACAGCTCGTGGCTGACGATCCACGACGGTGTCGCCTTCTCCGCCGCGATGAGGTCGCGGAGCCTCCGGTTGTAGCGCTTCACCGGGCACTGGCCGCTGCCGAGCGTCTGCCCGCGGAACCAGAACTCCCCGAAGTCGAAGGCGACCTTCCCCTGCTGGGCCAGATCGTCCGGGCCTCCCGGATCCTGCGGCACGAACACGCCCACCACACCGATGCCGCCGGTGAAGCGCACCGACTTCACCAATCGGTTGAGCGTGAGGTCGGGGTCCTCGTTCCCCTGCGGATCGTGCGCCTGGTAGCCGACGCACTCGCAGCCGTTGTCCGCTCCCAGACCCATCGTCAGCTCGGTGACCGCTTCGACCGGATCGACCGCGGAGTCGTCGATGGGGATCGCTCCGATCTCCTCGACCAGACGCAGCCGGTCGGGGTGCCTGTCAACGACCATCACCTTGCTCGCACCCTTGAGGATGGCCGAGTAGGCGGCCATGCAGCCCACGGGCCCTGCGCCGTAGATGACGGTCTGGTCGCCCGGCTGCACATGGGCGAGTTCGGTGGCGTGGTATCCGGTGGGGAAGATGTCGGCGAGCATCACGTAGTCCGCCTGCTTCCCCGCGGCATCCTCGCCGAGCCGCAGACAGTTGAAGTCACCCCACGGCACCCGCAGCAGCTCGGCCTGGCCGCCGGCCCAGGGGCCCATGTCGGCGAAGCCGTAGGCCGCTCCCGCCCACTCGGGTCTCGGCTGTGCCGTCAGGCAGTAGTTCGTGTACCCGCGCTCGCAGTTCTTGCAGTGGCCGCAGGCGACGTTGAAGGGCAGCACGACGTAGTCGCCGACCTTCACCTTGTCGACGCCGGCGCCGACCTCGATGACCTCGCCCAGGTTCTCGTGACCGAACCAGCGCCCGGTCTCGAAGTCGGTCCTGCCCTCGTACATGTGGAGGTCGGAACCGCAGATGTTCGTTGTCGTGATGCGCACGAGCACGTCCGTCGGACTCTCGATGCGGGCATCCGGCACATCGCGCACACTGACCGTGCGCGGGCCGTCGTAGACGACTGCTTTCATGTCCTTCGCCTTTCTGGATGGTTCTCGGTGAGTGGTGTCAGGGCTGGAAGACCGCGCGCACGCAGCCGTCGGTCTTGTCCTTGAACATCGCGTAGCCCTGCGGCCCCTCCTCGAGCGGCATCACGTGGGTCGCGAGGTGCTCGGTGACGAGCTCGTCGCGGGCCATCCGCTCCAGGAGCATCGGGATGTAGCGGTGCCCGTGCTGCTGCGCCGAGCGGAGGATGAGGCCCTTGTTCATGAGCGGCCCCAGCGGGAACTTGTCGACGACACCGCCGAAGACGCCCAGCACGAAGACGCTGCCGCCCTTCCGCGCGGCGAAGATGGCCTCGCGGACGGCCGTGGGTCGGTCGGTCTGCAGGCGCAGCTGCTGCTTGACCTGGTCGAACGCGAAGTCGATCCGGTCGCTGTGCGCCTCCATGCCCACGGCCTCGATGCACACGTCGGGGCCCCGGCCGCCCGTGAGCTCTCGGAGCTCGGGGAGCACCTCGCTCGTCTCGTAGTTCATCGTCTCCGCGCCGATCACCGACTCCACCTGGGAGAGGCGCTCCTGGAAGCGGTCGATGACGATCACGCGTTCGGCGCCCAGGAGGAGGGATGCGCGTGCCGCCATCTGGCCGACGCCGCCGGCGCCCCACACGGCGACCGTGTCGCCCGGCTTGACCCCGCCGAGGTCGGCTCCCATCCAGCCGGTGGGAGCGGCATCCGAGGCGAAGAGCGCCCGCTCGTCGCTGACCCCCTCCGGAACGGAGAAGGCGCCCTGGTCGGCGTACGGCACGCGGATGTACTGGGCGTGACTTCCCGCCCAGCCGCCGAGCGCGTGGGAGTAGCCGTAGCACCCGCCGGGCGCCTGACCCCAGAGCATCTCGGGGATCCCGGCGTTGGGGTTGCCGTTGTCGCAGAGCGAGAACATCTCGTTCCGGCAGTACCAGCACCGGCCGCAGCTGATGAACGAGCACACGACCACCCGGTCGCCGACCTTGTGCTTCGTCACGGCGGACCCGACCTCTACCACCTCCCCGAGGAACTCGTGCCCCAGCACGTCGCCCGCCCGCATGGTCGGCACGTAGCCGCCGAGCAGGTGCAGGTCGGAGCCGCAGGAGGTGGTGAGGATCACCCGCACGATGATGTCCTGAGTATTGAGGATCTCCGGATCGTCGACCTCTTCGACCGCGAGCTCGTTCACTCCGGTCCAGCACAGAGCCTTCACAGCACACCTCCGCCTTTCGCTTCTTCCTCCGCCTTGTCGACCGCGGCCCCGAAGGGCGTCGACGGCCGGTGGCCGTGCGGCCTCGGGATCGCGCGGAGGACCTCACCCGTCTCGAACACCTGCTTCGCGTCGCGCAAGGCGACCCTTATGGCTTTGTCGGGGTCGTCGTCACCGATCAGCGATTTCGCGTCGGCTCCCTCGCGGAGCCGCGCATGCACCTCGAACCCCTTGTCGCCCGGCGCCGGATCCAGCCGGATCTCGAGCACGTCGGCCAGCCGCCCGAGCGGAGCGGGGAAGCCACCCTCCGCCCGTTCGAAGTCGGCCGGGTCGCCCAGCACGGTCACCGCCTTCCAGCCCTCCGGATGCCGGCCGTCGCCGTCGGTGTCGGCCCGTGTCCGCACCAACGTCCTCGCCACCAGTCCCACGGCCACTCCGGCCGCCCCGACGGCGACCGCTGTCTTCACGCCCATGTCTCCTCCTTCGATCCATCCGATCCATGAGGGCGAGACTCGGCCGAGCGACGCCCTCGGTGTGATGGGCGTCAGGCTAGGCACGGCCATCGGATGCCCCGAGGGGATTCACAAACGGCCGCGGACGGAGGACAATCCGCCCGTTCGGTATTAGCTCCGTCTCTTGGCTTGGGGTGGGCAGTGCGCTAGAATTCTGTACATGGCCACTCTCTCCGTCGCAGACGCCCGGGCGAACTTCTCGAAGCTCGTCGAATCGGCCTCGACCACGCACGAGCGCTTCGAAGTCACCCGCAACGGCAGTCGTGCGGCCGTGCTGCTCAGTGCCGACGACTACGACACGATGGTCGAGACGATCGACATCCTGAGCGACGCGCCCACGGTCGAAGCCATCAGGGTCGGTCTCGCCGAGATCGGCTCCGGCGACCTGGTGGACGTCGGCGATGTGCGCGCGGCCATGGTCAAGGCCGGCCGACTGCCCGGATGAGGCGCGACTACGACGTGCGCTTCACCCGCTCGGCGAAGAGGGCGCTGACCGACGACCTGCCCGAGAAGGTGGCCACGGCGGCCTTCGAGTTCATCATGGGCGCATTGCGCGACAATCCGAAGCGGGTCGGCAAGCAGCTGAGCGAGCCGCTCTTCCCGTTGTACTCGGCCCGCCGTGGAGAGTATCGGGTGCTGTACCGGGTGCTCGACGCCCAGGTCATCATCGAGGTCGTCACGATCGTGCACCGGCGCGACGCCTACAAGTGAGCGGCGCCGAGCACGTGTGGGGCATCGCGCGGGCTCGACCTCACGGGCAGACGCGGGCCCGGCGCCCCTCGAATCCCACGACGTCGCCCGGGTGCAGCTGGCGGCCGCGGCGGAACTCGACCTCGCCGTTCACCGTGACGTCGCCGTCGGCGACGGCCTCCTTCACGGTGCCTCCGCTGTCGGAGAGGCCCGCGAACTTCACGAACTGACCGAGGCGGATCATCTCTCCGCCGATGGAGACGTCGTCGATCGGGCCGGGGTTCGTCATGCTGGAATGCTAGCCGTCCGGGCGGATGCGCGGAGACCGCGACCGCCCGCGCGGTACCACTCTGCACAGAAGACGACGATCACCACGGCCTCGATCCACGCGCCGGCGTAGTACATGAGCTGGGCGCCCTCCCGCGCATCCGCGAGGGCGACCGAGGAGGGCGGAGACGCGTACAGGTGCTTCGCGAGGATCCCGTGCGCCGCGGTCGCCAGCACGAGCACGACCGCCACCAGCACCCGTGAGGGCGCGTGCGGGCGCGGGTCGAGGCCGATGACCGCCGCCGTGAACAGGCAGCCCGCCACGAGCACGTGGGCCTGCACGACGAGGTGGAGCAGCGGATCGCCCTGCATCCGCTCGAGGAGAGGGGTCGCGTAGAGCACCCACAGCCCGCCGACGGAGAGCACCGCCGCGGTGACCGGATGCGCGACGAACCGCGCCGGGCGGCTCCGCAGCAGCCGCGAGAGCCGGCGGGCCGGCACCACGTCGAGCGTGCGGAGCGCGAGGGTGACCGGCGCCGCGAGCACGAGCAGCACGGGCGCGAGCATCCCCGCCAGCAGGTGCCCCCACATGTGCGCCACGAAGCTCGCGTGCGCCGCCGCGGCGAGCGGCCCCGCCACGGATGCCGTGCCCAGCGCGACCCCGCATGACCAGAGCACGACGCGGTGGAGCGGCCACGGCCTCCCGCGCCGGCGCGATGCGACGGCGGCCCCGGTGTAGACGACGACCGTGAGGGCCGCGATGAGCACGAGGGTGATCTCGAGCGCGTTCCCGCCACCGTGCACGTGGAGCCCGGCGGCGACAGACGAACTCACGGCACGTCCCGCGCGAGCGTCCTCGCCCTCCTGGTGCGCACCACCAGCACGACGCCCGCCGCGATCATCGCGACCGCCGTGATGTTCCACACCAGGTCGTAGGCGAGCAGATCCTCCACGTACCGGATCTGGTGGATGCCCCACCACTTGTGCTGCACGGTGCCGTCGTAGAGCTGGAACGCTCCCGCCCCGAGGAGCACTCCGCCCGCCCACCGAGCCCCATGCAGCGCACCCCGCCGATGGAGATCCGCCACGAGGAACAGCCCGGCGATCGTGGCGAACCAGCTCAGCGCGTGGAAGAACCCGTCCGAGATCAGCCCGAGCGCGAGCGTGCCCAGATCGTAGAAGTGGTGCCAGTGCAGGAGCTGGTGGAACACGGCCTCGTCGACGAACGCCACGAGCCCCACCCCGAACAGCACGCCCGACCACACGTTCTGGGCCGAGCGCTCGGCACGGGCGCGCCAGCCGGGCCGGGCTGCGCTCGCCGAGGTGGGGGAGGAGTCGGTCATGGGCGTGCGGTCATCGGGGCTGCGCCGGGTTCGTCGGCGTGCCGTGCGACGGCGGGTTGATCGGCGGCCCCGAGGTGGCGGGGCTCACCCCCTGGCCACCGGGCGCCGCGTTGGTCTCGGGGCGGCCGGCCGCACCGCCTCCCGTCGACGGTTCGGCCTCGCCGGATCGCAGCCGCTCGATCCGCCGTTCGAGCACCGTCGTGACCGGCAGGCGGTGGGCGTGCTCGCGCTCGTAGTCGAGGAGCTGCTGCACCTCGTCGGCCCCGAGCGGCGCGATGGCGGCGGGCAGGGCTCCCACGGTGACGTGGTCGTAGTCGGGCAGGGGCAGGTCGGCGTGCTCGGTCATGCGCGGATGCTCCCAGCTCACAGGATCGGGGTTCCGCCGGTCACGGCGATGCGGGCACCGGAGACGTAGCTGCCCTCGTCGGAGGCGAGCAGCACGTAGACGGGGGCGAGCTCGGCGGGCTGCGCCGGGCGGCCGAGAGGCGACTGCTGGCCGAACGACTCCACCTTCTCCTCGGGCATCGTGGCCGGGATGAGCGGGGTCCACACGGGCCCGGGCGCGACGCTGTTGGAGCGGATGCCCTTCTCGGCCAGCAGCTGGGCGAACGAGGCGCTCATGTTCGCGATCGCCGCCTTGGTGGCCGCGTAGGGGAAGAGGGTGGGGGAGGGCATGTCGGAGTTCACCGACGAGCTGCCGATGATCGACCCGCCGGCGGGCATGTGCGGCACGGCCGCCTTGACGAGGTGGAAGTAGGCGCTGAGGTTGATGGCGAGGGTGCGGTCCCACTCCTCGTCCGGCACCTCCTCGAGCGTCGGGTGGTCCATCTGAAACGCGGCGTTGCTGACGAGCACGTCGACCCGCCCGAACTCCTCCACGGTGCTCGCGATGATGTCGCGGCAGTGCGCCGGATCGGCCAGGTCTCCGGAGATCGACAGCGCCTTGCGGCCGGCCTGCTCGACGAGGTCGACGGCCTCGGCCGCATCCTCGTGCTCGTCGAGGTAGGAGATGACCACGTCGGCGCCCTCCCGCGCGAAGGCGATGGCCACGGCCTTGCCGATGCCGCTGTCGCCGCCGGTGATCACGGCGACCTTGCCCTCGAGGCGGCCAGAGCCCACGTAGCTCGTCTCGCCGTGGTCGGGCTTCTCGCGCATCTCCTGCTCGGTGCCGGGCGGGGTCTGCTGCTCTGCCATGGTTCGTCCTCTCGGTCGGCTGCGGATGACGGCGATCGCCGTCGTGCAGGACGCTACGGCCGCCTCCGCCCCATCGCAGGGGGCTTGACACCTGCCGCGGGAACCGGGTGCCTCGCGAGCGCATCGCCCCCGAAGTGTTAAAGCCTTGTTACATCTCCTGATCTCCTGAATAATTCACTGCACTGCGTCATATGCTGACACTGCGATCTACATGGTAAGAATTCAGATCACGCGTCCTGGGATCGGGACGCCCCCGCACGAGGAGAGGAGCCCGAGATGACCGAGACGACCGACACGGCCTTCCGGACGGCCGTCGCCGAGGCCGAGACCACCATCCGCGGCATCGTCGACTTCGTCCACGAGCATCCGGAGCTCGCCCACCGCGAGATCGAGACCTCCCGCTTCCTGGTGGAGACGCTCCGTGACGCGGGCTACGCGGTCACGGAGGGTGTCGCCGGCATGCCGACCGCGTTCCGCGCAGAACTCGGCTTCGGCGCTCCCGGCAACTCCGTCGGGGTCATCGCGGTCTACGACGCGCCCGCCTCGATCGACGACGAGGGCCAGGTGAACCCGATCCACGCCTGCGGCCACGGCCCCCAGGCCGGCGGGGTGCTCGGCGCCGCGCTGGCCCTCGCCGCGGTGAAGGACGAGCTCGCGGGCTCGGTGGTGATCGTGGGCTGCCCGGCTGACGAGATCCACTCGCCGCTCACCCGTGAGCTCGGCAGCGGTAAGGCCCTCACCGCCGCCCGCGGAGTGTGGGACGACATCGACGTCGCCCTCTACCCGCATCCGGAGTTCATCGACACGGTGTGGCCGACCTCGCTGCTGATGCGCCGGGAGACGGCTCGCGTCGTCGGTCGCCGCACGCTCCGCCGCGACGTGGAGTCGGCACCTCTGGTCGCCCTCGCGAACGTCGCGAAGGTCGCCGCCGCCCTCGACCCGGCCACCCTCATCATCGAGAGCGTCACTCTCGACGGCGACGTGGAGGAGTCAGCGGGGATGGTCTTCGAGGCCGCCTTCCTCGTCTTCGCCTGGTCCGAGGCCGAACTCGACTCCCTGGCCGCCGAGCTGCACGAGCTGATCGGCCCGGCGAGCTGGAGCACGACGGCGGAGATCGCCGATGTGAAGCCGGACGCGGGGGTCACGGCGCTCGTCGCCGACGCCTTCGCCGCCGCGGGGCGTGACTTCGTCTCCGATCCGCCGGCCCTCGGCTTCGCCACCGACTTCGGCAACGTCACCCAGGTGACCCGCGCGGCGATCGTGGGAGTCGGGAGCCCCGACGGCTGGCGCTACCACACGAGCCGGGGCGCCGAGGAGTTCGCGGGTCCTGCCGGCCTGGCGAACGCGGTGGCCACCGCCGAGGTCATCGGCCTCTCGGTGATCAGGATCGCCGCCGCCGACCTCTGACCCGGCGCTCCGGACACCCTTCCGCCGGCAGCCCGGGGGCACCCCGCGGCGCACGGCCCACGACCAGCACCTCATGACCAGAACAGACAGGAACAGCACATGACCGACAGCCGACGCCACGCCGAGATCTCGGGCGGGGGCTTCGCGGGCCTCACCACCGCCGCCGCTCTCGCGCAGATGGGGTGGAGCGTGCGGCTGCACGAGCGCGCCCCCGAGCTCCGGGCGGAGGGAGCGGGCATCGTGCTGTGGAACAACAGCCTGCAGGTGCTCGACCGGATCGGCGCGACGCCCGACCTCCAGTCCCGCTCGATGACGCCGCCCGCCTACGAGACGCGCATGAACAACGAGATCCAGTCGCAGGAGGTCCTCGAGGGCATCCGCTGGCGCACGATGACGAGGCCCCACCTGCACGAGACGCTGCTCACCGCGGCGCGCGAGTCGGGCGTCGAGATCGTGGCGGGCTCCGAGGTGGTGGGCGCGACGCCCGACGGCACCATCACGCTGGCCGACGGTGAGACGCTCGACGCCGACCTCGTCGTGGGCGCCGACGGTGTGGGCTCGCCTGTGCGCGACTCCCTCGGCATTCCGCTGAAGCGTGAGCGGTCGCGAGACGGCATCACCCGCTTCCTCGTGCCCCGGCGGAAGGCCGAGCTGCAGGCGCTCGAGCCCGACACCGAGTGGGACAACGTGATCGACTTCTGGAACCTCGACCCGCGGGTGCTGCGTGTGCTCTACACGCCCGCCAACGACGAGGAGCTGTACATCGCGCTGATGTCGCCCTCGGCCGACGCCGACGGATCGCGCGTGCCGATCGACCTCGAGCTCTGGACCTCGGTGTTCCCGCAGCTCGCACCGGTGCTGCAGGATGCCGCGGGCATCCAGGGCCGCTACTACGGCTACCAGACCACGCGGCTCGAGCGCTGGACCGACGGTCACGTGGCCCTCATCGGCGACTCCGCGCACGCGATGTGCCCGGCGCTCGCCCAGGGTGCGGGCACCGCGATGCAGAACGCCTGGACGCTGGCGGTGGCCGCGACCGAGGCCGTGAAGGCGGACGCGGATCTGCCCGGGGCCCTCGTCGAGTGGGAGCGCGTCGAGCGCCCCTACACCGACCTCGCCCAGGACCGCTCCCAGTGGTACGCCGACACCCGCGAGATGGCCAAGGGCAACCAGTTCGTGGGCGAGAGCGTCGAGACCGCCCTCTACAACCCGACCGATCCGCACCGACACGAGGTACACGCATGAGCATCGATTCCATCTACAAGGTCCGCGCCTGGCACTCCTTCGTGCAGGAGACCGTGCACGAGCTCGGCCCCGCGCCCGAGCAGCCGCTCATGAAGGCCGCCGTTGCCGTCGTGTTCGAGAACCCCTTCGCGGGCCGGTGGGTGGAGGACCTCTCGCCCCTCACCGACGCCAGCGCGAGCCTCGGCACCGAGCTCGGCGAGCGCGCCGTCGCCCTGCTGGGCGGACGCCCCGTGGAGAGCTACGGCAAGGGCGGGCTCGTGGGTGTGAACGGCGAGCAGGAGCACATCGTGGCCTGCGTCACGACCGTGTTCGGCAACGCCCTGCGCGACGCCGTCGGAGGCGGCACCGCATGGATCTCCTCGGCGACGAAGGTCGCCGGCACCGGAACGGCGATCGACATCCCGCTCGCCTTCAAGGACGAGGTCTACGTACGCTCGCACTACGACGCCATCACCCTCTCCCTGCCGGATGCGCCGCGGCCCGACGAGATCGTCATCATCGCCGCGGTGGCGACAGGTGGCCGGGTGAACGCCCGTGTGGGCGGCATGACCGTCGCCGACGTTCGGGCCGCCGGCTGAGCGCCGGCAGTGACACCCCCCTATAAAGAGGAGCAGCTGTGACCTATTCGCACACCGCGTACTACGAAGACCAGTCCATCGCGAGCATCCTCGCCGACGTCGCCCGAGCGCATCGCATCCTCGAGCTCGAGGGGCACGGCGACATGTCGATGGGCCACCTCTCGTTCCGCGATCCCTTCGGCCGCGGCCTGTGGCTGAAGCGCGGCAACCTCGCACTCAGCGAGGTCGAGGGCGACGACTTCATCCTGATCGACTTCGACGGCGCCGTGCTCGAGGGCACGGGCCTCCGCCACCTCGAATGGCCCCTGCACGCCGAGATCATGAAGGCGCGACCCGACGTGAACTTCGTCGGCCACTCCCACGCGCACTTCTCGACCGTGCTCGGCGCCTCCGACGAGCAGCTGAAGCCGTACAACAACCACGGCGTGTGGTTCGCCTACGAGGGCGTGCCGCGCTTCGCCGAGACGAGCCACATCATCACGACGGTGCCGCTCGGGGTGGCCGCCGCGGCGGCTCTCGGGAACGCGCAGGCCCTGCTGCTCGCCAACCACGGCGTGGCGTTCGTGGGCGGCACAGTGGCCGAGGTCACCCTCACCGGCATCTTCCTCGAGAAGGCCGCTCGCTTCCAGGTCGACCTCAAGGCGTCGGGGTTCACCCCGATCGAGCCCGACGCCGAGGAGACCAAGGAGAAGTTCGACCGGATCTATCCGGCCAAGGCCCAGCACAACTTCTGGACCTACTTCAACCGTCGTCTCGACCGGGTCGAGACCGCCTTCGGCATCGGCATCTCGCCGATCGGGCTGCCGCCCGGCGTCTGAGCCCCATCATCCGAGCGGGCCCTCCCCGCACGACCACTCCCACCCGTTCCACCTCGCGAAAGAGAGCATCAAGATGAGCAGTCTCCCCACCGTCGCCACCGTCATCGGCTCCGGAACCATGGGCCCCGGCATCGCCGCCGTCCTGGCCCGCGCCGGCTCCACCGTGCGCCTGTACGACATCTCCGAAGACGCGATCGCCCGCGCCGAAGCCGCCTACGGAGTGGTGCAGGGCGTGCTCGAGGCCGTCGGCTCGCCGTCGGCGCCGGGGGGATCCGTCACGTTCGGCACCGACCTCGACGAGGCCGTCGCCGGCACCGAGCTCATCATCGAGGCCGTGCCCGAGAAGCTCGAGCTCAAGCAGAAGGTCCTGGCAGATCTCGAGGCGCGCATCGGCGACGAGGTCATCATCGCCACGAACACCTCCGGCATCCCGATCAGCACGATGGCCGAGTCGATGACGATCCCGGGCCGACTGATCGGCATGCACTGGTCGAACCCGCCCCACCTCATCCCGATGATCGAGATCATCCCGGGCAAGGCCACCGACGAGAAGCTCGTGGGTCAGCTGACCGAGATCGTGAAGGCCTTCAACTACGTGCCCGTGCTCGAGAAGGAGATCCCCGGCTTCGTCGAGAACCGGGTGCTCTACGCCATCCTGCGCGAGTGCATGGCGCTGCTCGAGGAGGGCATCGTGACCCCCGAGGGCCTGGATGCCTGCGTCAAGTGGGGCATCGGCTACAAGCTCTCGGTCGTGGGGCCGACCCGCCTGCTCGACATGGCGGGCCTCGACATCTACCAGGCGGTCTCGAGCTACCTGAACAAGGATCTCGACGTGAGCACCGACACCCCCCAGTTCATCAAGGACAAGATCGCGGCCGGCCAGCTCGGCTTCAAGTCGAACGGCGGCATGTACGAATACGGCGAGGGCGACGTGGATGCCAAGCGCAAGGAGATCATCACGGGCCTGATCGCGGCGCGCAAGACGCTCTCCACCATCCCCAGCGTCTGATGGGCTCGGGCCCCGGTCCCGGCTCCGGCCCCATCTCGGTCGTCGGGATCGGCGACGGACTCTCCCGCACCCGGGGCGCCGCGGTCGACGTGGCGTTCCGGATGCGGGGGAGCGGCCCCGCGGTCGTGCTGCTGCACGGCACCTCGGCCAACCACGCCGTGTGGGAGCCCGTGGGTGACGCGCTCGGGGGGCGGGCCACCGTGATCGCACTCGACCAGCGCGGGCACGGCCGAAGCGACAAGCCGGCGCACGGGTACACCGGCGACGACTTCGTCTCGGACGTCATCACGGTGCTCGATGCCCTCGGCCTCCCGACCGCGCTGGTGGCCGGGCATTCGCTGGGTGGCCGGAACGCGTGGCTCGCGGCGGCCCGGCATCCGGATCGGGTCTCGGGGGCTGTGGTGGTCGACTACACGCCCTTCGTCGAGCCCGCCGTGCTCGACGAGCTCGAGGTGCGGGTGGCCGGCGGCTTCCGCGGCTTCGGCAGCCCGGCCGAGATCGAGCACTACCTGCGCGGACGGTACCGCCTGATCCTGCCCGGCGCCGTCTCCCGGCGGGCCCGTTGGGGCTACCACCGGCAGAGCGACGGCAGCTGGGAGCCGCTCGCCTCCGCCGAGGCGATGACGCAGCTGATCGAAGGCTTCCGCACCCCGTACGCCGACGAGTTCGCGCAGGTGGCCACTCCGATGACCCACCTGCGGGGAAAGCGGAGCACCATTGTGAGCGAGGCCGCGTGGGATCGCGCGGTCGCGCTGCGAGGCGACGACCGCTGGGTCGTCATCGACGAGGCCGACCACTACATCCCCGAGGAACGGCCCGAGCTGGTGGCCGACGAGATCGCCCGTCTGCTGCCCGGTCCCTCATCCAGCACCCCTTGATCTGCCCTCCCTTCCCCACCTGACCGAAAGGAACACCATGGCCCTCTTCATCGACAAGCTCGCCGTCTCGAGCCCCGACATCGCGGATCTCGGGCGCATCCCCGACTCCTTCAGCGCCGACGGCGGCAACGACACCCCCCGCATCGAGCTCTCCGGAGCACCCGAGGGCACCGTCGAGCTGGCCCTCATCCTGAACGACCCGGATGCCCCGCTGCCTAACGGCTTCACCCACTGGGTCGTCTACGGCATCCCCGCCGACGCCACCACGCTCGACCTCTCGGCCCCCGGCGTGCACGTGGCCCCGAACGGTGCGGGCGCGGCGGTCTACTACGGCCCCCAGCCGCCGGCCGGGCACGGAACGCACCACTACTTCTTCCACCTCTACGCCCTGAGCAAGCCCGTCGAGGGCGACCCCTCCCGCGAGGAGTTCCTGGCGCAGTACGCCGACTCGGTGATCGAGACCGCGCGCTTCTCGGGCACGTTCAGCAGCTGACCCCGCCCGCAACAGCTTCGCCCCCTCGCCGACTCCCCGTCGACGAGGGGGCGCTGTGCGTCCGGCCCGAACCCGCCGTCAGTCGTCGTAGAAGGCGGCGAAGGTCTCGGCGATCGCGATGACCGAGGCGTGCACCGGCCCCGCCGTGATCGAGGGGATCACCGACGCGTCGACCACCCGCACGTTGTCGAGGCCGCGGAGCCGCAGGTCGGGTGTCACCGGCGCGTCGTCGTGCGCGCCCATGCTGAGGGTCCCGACGGGGTGGTGGTGGGTGATGGCCGCCTTCGCGATGAAGGCATCGGCCTCGGCGTCGGTCGAGACACCGGCGCCCGGCAGCACCTCTTCCCCGCGCCAGCCGTCGAGACCCGCCGATCCCCCCACGAGCCGGGCGCGCTCCAGAGCGAGCCGGAACATCGAACGGTCGTGCTCCGTGTCGAGGTAGTTCGGATCGATGACGGGCTCGTCGCCGATGTCGGGGCCCGAGATGCGCAGTGCACCCCGGCTGGTGGGGTTGGTCACGCCGAAGAGCAGCGTCCAGCCCTCTCCCGGCGCGATCCCACCGGCCTCGGCGGTGAGGGCCTCGGAGGCGCTCGGGCCCACCACGCAGCCCACCACGATGTCGACGGTGCCGGCCGTCTCGCCGAGGCCGAGTCGCGACTGGTAGGTCATCGACTCGGACAGCTGCAGCCGGGAGGGCGGCACGGGCTGTGCGGCGGAGTACAGGTTGCCGGCGCCGAGCAGATGGTCGTGCAGGTTCGCGCCCACTCCGCGCGATTCGAGGAGCGGCCGCACGCCCGCCTCCTCGAGAACGGTGGGATCGCCGATGCCGGATCGCATGAGCAGCAGCGGATCGCCGATCGACCCGCCGCAGAGGATGACCTCGTCGGCGTGCAGCACCTCGTCCCGCCCCTCGCGCGTGATGGCGACGCCTGTGACCCGACTGCCCTCGATGACCAGGCGGTGCACGGTGACCCCGGTGAGCACGGAGAGGTTCGGCCGGCCGGCGGCGGGGTCGAGGTAGACATCGGAGACGGTCACGCGCTCGCCGTTCCGGATGGTGAGGGAGTTCGGGGTGGCCCCGAGCATCTCGCCGCCGTTGTGGTCGGGGATGCGCGGAACGCCGAGCGCCTCCCACGCGGTGAGGTAGTCCTGCACGAGCGGGCTCGAGAGCCCGGGCCCCGGCAGCATCACCGGCAGGGGGCCGGTGGTGCCGTGGACCACCGGATCGACCGGCCCCGCTCCACCCTCGAAGTTCTCGGAGCGGATGAAGGCGGGAAGAAGTGCCTCCCACGACCAGCGTCGGTCGCCCGTCGCCTCGACCCAGTGGTCGAAATCTGCACGGCATCCGCGCATGTGGGCCATCGCGTGCACGAGGCTCGATCCACCCGGCCCCCGGCCGCGCGCCCACTCGAGCGCGCGGCCGCCCAGCCCCGGCTGCGGCGTGGTGCGATAGGCCCAGTCGTAGGAGCGGCCGTGGATGAAGGGCCAGAGCTCGGGCCGCCGCATCTCGGGGTCGGTCACGCGGGTGCCGGCCTCGAGCACGGTCACCCGGCGGGAGGGGTCGGCGCTGAGGCGGTTCGCGACGACGCTGCCCGCCGATCCGGCGCCGATGATCAGGACGTCGGAGCCCATGTCATGTCCTCTGTGTCTGTGTCTGTGTCTGTGTCGGCGTCTCTGTCGGGAATGCCTCGCGCACCGCCGTCAGTTGCGGGTGTGCCCGGCGTCGACCACGAGGGTCTGCCCCGTGATCCAGCCCGCCTTCTCCGAGGCCAGGAACGCCACGGCCGGCGCGACGTCCTGCGGCAGTCCGCGCCGGTCGATCGCCTGCATGGGCACGACGTACTCGAACCCCGCCTGGTGGGGGCCCGCGAGCACGCCCTCGCTCGCGATGATGCCGGGCGCGACAGCGTTGATCGTGATGCCGAGCGGTCCGAGCTCACCGGCGAGCCCGCGCACGAGCCCGATCGAGGCGCCCTTGGTGGCCACGTAGTGGGCGCAGTCGGGGGTGCCGGCCACGAACGTGTTCGAGGCGATGTTGACGATGCGGCCGTAGCCGGCCTCGCCCATCACCTTCGTGACGGCGTGCGTGGTGAGGTAGATGCCGTCGAGGTTCACCGACATGACCTTGCGCCACTCGGCGAACGAGATGTCCGCCCACGGTGTGAGGGGCACGAGCGCCGCGTTGTTCACGAGCACGTCGATGCGGCCGAACTCGGCCACGATCTCATCGACGACCTCCTGCACGCGCTCCGGGTCGCTCACGTCGAGGGTCTTGGCGACACCGCCGTTGCGCGCGGCCACGGCCTCGGCGCCGGCCGTGTTGACGTCGGTCACGACGACCTTCATGCCGTCGGCGGCGAGCTCGTCGGCGATGGCGGCGCCGATGCCCTGGGCCGCCCCGGTGATGAGGGCTACTCGCTGGTCGGTCTCGGGCATCTCAGTGTCCTCCATAGAACTCGGGCGCGAGCTTCCAGCCGAGATACGGCTCGAGCTCGTGCGAGGGGTAGACGTCGGCGTTCCGCGTGCGGGCCAGGTAGTTGAGTCGGCGGATGGCCTCGACCGACTTGGTGGGGTCGAGGTGGAAGCCCGCGATCCACTCCTTCTCGAGGGTCGTGCGGGTGTAGGCGGCGTCGCCGCAGAACAGCATGCTCTTCTCGTTCGCCAGCTCGACCAGCAGCGAGTAGTGACCGATGGTGTGGCCGGGCGTCTCGAACAGCCAGACGCCCGGAACGATCTCGTAGTCGCCCGAGATGGGCTTGTAGGTGACTTCGGCGTGGTCGAACGAGAGGTCGGAGTAGCCGAGCCGCTCGAACGGCTCGGGCACCTTGGCGTGCCGCAGCTCCTCCTTGTGCACGAGGGTGGTGGCCTTGGTGAGGTGCTTGTTGCCGCCCACATGGTCGAAGTGGAAGTGCGAGTTCACCACGATGTCGACGTCGTCGGGGCTGAAGCCGATCGCGGCGAGCTGGGCCGGGATCGTCTGCTCGGGCGTCTGCAGGGGCAGCTCGAAGGGCAGCACCGCGTTCACGTGGTCGAGGTCGAAGCCCGTGTCGTAGAGGATGAGGGCGTCGGGATGCTCGATCAGCACGCTGTAGACGGGGAACCGAACAGGGTTGCCCGCGTTGATGTGCCAGTGCACATCCGACTCGTCGATCACGAGCGTGCCGCCGTCCAACAGATACACCTTCGGGTCCGGCATGTGCGGCTCGCTTTCGTGATTATCATCTGTCGCTAATTGATGGTCACGTTATGAGAAGAAATTCGACGGTGTCAAGCGATCGGCCCTGAGTTCACACGCCCGAAACACGGGGTGCTGCTCAGCCGGCGCGCACGGCCGGTTCGTCCTCGAACATCGGCATGCCGGTGTAGAAGGCCCAGCGGTAGCAGTGGTCGAGCATCGGGTCGAGGGCGAAGTCGCCCACGCAGGTCGCGTCCTGATAGCGCTCGCCGCTGTCGTCGGTGTAGTGCGCCCGGCAGAGCACGCGCCAGCTCGTGTCGCTCACCGCGGGGTCGTCGATGGGGTGGTCGGAGGGCAGCCAGCACTCCGTCCTCGTGATGGCGTCCGGGTCGACGTCCGACGTGGGCCCGGCGACCTCGGCTAGCGTGGCGAGTGCTTCCGCATCCTGTTCCGACAGCGCAGGACCGGTGCTGCACGAGACGAGCGCAGCGGCGATGACGATGGCGGGCGCGACCGAGAAGGCGGCGCGGGTGATTCGATTCATGGGGTCAACCTCCTCCGGTCATCGTCGACGGGACGTGTTTCAGACGTGTAACAACTGAATTTCAAGCTTGGCATGAACCAATTCTTCTCATATCGTATCGCTACCCCCGCACAATGTAAGAGGATCCCGCACTGCAGCACTCACTGGCCCGGGGGCCCATCACCCCTGAGAGGAAGATCTCGGCAATGAACGGTTTCATCAGCGGCTCCCGCCGCAGCACGGCATCACGCGTGGCGGTCATCACCGTCTCCGGCGCACTCGCCCTCAGTCTCGCAGCCTGCTCGTCGGGCCGTGGCGGCGATTCCGGAACCTCGGAGACCTCGTCCTCGGGCACGACGGAGGTGACCTCGTTCGCGCTGGTCGCCCCCGAGAACGAGAGCGACTTCGGCTACAACCAGGCGGGCATCGAGGCGGCGAACGGAGCGGCCGAGGAGCTCGGCATCGAGGTCACCATCGTTCCCGACGCGGGCTACGACAACATCGAGACCGTGCTCAACCAGGTCGCCGACGGAGGGGCGCAGTTCATCGTCGCCCACGCCTCCGGCTACAACGTGGGGGCCGCGAGCGCGGCGTCGGCCAAGAAGGTGCCGATCCTCATCCAGGACGCCGGTGCGGAGGAGAACGTGCCCGGCCTCATCGCCGCCGCCAAGCCCGAGGGGCAGGAGGGCGGCTACCTCGCCGGGGTCGCCGCGGCGCTGTCGACCACCTCGAAGAAGGTCGGCATGGTGCTCTCGGCCGACAACGCGAACTGGTTCGCCATGTCGTCGGGCTTCGCCGAGGGCGTCTACAGCGTCGATCCCACCGTCCAGGTGCTCTACACCTCCGTCGGCCCGGCGGCCTACGCCGACGCCGCGGGCGGCAAGGTCGCGACCGAGCAGCTGATCGCCTCCGGCGCCGACGTGGTCTTCGGCATGGGCGACGGGGCCACGCACGGCTACCTGCAGGCCATCGACGCGGCCGACGGCGTGAAGTACATCGCCGACATCGGAGACGTCACCCCCGGCCTCAGCGACCCGAGCAAGCTGCTCACGTCGGTGCGCTGGAACTACGAGCCCGCCTACGTGCAGGCCATCAAGGACGTCGACGCCGGCATCTTCGGAACGGTCACCTATCCCGTCGACGTCGAGAACGGCGGCATGTACCTGCAGGAGACCGAGAACATGACCCCGGAGATCACCGCCGCGGTCGAGGAGGCCTCGAAGGGCATCATCGACGGATCGATCGTCCCCACCATCGCGACGTCGGCCGAAGAGGTCGCCGCGGTCATCGCGGCCAAGGGCGCCTGACCCGGACCGATCAGCCCGATCGGGGTCGGTGCCGCTCCCCACGCGGCACCGACCCCTCCACCCGCACCAAGGAGCTCCCGTGACGACAACGGCCACGAGCGAAGTCATCTCGCTGAGAGGCATCACCAAGGCTTTCCCGGGCGTCATCGCCAACGACGACGTGTCGCTCGACATCCTGAGCGGGCAGGTGCACTGCCTCCTCGGGGAGAACGGCGCCGGCAAGTCCACGCTCATCAGCATCCTCGCCGGCATGCAGCAGCCCGACTCCGGCAGCGTCTCGATCGGCGGTTCCGTCGTCGACATCAGCTCGCCGAAGGTCGCCGTCGACCTCGGCATCGGCGTCGTCCACCAGCACTCCACGCTGGTGCCGGCGTTCACCGTGCTCGAGAACCTCATGCTCGGGGAGTCGGGCGTGATGCTCGACAAGAAGCGCGCCACCGAGCGACTCGGCGAGCTCGCCGATCTGCTCGGCGTGGAGATCGACCCGCACGCGCTGACGGCCGACCTCGGTCTCGGTCAGCAGCAGCAGGTCGAGATCGCGAAGGCGATGTGGAAGGGCAGCCGGCTGCTCGTGCTCGACGAGCCCACCTCCATGCTCACCCCCCAGGCGATCGAGCATCTCGGTGAGAGCATCGAGCGGGTCAAGGAGCGGGGCCTCGCCGTGGTGCTCATCACGCACAAGCTGCGCGAGGCCTACGCCATGGGCGACTGCGTGACCATCCTCCGCGCCGGACGCAACGTGGGCCACATCTCCGTCGAGGAGCTCGCGGCCTACAGCGAGCAGCAGGCCCAGGATGCGATCCTCGCGGCGATGTTCGGCGACGACCTGGCTGCGGGCGGCGGCGCGGACGCCGTCTCGGACCTCGAGGAGGCGGCCGAGCTCGCGGGAGCCACCGCGGCCACCCGCGAGATCCCGGCCATCGACTTCGACAGCCGGCCCGTGCGGCTCGAGCTGCGCGACGTCTCGAGCAAGGGCGGCGGCCGCGACATCGAGGCCGAGGGTGTGTCGCTCACCGTGCGCGAGGGCGAGATCCTCGGGATCGCGGGCATCGACGGACACGGCCAGGGCGCGCTCTCCGAGCTCGTCGCCGGTCAGCGGTCCGCGTCATCCGGGACCGTGCTCTTCGACGGCGACGACATCACCCGCACCGGGGTGCGGAGCCGTCAGCAGCTCGGCGTGCGCTACGTCACCGACGACAGACTGCACGAGGGCACCGTGGGCTCCATGTCCGTGGCCCTCAACCTCGTGATCAAGCGCATCGGCCAGGCGCCGTTCTGGCGGTTCGGTCGCATCCAGCCCAAGGCCGTCGACACCGAGGCCGTGCGGCTGATCGACGAGTACGGCATCCGGACCCCGTCGCCGGCGACCAGGGCGGGCACGCTCTCGGGCGGCAACATCCAGAAGATCCTGCTCGCCCGCGAGCTCACGAACGGGGCACGACTGGTGGTGGTCAACAAGCCCACCTACGGGCTCGACCTCAAGACCGTGCATCTCGTGCGCGAGCTCCTGATCGACTTCGCCGCGGGCGGGGGATCGGTGCTCCTGCTCTCGACCGACCTGGACGAGCTGATCGAGCTCTCGCACCGCATCGAGGTGATCTCGCGCGGCCGGCTGGTGGGCGGGGTCGTGAACGACGGCGTGGGAACCGCCGAGAAGGTGGGCCACTACATGACTGGCGCGATCGAAGGCACCGACTGATGACGATTCCGAACGAGACCACCACGGCCCAGCGCTTCGCGACGGGATTCGTGCGATCGGTCGTGCCGGTGCTCCTGGCCCTGATCGTGGCGGGCCTCATCATGCTCGCCATGGGCAGCAGCCCGCTCGACTTCTTCGCCGGGGTGTGGAAGTACGGCATCACCGGCACCAACTGGCAGCGCAGCCTCTCGCTCATGGCGCCGCTCGTGATCGTGGCGGTGGGCCTGATCGTGGCCTTCCGCGGGCAGCTCTGGAACCTTGGCTACAACGGGCAGTACCTGCTCGGAGCCGTCGTGGCCTCGGGGCTCGGGCCGATCCTCTACGGCGTCATGCCGGCGTTCCTCGCGACGATCGTCGTGTTCATCGTCGCGGTGCTCGTGGGTGCGGTGTGGTCGCTCATCCCGGCCATCCTGAAGGCGCGCTACGGCACGAACGAGATCATCACCTCGCTCGTGATGTCGTTCATCGCCGTGGGTGTCGTGAACCTCCTCATCAAGGGCGTCTTCAAGGATCCGGGCACCTCCACCCCGCAGACGGCCGTCATCTCGGACGACGACCTGCTGCCCTACATCCCGGGCACCGAGATCCACATCGGCTTCATCATCGCCATCGTGCTCGCCGTGGTGGCCCAGTACGTGCTGAGCCGCACCTCGTTCGGCCTGAGGGTCGACATCTTCGGGGCGAGCCCGAAGGCCGCGCGCCACGTGGGCCTCAACTCGACCTGGATGGTCATCCTGCTGTTCGCCCTGTCGAGCGGACTGATCGCCCTCGCGGGCTCGGTCGACATCCTCGGGCAGTTCGCCTACCAGCGGGCCGACTGGGATCCGCGCTACGGCGACGCCGTGATGCCGCTCGTGTTCCTCGCGCGCTTCCGGCCGGTGGCCGCGATCCCGTTCGTGGCCTTCTACGCCGTGCTCGCCACCGGCGGCACCCTGGCCGCCCAGCAGGCGGGGCTGAACGTCGACTTCCTGCTCGTGATCGTGGGACTCATCCTGCTGTTCATGACGGTCACCGAGTACATCGGAGAGCGCAGACGGCTCGGCCAGAGCTACCTCCCCCCAGGGCTCCGGCGAACCGTCCTGCAGCCCTTCCGCAAGGCAACGGAAAGGACCTCGGCATGAGCGACATGCTGACCGCAGCCTTCGTCACGGTGTTCATCGCCACCGTCATCTCCCAGGCCATGCCGCTCATGCTCGCCGCCGTCGGCGAGACCATCGGCGAGCAGGCCGGCGTGCTGAACCTCGGCATCGAGGGCGTCATGCTGATCGGCGCCTACACCGGGTTCGTGGTGACGCTCACCACGGGCGACTTCTGGATCGGCATGCTCGCCGGTGCGGTCGGCGGGATCGTCGCCAACCTCGCCATGCTCGTGCTCAACGTGTGGCTCGGCCTCAACCAGATCGTCATCGGACTGGCCGTGACGCTCATCGGCGAGGGCATCACGAGCGTGCTCTACCTGCAGAACTACACGACGTCGCCGACGAGCCTCGGCGCGCAGCCGAAGCTCGCGATCCCCGGCCTCGGCGACATCCCGGTGATCGGCCCGTCGCTATTCCAGCAGTCGGGCATCTTCTGGGTCTGCATCATCCTCATCCTGGGGCTCGCGTTCGGGCTCGCCCGCACCAACTGGGGTCTCTCGACGCGTTCGGCGGGGCAGAAGCCCTCGTCGCTGGACGCGGCCGGCGGCAACGTGATGCGCACGCGGTCGATCGCCGTGCTCTTGAGCGGCGCGCTCGTGGGGCTCGGCGGCGCCTATCTCGCGCTGCTCACCACGGCCACCTTCAGCCCCATGCTCACCAACGGTCTCGGCTTCATCGCGATCGTCATCACGATGCTCTCGCGAGGTCGCATCCTCGTCGTCATGATCACGTCGCTCGTCTACGGCCTGGCCGTGGCGATCGGGCCCGCGCTGCAGGTGATCGGGTTCACGGTGCCGGCCGACATCATCAAGATGCTGCCGTTCATCATCGTGATCGTGATGCTGATCGTGTTCGCCCGGAGTTCAGTGGTACCACCGGCCCTCGGCACGCCCTACACGCGCGGTGCACGATGACGAGCGCGGAAGTGCGACACCTGTGGTGCTGCGGCACATTAGTATCGAGCGGAGCCCACCATGACTGACGAGAATCCGACCTCCTCCACGTCGGCCGCGGAGTCCGTCGCCCCCGAGCCGCAGCGCACGAAGGGCGTCGACAGCGCACGCCGAGCCCTGCAGATCCTGCTCGAGTTCAGTGAGAGCACCCCCGAGATCACCGTCGACCAGGTGCTCGAGAAGCACGACATCTCGGTGCCGAGCGCCTATCGCTACATCTCGCTGCTGCGCGAGCTCGACCTCATCGAGGAGCGCGAGAAGGGGCGGTTCGTGCTGTCGCCGCAGATCCTCCGGCTGTCGCGGGCGGCCGAGACCGTGATCGACTTCCGCGCCCAGGTGCAGCCGATCCTCGACCGCATGTCGGCCGAGACGGGGGAGACGGCGCTGTACCTGCGCCGGGTGAACGACTCGGCCGTCTGTCTCGCCATCGCCGAGTCCGACCACCCGATCTCCATCTCGTTCCAGCCCGGCAACCTCATGCCGGTCTACGGCGGAGCGGCCGCGAAGCTGCTGCTGAGCGAGCTGAGCGCGGCGAAGCTCGCGCAGTACTTCAACCGGCTCGGTCCGGCCCTGTCGAAGCAGGCGAAGAAGCAGCTCGAGAGCGACCTCGACGCCCTGCGCTCCACGGGCTACGCCGAGAGCGCCGGCGAGGTCGACCGCGGTGTCTGGGCCAGCGCGGCGAGCGTGCACACCGGAGGCATCTCGGTGGGGGCTCTCACCATCGTGGCTCCGGACTACCGCCTCACCGACGAGCACAAGGCGCAGATCGCCGAGGCGGTGCGCTCCGGAGCCCAGCAGTTCCGCGAGGCGGTCGAGCAGCGCGCCTGAGCCCGGGCCCCTAGGCGGCCCGGTCACGCGGGCGTAGCGTGAAGCTCCTCACCCACCGAATGGAGCACCCATGACCGGCACCGACTTCGAGACCCTCGCCGACCTGCTCGACGACTTCCCGCTCACGATGATCGTGACCCTCGACGACGCCGGGCACCCGGTGTCGCAGCCGTTCGCCATGCAGCAGCAGCACCACCGCTTCGACGGCGACCTCTGGTTCCTCGTCAGCGCCGAGTCCTCCACGGCCGTGCGGCTCGCCGCGAACCCTATCGTGAACCTGGCCTTCGGCTCCAACGACTCCTGGGTGTCGCTCACCGGGCACGCCGAGCTCACCACCGAGCAGAGCTACATCGACGAGATGTGGGACCCGAGTGTGGAGGCCTGGTTCCCCGGCGGCCGCACCGACCCCAACGTGCGCGCGCTGATCGTGCACGCAGACTCGGCGGAGTACTGGGACACCCCCGGCTCCACCCTCGCCACGGTGTTCAGCTTCGTGAAGTCGAAGGTCACGGGCACGCCGATGGACATCGACAACGAGAAGATCGAGCTGTAGCCCGGCTGCCCCGCGCGGGCCGTCTGGGCGCGATCTCGGTACGGTGGAACGGTGGATTCGCACTGGCTCACCGCCCCTCCCGCCGAGGTGGCCGCGGCCATGGCGACGCAGCGTCGGAGCGCCCGACCGGCCTGGGTGCCCACTCGGCGCCAGATGCTCGTGCACGTCACCTGGAGCCTCATGCTCTGGTACTGCTTCATCGTGTTCATGGCCATCGGCATCCGCGTCGACGGGTACGGCGACAACGACACCGGGCCCGACGACTGGCGAGACCTGGGCATCGCCGTGGTCGTGCTCGCGGCCTGGATCGCCGGCGCCGTGCTGCTGCAGCGCTGGGCGAAGCGGCCGCCGTCGCCGAGGGCTCGCCTCGCCGAGTGGCGGCAGACCCTCACGGCGCTCGCGAACGGCTTCGAGCCGAGGCCGCGGGCGGGCTCGCCGCTGCCGACCCTGATCGCGCAGCCGGCGGGCCGGGCGTCGGCCTCTCCGCGGTTCGTGGCGCAGGGCGACGACAGGGTCGAGTTCGGCAACCTCGTGGTGCGCACCGGGTTGCACGGCAAGCCGGAGACGCGCGGCTACCTCGCGGTCACCCTCCCGTCGCCCCTGCCGCACCTCTATCTCGACTCCCTGGCGAACGGCCGGTCGCCCGGCGGCCTCCCCACGAGCGTCGACCGGCAGCAGCGGCTCTCGCTCGAGGGCGACTTCGACCGCCACTTCGAGGCGTACGCGCCGGGCGGCTACGAGACGGATGCCCTCTACGCGCTGACCCCGGATGTGATGGCCGCGCTCATCGACGACGCCTCCGCCTTCGACGTCGAGATCATCGACGGCCGCCTGGTCTTCTCGACCCCGTCGGCGGCGGACTACTCGGACCCGGCTGCCTGGCAGCGAATCGAGACCCTCCTCACCGGCGCAGCCCTCCGCCTCGCCAAGCGCGCCGCGGCCTACCGCGACGACCGCGTTCCCCGCCAGTTCGCCCGCCCGGCCCGCATCATCGGCCCCGACGGCCGCCGCCTCACCAGCGCCTACCGGAGCCGCGGCCTCTGGCCGATCCTGGGCCGGGTGGGCTGGATCCTCACCCTGATCCTCCTCTACGCGGTCCCGGGCATCTTCGCCTTCGCGGGCTTCATGTCGATCATCGACGACAAGTAGCGAGCGCGACCCGGCACGCCTGCGGTCAGGCCGCCCGCGCCGCTGCGGCGAGATGCTGCATGGCGCGCACCGACCGCGCCATGCTGCTCGAGGTCATCGTGTCGTGGCCGTACCCCGCGCGCGTCTTGAGGGCGAGCAGGGTGGCGAGGTGCCCGGCAGACGAGGCATCGGCCCGGCGCAGGTGGTCGACTGCTTCGTGATGGCTGCTGCTCTGCCAGTAGTAGCCGAGTCGGCGGAGGCAGATCACGTCAGAGGCGGCTATCCCGGCATGCACGGCGAGAGTGACGACGGCGTCGCGCAGTTCGTCGTCATCGGCGAGGGCGAGGATGATCTCGGCTGCCTCCACGAACTGCCCCATCTTGATCGTGCGCCCCGCGAGCACGCCGGGGTCGCGGTCAACGCGCGGCATGGTCGGACCTCGCGCGAGAGGCGCGCCGCAGCCGGCGTCGGAAGCCCGCATCGTCTCCCGCCACCGTCACGCCGTCACGCGCGATGTCGGCGAGCACGCGCTGATCGGCCATCGCACCCGAGACCTCCTCCTCTCCGTAGATGAGGGGCCGAACCTCGTTGCCGGTGAGCCGTGAGACCTGCCAGGCGAGCGAGTCGGCATCGACATCGAATCGGTCGGGGTCGGCTCCCGCGGGCCGTTCGAGGTAGATGTCGATGTCGCTCTCGTCGGTCATCGTGCCGGTTGCAGCGGAGCCGAACACGGCGGCGTAGATCGGCTGGTCGGCGAACGTCTCGGTGATCGCCGTCGTGATGCGCTCCCAGAGCCGGGCTCTCGCGCCCACGATCTCGCGAATGGCCGGAGCGAGGATGTGATCGGCGTTGAACGAGTAGAGCGTCAGCTTGCCGGCCGGGCTGGCGTGCACCGTTCCCTGGGCGCTCAGCCTGAGCACGCAGCTGCGCACGCCCGCGTAGGAGTTCTCGGTCGAGCGGGCGATCTCCGCGATGCTCATCGCTTGGTGTGCCCGCACGAGCGATTCCAGAACGGACCCGTCGAGCGAGCGTGTGATCGCGAGGAAAGGGGACTGCACCTGCATTGCAACCTCACACTATTTCGTCATGTGTGATGATTTTCCGTTACATCCGACGAAAAAGCAACATCGGGCGCACAGGAGCCTCCGCACGCCGCCGGATCAGCGGTCGTGCAGGGGGACTCCGGTCGCGTCCGCCAGGGTTGTGAGGAGCCGCTCCCGGAAGGTCGGGTCGCTCACGGGCGCCGCGGGCTGCTGCTGCCGGCCGTGGTGCCAGTAGCCGCCCGTGATCCGCAGCTCGGGATCCGTCGCCAGGCGCTCCTGCGTCTCGTGGCCCAGGTCAAAGTCGTCGGGGGCGCCGGCGCCGCCCATCTTCGTCGCGACCCACCCCGGATCGACCGCGTTCGCGAGCACATCCGGAGCCCAGCGGTCGGCCACCGCGGCGGAGAGCGCGGCGACGAGGATCTTGCTGGTGGAGTAGCTCGCGGTCTCGCGCTCGCCGTTCCAGTCGAGTCCGTCGAGCGTGGGCTTGCCGCCCCGGTGCATGCCGCTGCTGAGGTAGACATGCCGCGTCGGGGTGCCGAGGAGCGCCGTGAAGAGATAGGGGGCCACCACGTTCACCGGCAGCACGCTCGCGCCCGAGATCACGCCGGCGTTGTGGATGACCGCGTCGATCCGGGGCCCGGCGTCGAGCTCGGCCGCGGCGCGCAGAACTGCCTGACGCTCGGCGAGGTCGGCGATGACGAGGTCGGCGCCACGATCCGTCAGTGAAGAGATCGCGGATGCCCGGCTGTCGTTGCGGGCGTGCACGACGACTTCGTGACCCTGGTCGAGGAGCGCTTCTGCCGCCGCGCGGCCGAGTCCGTCGGTGGAACCGGTGATGAGGATGCGTGCCATCCCATCATCCTCGTCCCATTCGCGGGAGGGCCGGCAGCGGAAGAGTCGTCAGACGGCGAGCTCGAGCCCGCTCTGCCGCGGGAGTGGCAGCCGGTAGGCGGGAAGGATGAGCGTGGTGGCGGGGTCGATGGTTCGGAGGAGGGTCGACATCGGGCTGAGCTCCGGCGCGATCGGTGCCCAACCGCCGACCTGCCTCATCCGCCTGACGCGGCGGCTCCTCTCCGCCGTCGGCCCTCCGAGGCAGAGCAGCCGCCCGCGCACCGGCGACGCGAAGAGCTCCGCCCCTCCGGTGGCGACGGCACTGATCAGCAGCGACAGCTCGTCAACGGGCTGCATCGTGCGGCCCTGCAGGGTGCGGCGGTTGCCGAGGCATTCGACGGCGGCGACGCCCGCGAACTCGATCCCGAGGATCTCGTCGCGGCCTCCCGTCACGGTGAGCGTCATGGCTGCGGGCTCGTGGGGTTCGACCGTGACGGTGCCCGTGCCGTTCGGTCCGGCCTCGAGAGCCACGGCGGCGTGTTCGTGGAGGTCGGCCTCCAGGTAGGTCGCGAGGCGCTGCATGCTGTCCATCGGGCTCCCGGTTCGTGCGGCGTCGCCTACCAACCTACGGAGCGGACGGTGCGCACCCAGCACAATCACCTCAGATTCACCCATGGGTGAGTGGGGATGATCAGCGCTTCCTGGGCCGGTCGGTCCATCGGGCGGGGTGTGCTCTGGCGAACGCGACGCCGGCCGAGAAGGCGAGCAGCAGGAGTCCGACCCCGACGAGCACGATGCTCGCGATCGTCACGGGCCCTCCGATCGCGACGCCAGAGGGGAGCGGTTCGTACCCGATCCCGCTCAGGACGTCCTCCGCGCCCCGGGGCACGGCCAGGGTGACACAGCCGACGACGATGAGCGCGATCGCGACGACCGCGGAGACGATGAGTGCCGCACGCTGAACCACGACACCTCCCGAGATCGGTCAACAGTTGTCGTTAAGCAACGCCGATTCCGGCCCGGCCGCAACCCCCGGCGGCCTCATCCGCGCAATCTGGACAGAGGGCACGGGACGAGGTCACCGGATAGGGTCGGATGATGCGACGCACCGGGGGACCCATCATCGTCGTGCTCGTCCCGGGACTCGTGCTGGGGCTCGTCGGCTGCGCGGGGGCGGAGGAGCAGCAGGATCGGGCGGCGTACGACGCGATGCTCGAGGTCGAGAAGGTTCCCGGCGTGATCGTCGCGCCCTACGAGGACCACGTGCAGATCGATCCGTCCGCCCCGGAGGACGAGATCGTCGCGACGGCGCTGGGTGTGCGCGAAGTCCTCGACGGGCTCGGTTCCGACCGGCCCGAGGAGCTCACGCTCGTCGCCGTGTACCCGGGTGACGCCGTGGTCGCCACCGAGTTCACCACCCCGATCCTCGATGACCCGGACCGGCTCGAGCGGGATGTCCGGATCTGGGCGAGCCTCCTCGACGAGGGCTTCACCGAGGTCAGGTTCAATGTCTTCGACGAGACGGGCGATGGGGTCCTGAACGTGCACTCCGGCGAGCCGGGGGAGCCCGGGCCCTCCGTGAGCGAGTCGTTCGACGCCATGGTGGGTGCGCTCAGCGCGTCGGGTGCGGATTCGGCCTCTTTCGAGGCTCTGCAGACGGAGGCCCTCGTCGACGACACGCTGGTCACGAATCGATCGGGCCGCCCGGCCCTGCCCGCCGACTGGGCGGAGGCGATCGAGGCGGTCACCGACCTCGCCTACATCCGTAAGGCGGCTGCGGGTTTCGAGCCGGATGCCACGACGCTCCGGCTCACCGGCAGCAGCGAGCTCACGCCCGAGCAGTCCGCCGAGATCCTGGCGATCCTCGGCGGCGCGGGTGTGCTCCAGCCCTCGGTGACGGTGACCTACAGCCTCGGCGGCGACACCCCCGCCACGGCGCTCTACGGGAGCGTCCAGTGAGGCGCCGGCTGGTGGCTGTCGCTGTGGTCGGTGCTCTGCTCCTCACCGGATGCACGCCGCAGTACACGACTCCGGATGAGCGCTCCCACGCGGTCGGCGATGCTGTGGCCGAGCGCCTCCGCGACGTCGATCCCCAGCCGGCCGACCTGCGGGTCACCGGGAGCTTCGACGGCATCGTGGTCGACGCCGCCCTCGCCGATCTGTCGCCCGACGAGACGCGGGACTTCATCGAGACCGCGCTGCGAGTCGTCGAGGAGTCGCCGCTCGGCGCGATGCCGGTGCGTCTGATCCTCAGCCACGACGACGCCCGCTCGGGTGGCGGCGTGCTGGAGTGGCGCGGCTACGACCCGGAGCGGTCGGAGCGCTACTTCGCGGCGGTGCAGCTGTGGCTCGACGTGCTCGCCGATCCGGGCGCGAAGGTCGACCAGACGTTCGAGGTCGAGGCCACGACGGTCCACGGCTCGGTCGAGGTCTTCGACGACCGCGACCTCGCCGCCTACCGGGCCGACCTCCTCGCCGCCCTCGAGCAGGCGGGCTACGTCGATCCCTCCCTCGAGGTGACGCCGGCCGACGCCCCCTGACGGAGTGCGCCGCGGCCTAGCGGAGGGCGAGGCGCGTCTGGGTGAGGGTGGCGCCGCCGTCCGTCTTGAGACGACGGAGGAGGCGGTCGAGAGCGGGGGTGCCGCTCACGCGGAGATTCACGAGATAGTCGTAGGCTCCCGTCACGTGCACGGCGTCCCGGATCTCCGGCATCCGGAGGGCCCAGGCCAGGAACTCCTCTGAGTCGCGCCCCTCGCCGAGCCGCACGTCGACGAACGCCTCGAGCCCACCGGCCGGGTCCGCGGTGTCGGAGGCGAGGACCGCGCGGTAGCCGACGATCACACCGTCGCGCTCGAGGCGACGCACCCGTGCCGCCGTCGCGTTCGTGCTGAGTCCGATCCTGCGGCCGACCTCACTGAACGATGCCCGCCCATCCGCTCGCAAGATGTCGATGATCTCTCTGTCTGTGGCATCCATGCGACAGATCATCTCAGATGACTGCACGAACACACCGGTCCGTCGATGGAGCGGCCCCAGGGTCGACCCATGGGTGTTCTCGTCTCGTTCGTCGCCGGGGGTGTCGCCGGTCTCGCTCTGGCCGCTCCCCTCGGCGCCATCGGCATCCTGCTTCTCCAGGAGGGTGCCGCTCGTGGGCTCCGCCGGGGCCTCCCGTCCGCCGCCGCCGTGGCCACCGTCGACGTGCTCTACGGCGTGGCGGCTGTCGTCGCGGGCTCGGTGGTAGGCGGGCTCGTCGACAGCTGGACGCCGTGGCCCCAGATCGTCGGCGGGTCGATCGTGATCGCTCTCGGGGTGCACGGGCTCCTCTCAGCCCGCCGCCCGAAGACTCCCGTCAGTCGACCTGTGGGGCATCAGCAACAGTCGCTGCGGCGCTTCGTCCTCTTCCTGGGGCTCACGGCGCTCAACCCGGCAACGCTGCTCTACTTCTCGGGGATCCTCGCCGGCGGCCTCGACCGATTCACGCAGTCACCCTCCGCGGCTGCGTCGTTCGTGGCGGGTGTGGGCGTCGCGTCGTTCGGCTGGCAGGCCCTGCTCGTCGCGCTCGGCGCCGCCGTGGGGCGAAGGGCCGGGCCGGCGATCCGGCGCTGGACGACGGTCGTCGGACACGGGGTGGTGGTGCTGCTCGGCGTCACGCTGATCGTGCACACGGTGGTCGAGCGGGCGCAGTAACGCCCGGGCGATGGCACCGGCCGGCACCGGCTTCGAGATCAGGTAGCCCTGGGCCGACGTGCAGCCGACCTCGGCGAGGATCGTGAGCTCCTCCTCGCACTGCACCCCTTCGGCCACCGTCTCGATGCCGAGGTCGCGCGCCAGCCCCACGATCGACCGCACGAGCGCCCGAGCCCGCGGGTCGGTGGTGAGCGCCGAGACGAAGCTGCGGTCGAGCTTGAGCTCGTCGACGTCGAGGCCGTGCAGCGAGGTGAGTGAGTTGAATCCGGTGCCGAAGTCGTCGAGCGAGACGCGGACGCCGGCGGCGCGGAGGGGCTCGAGGGCGGCGGCCACCCGATCGGCATCGTCGATGACGTGCTGCTCGGTGATCTCCAGTGTGAGGAGCGACGGGTCCAGCCCCCGCTCGTGCAGGAGCGGGAGCACGCGGTCGGTCGACCCCGGTTCGGTGAGGAAGTCGCCGGAGACGTTGACGGCCACCCGCAGGGGCATGCCCAGGCCCGCCCACTCGGCCGCCTGGTCGAGCGCATTCACGAGGATGTCGTGCGTCCATCCGGTCAGGAGCCCGGCGTCCTCCAGCAGCGGGATGAACCGGTCGGGGCCGAGCAGGCCGCGGGTCGGATGCTCCCACCGGGCCAGCGCCTCGACGCCCTCGACGACACCCGTGGAGATGCGGATCTGCGGCTGGTACCACAGCACGACCTGCTCCCGGCCGATCGTCGACCTCAGTTCGTGCAGGCCCCTCAGCCGGTCGAGGGCGTCGTGCTCGCCGTCACCGTCCGGGGCCACCCGCCCCTTCCTCCTGGCGCGCCGCACGAGGGACTCCGCATGCTTCATCAGCTCGGCGAAGGTGTCGCCGTCGCGCGGGAACACCGCGACCCCAGCGGTCGACCTCACCACGAGATCGAGGTCGGCGACCCGGATCGGCCGAGCGATCCCGGCCTGCACGCCGGCCTGCAGGGAAGCGCGCTGCTCACCCGGCAGGCCCGGCGCGAACACGACGAACTCGTTCCCGCTGAGCCGGCTGACCGTCGCATCCGCCGGCGCGGTCTCGCGAAGAGCGGATGCCACGCGGCCGAGGACGTGATCCTTCGCGCCGTGCCCGAGGGCTTCGGAGATCTCGCCGATGTCCTCGAGTTCGAGGAGGATGACGGTCGCGGTCGAGAGCGTGGGCAGCGCCTCATCCGCGCGGTGCTCGACGAGACTGCGGTTGCCCACTCCCGTCAGCGGATCGAGGTCGCGCTGGGCCCGCAGCTGACGGCGGCGGATGGCGACGGGGATGATGGTGCAGATGACGGTGGCCACCGCGAGGATGACGGCCACGACGGATCCGGACACGGCCGGCGCGATGACGAGCACGGCCAGCGCGCAGACGATGGCGAGCACGGAGACGGCGGTCCCCATCCGGGACGGGAGGGTGGGAGAGGGGGCCGGATCGCGGGGCACGGCCCACTGGCAGATCCACAGCACGATCAGCAGCACCCCCAGGCTCCACCCCGCGTCGAGCAGCGTGCCCACGACGTAGCCGGAGTCGGGGACGTCCATGGCGTACACGATGTCGGCACCGGCGAAGAGCGCGAGGCCGAGCACGAGGAGGAGCCACGGTGCGCCCGACCGGTCGGAGGCGCGGAGCCCCACGAGGGCGGCGATCAGCAGCACGTCGAGCACCGGGTAGCTGAGCGACAGCAGGCTCGCGACGGGGTCGGAGCTGATGACCGTGCTGTCGAGAACGGGGGTCAGCACGAGGGCGAGCACCGAGGCCGAGCCGAGCGAGCCCACGACGACGTCGAAGACGACCACGGCGCCGCGGCCGGTCAGGAGGTCTCGGGCCGCGAGGACGATCGCCACGAGGAGCAGCACGTAGAAGGCGAGGTAGAGCAGGTCGGCCGGGGAGGGGAAGGGCGTGACGCCGTCGGCATCCGTCGCCGCCAGGAAGACCGTGTCGCCGAGCACGGTGGCGGTCACGGCGGCGGAGGCGATGACCGGGACGACCCGCTTCGAGGCCAGCAGCACGACGGCGGCCCAGCACGTGAGCACGGCCGTCCATTCGGCGATCATGGAGGCCCACGCGTCGACGACCAGTTCGGCGCTCCCGAAGGGCAGGAGCAGGCTGGCGACGTAGGCGAGCTGGGCGGCTGTCGCGAGGAGCGCCAGGACGCGCACCGGCGCCGGGAGCGCTGCGAAAGCGCTCCGCGCCGAGGCCGATCGCCTCATTGAATCTCCAACCACGGTGTGCCCCCGGGTTCAGAGTATTGGCCTCGGGGCGCGAATGGCGAAACTACCCCGTTCTGAGTCCTGCGAGCAACAGGTCCGCCGCTCCACGCGCCTCGGCGGCCCAGTGCGGACGGTCGGTCGCGGAGCCGATCCCGTGGAGCACGATCATGATCGCGCCGACGCCGACGTCGTCGCGCACGGCACCGTCGGCGGCGGCCCGCTGCAGGAGGTCTGCGACGGTGTTCTCGAGCTCGCTGCCGCGGTCGGCCTGCACCGCGGGGTCGACGACGGCGGCCAGGGTGCGCGCGAGGCCGGCGTGCGCGACCAGGTACTCCACGAATCCGCGCAGGAAGGCATCGAGGTTCTCGCCGGCCGACCGGGTCGAGTCGCGGGCCTGCTCGAGAAGTCCGGCCACCTCTCCTTCGTACACGGCGGCGGCCAGGGCCTCACGCGTGGGGAAGTGCCGATACAGGGTCCCGACTCCCACCCCGGCCCGGGCTGCGAAGTCATCGAAGCGGAGCTGCTCGTCGTCATCGAACACGGCGCGGGCGGCCGCCACGATCGCTTCGCGGTTGCGGCGGGCGTCGGCTCGCAGAACTCGCTTCTCCATCGCGACGCACCTTCCTTGACAACTGGAGATGATCTCCATATTCTCCTAGCTGGAGATGGTCTCCATCTTACGAAGGGAACCGCTCGTGCGCATTCTGATGTTCGGCCGCGGGACGATCGCGACGATCTACGGGCGGGTGCTCGAGGCCGCCGGCCACGACGTCGAGTTCTACGTGCGGCCCGGCCGCGCTGCCGAGTACGGAGTCGACGTGCGACTGGACTGGATCGACGGGCGTCGCAAGCCGTTCGGTCGACGGGTGCGTGAGTCGTTCCGGCCACGGCTCCGCGAATCGCTCTCGGCTAATGACGGCTTCGATCTGGTCGTGCTCAGCGTCGGTCACCATCGTCTCGCCGAGGCGGCGGCGTTCCTGGCGCCTCGGCTGGGTGCGGCGACCGTGCTGGTCTTCGGCAACATCTGGGAGGAGCCGCTCGAGGCGGTCGCGCCGATACCGTCCGAACGCCTCGTCTTCGGGTTCCCTCAGGCGGGTGGCGGCTTCCTGGCGGACCGCTCGCTGTGGGGCGCCCTGCTGCCCTCGGTCATCCTCGGCAGGGCGGCCGCGTCGCCGGGCCCCAGGGAGCAGGCGGTGCACGCGGTGTTTCGGCACGCGGGGATCGCCGTGCGGTGGGAGGGCGACATCCGGGGTTGGCTGTGGCTGCACGTCATCGCCGACGCGGGCATGTTCGCGCAGGGGGTGCGGAGCGGGTCGTTGGCGAACATGATCGGCGACCGTCGAGCGTTCGGCGCCGCGTTCCTGACGGCTCGCGAGCTCCTGCCCCTCGTCGAGGCCCGCGGCATCGACCTCGGCCGGCACCGCACCGCGCTGATCCCGTTCCGGATGCCCCGGCTGTTCGGAGTGGTGTCCGGGTGGGTGACGGCGCTCGTCCCGATCGCTCGACGGAGCCTTGCGGCACACACCGATCCGCTCGCCGCCGAACCCCGCGCCGTGCTCGCCGACACGCTCCGTGAAGCGCGCCGGCTCGGCATCCCCACCCCGCGCCTCGACGAGCAGGTGGAGGGGCGGGTCTAGGCCAGGAGGCGGGTGATCGCTTCGACCGCGGCAGCCCGCCTCGTCTCGTGCGAGGCGCTGCCGTCGGCCGACAGCAGGCCGACCGGCGCGAGCTGCCAGGCCTGGGCGACGGCGTAGATGATGACGAGGAGGTCGACCGCGCCGATGACGGGGGAGGCCTGCTGCTGCAGCGACTCGACCTTCGCGAGGTAGGTCTCGAGCGGCTCGGAGGCGGCTTCGGGTCGTTCGAGCTGGGCCCAGAGGCAGATGCGCAGCACCTCCGGCTGCCGTTGGTGGAAGTCGAACAGCTCGCCGACCCAGGCCGGGAGCTCGGTCGGCCGCGGTGGCACCTCGTCGGCCATCCGCCGGATGGCGTCGGAGAGCGCCGCGTCGAAGAGGCCGCTCTTGTTGCCGTAGTAGGCGTAGATCATGCGGACGTTGCTCCCCGCGTCCTTCGCGATGCGGTCGATCCGGCCGCCCGAGTGGCCGTGCGCGGCGAACTCGGTCACGGCAGCCGCGAGGATCCGGGCTCGGGTCGCCCCGGCGTCTCGCTGGCCCATGCACTCTCCGCTCGTCGGTTGACACGCATCCGGTCTCGACCTAGCCTATAAGTAAATAGATACTTACTTAGGAGCGCAGTGGATCCCCGCATCGAACAGGCCTTGGCCATCACCCCGGCATCCCGTGCCCGAGAGCGCACGATCGACATCACCACCACCGGAGCGCGCACCGGCGGGCCTCGGCGGATCGAGGTCTGGTTCTACCGGGTCGACGGCCGCATCTATCTGTCGACGTCGCCCGCGCGGCGCAGTTGGTATGCGAACATCGTGGCGAATCCGGATCTCGTGTTCCACCTCAAGCACGGGGTGCGGGCCGATCTGCGCGCCGTGGGCACGCCGGTGCTCGACCGGGCAGAGCGGGAGGCGGTGTTCACATCGATCATCGCCGACCTGAACCAGCCGTGGAACCCCGCCGGCATTCGGCAGCCGGTCGAGCCCCTCGAGGAGTGGCTGCAGGGCAGTCCTCTCGTGAGCGTCGAGTTCCCGGACGGAGACGCGTCATGAGCGGGAACGCGCCGCGCATCGCCGTGGTCACCGGGGGCAACCGCGGTCTGGGGCGGGCGACGGCCCTCTCCCTCGCCGCGCGCGGGTTCGCCGTGGTGCTGACCTATCGGGGCGACGCCGCCGAGGCCGATCGTGCCGTGGCCGAGATCCAGGCCGCGGGGGGCGACGCGCTTACGGCGCGACTGGATCTGGGGGATGTCGCGTCGTTCGCCTCGTTCGCCGACTCGCTGCTGCGCGATATCGGCGAGCGGTGGGGCCGTTCCGGTATCGACGTGCTGGTGAACAACGCGGGCGTCGGCGTGTTCGGCCTGCTCGAGGATGCTCGCGTCGACGATTTCGAGGCGGTCATGGGCACGAACGTGCGCGGCACCTTCTTCCTCATCCAGGCGTTGGCGCCGCACATCGGCGAGGGCGGCCGGATCATCACCGTGTCGACGTCGCTCACCCGTCACGTGAGCGCGGGGACCTCGCTCTACGCGGCGTCGAAGGCGGCGCTGGAGGCGCTCACCCGGAGCCTCGCGGTGGAGCTCGGGCCCCGCGGGATCCGGGTCAACAGCATCGCTCCGGGCCCGACGGCCACCGACTTCAACGGCGGTGCGATGCGCGATGACGCGGGGCTCCGCAGCACGCTGGCGGCGCAGACCGCTCTGGGCAGGGTCGGGCAGGCCGACGAGATCGCGGATGCGATCGCGGCGCTGGCGTCGGACGACCTGCGCTGGGTGACGGCCGAGCGCCTCGAGGTCTCGGGCGGCACGCTGCTCTGAGGGCGGCGAGGCCGTCACGCGCAACGGAGCGGGCCGCCGGCCGGGCTGGCTAGTCGCGCTCGCCGAGGTCGGCAGCGGTATTGCCGGCGCCGGCGCCGGGCTCCGGCGTGCGGAACGGCGGGTTCTGCGTGGCGGGGTTCACGCCCTCCTGCTCGGCCTCGGTCGCGGCGTCCTGCACGCCGTCCTCGGCGGTCGCCCCGGGTGCACCGGGTCCTGGGTCGGCGGCGGCGGGGGAATCGTCGCGATCACTCATGTTCGGCACGAAGGGCTCTGACATCGACATGAGTCCAGCCTCAACCCGCCCCGTCATGCCCGCTACCCCTTGACGTGGTCGGTGACATCACGAGGACGTGCGCTAGTGCTCCTGTGTGGACTCGAGCACCTCTCGCACCGACCGGGGCTCGCGAACGAGAAGCGTGGTGAGCAGGGGGTCGGTGCCGGCGAAGAAGCCCTCGCGCGCCGCGCGGTACATGCCGAGAGTGAATCTGGCCATCGTCTCCGGCCGTCCGGCTGCGACCTGGGTCGCGACCCACTCCTCGTCGTCCACGACGACCCGCCCGATTCGGCGGCCGGCGATCTCGCTCGCCATCTCAGCAACCTCGTCGAGGGTGGGCGCGGATGCTGCGGTGAGCGTGACCGGGCCGTCGTAGGCGCCGTCCGAGGCGATGACGATCGCGGCGGCCTCGGCTTCGTCGTCGCGAGAGGTCCACGACACGGGTCCGTCTGCGGGCACCGCCATGACGCCGGTCTCGCGCCACGGTCCGGTGAGCCAGCTCAGGCTGTGGGCGTAGAAGCCGTTGCGGAGCGACGTCCAGGCGATGCCGGAGTCGATGAGCAGCTGCTCCGTGGCGGCGTGGTCGCGACCGGGCCCGAAAGGGGTGTCGAGCGCGGCCCCCTGGTGGCTCGTGTAGAGGATGCGGCCGACTCCGGCGGTGACCGCCGCGTCGACGGCGGTGCGGTGCAGGGAGACCGCGTCGGCTCTCGGGTCGCTCGCGGAGACGAGCAGCAGCTGGTCCGCCCCGTCGAAGGCGGCCGGCAGTGACGCGGCATCGGCGTAGTCGCCGTAGCGCACCTCCACGCCGGCGTCGGTGAAGCGGCGGGCCTTCGCGACGTCGCGGGCGACGACGGCGATGCGGTCGGCGGGCAGTCGTTCGAGCAGGTGGTCGACGGTGGCTCCGTTGAGGGCGCCGGTGTCGCCGGTGACGATGATCATGGTGACCTCTCGGTGGTATCGGTGGTATCGCCATGAAGGTATCACTGAAATCTCAGCGATAACAACTGTGCGGTATCGTTGATACATGGAAGATCCTCTGGATTCCCGCCCGAGTGGCCGTGCGCGCATCATCGATGCCGCCGCGCTCCTGCTGAAGGACCGCGGTCCGGCGGCTGTCACGACCCGCGCGGTGGCTGTCGGGGCCGGCGTGCAGCCGCCCGCCATCTACCGCCAGTTCGGCGACAAGGACGGCTTGCTCGAGGCGGTCGCCGAGCACGTGATGACCGCCTTCGTCGAGGCGAAGGCCGGAGCCGTCGACGCAGCCGCCTCAGACGGAGTGGATCCGGTGGACGACCTCCGGGCCGGCTGGCTGACGCAGCTGGAGTTCGGGCTCGAGAATCCCGACGTCTTCCGGCTGCTGAGCGAGCCGGGCCGCGCGCTGAGCTCACCGTCGGCGACCGCTGGCCGGCGCGTGTTGGAGAAGCGGATACGCCGGGTCGCCGAATCCGGCCGACTCCGCGTCACCGAGCAGCGCGCCCTCGGTCTCGTGCAGGCGGGCGGCATCGGCACGATCCAGGCGCTGCTCGCGACTCCCGTCGACGAGCGCGACCTCGGCCTGGGTGAGGCCATGTTCGAGGCGGTGCTGGCGCAGATCCTCACCGACCCGCCCATCCGGAAGCCCGACGACACGCTCGCGACGACGGTGGCTTTCAGGGCCATCACGCCCTCGCTGACCTCGCTCAGCGACTCAGAGCGCCTGCTCCTCGCCGAGTGGCTCGATCGCGCTCTGGCCGCCGACGAGCGCACGAGCTGAAGGTCAGGCACGGGCTCGCCGTTCTCGGCGACGCGCGCCTCAGCGCCGGTCGAGCACCTCGCGGAGCGTGGCGGCGAACGCCTCGGGCTGGCCGGCGTAGCCGAACTCGCCGCCCAGGAAGCCGCCGTGGTGGCTCGGGAAGACCGTCGCCTCCTGGCCGAGCTGCTCGGCGAGGGCGATCGCGCTCCGGCCGGTGTAGACCTTCCGTGATTCCTCTCCGACCGCGATCACGATCCGGGTTGGGGAGGCTCTCAATGCCTCGAGATCCGGTCGGTAGGCCGTGACGGCCCACGACCGCTCGGACAGCAGCGGGTCGTCCCGCCTCCCGTCGTCGTCGGTGTGCATGCCGAACGCGGCCGGGTCGGGCGCCGGTCGTGCGAGGTACTCCTCCGTGACCTCGCCCTCCCAGGAGGTCATCGCCACGAACCCGGCCATGCCCGCGCCCCAGCCCTTCTCCTGGTAGACCCGGGTGTAGGCATCCCGAGCGCGCTGGACGGCCTCGGCATCGGGCAGCACGCAGTCGAGGGGAGGCTCGTGCGCGACGAGGGTCGCGACGTCATCCGGATGCGCGGTGACGAGCGCGAGGGCGGTCACCGCGCCGCCGCTGCTGGCGAACATGTCGACCGGGCCGGCGCCGAGTGCCTCGATGACGGCGTGCACGTCCTCGGCCTGGGTCTCGGGTTCGTTCGTGGCCTCGCCGTCCTTGCGCGTGCTGCGGCCGAGCCCGCGGGGGTCGTAGGTCACGACGGTGCGATCCGGGAACAAGGCGACCTGGGCCTGGAACCCGCTCGCGTCCATCGGCTGGCCGATCATCATCAGCGGTGGTCGGCCGTCGGCGGTCGGCAGGGGCCCGTGCACGTCGTACACGAGGTCGACCTCGGGCAGCTCGAGGGTGTGGTGCGTCATTGCGGCCTCCTCCGTGGCGGAACTCACCGCATGGTACGCCTCGGGGTCGGCGGCCCACCAGAGGTCGACCGAGTGCATCTACCGGAAGTCGCCGACCTGCCGCTCGACCGGCACCGTGCCCTCCACCACCACGTCGCCCGTGTGGGCGGTGGTGACGGTCTCGATGAGCACGATCTCCACCTCCTCCTCAGCGACGGGGTTGTGCTGCACGCCGCGGGGGACGACGTAGAACTGCCCCGGGGTGAGCACGACCTCCTGGTCGTCGGGGAGCTGGATGCGGAGCCGGCCCGAGACCACGAGGAACATCTCGTCCTCCGCGTCGTGGGCGTGCCAGACGAGCTCGCCGAGCAGTTTCGCGACCTTCACGTACTGGTCGTTCACCCGCCCGACGACGCGCGGCGTCCAGTGCGCCTCGACCTGGCGGAGCTCGGCGGCGACATCGATGCTGGAGAGAGCGTTCATGAGACCATCCTGGCGGCTACCGTTCTCTGTATGGTCACGCCGATGACGTTCCACCCCTCTCTGCCGTACAGTCGAGCGGATCCCGCCCTCGAGCTGGACGTCCTGACTCCGCACCGCGAGCCCGGCGCCGCCCCGCTCCCGGTCGCGATCTTCTTCCACGGCGGCGGCTGGCACGAGGGCGACCGGGGCGCGGGGATGCACCCGTGGCTGAACCCCCTCCTGGCGGCCCGCGGCTACGTGACCGTCTCGGTCACCTACCGCCTGAGCGGCGCCGCGACCTGGCCGGCGCAGTACGACGACGCCCACGACGCCCTCACGTGGGTGCAGGATCACATCGCCGACTTCGGGGGAGACCCGTCGCGGATCGCGGTCTGGGGTTTCTCGGCCGGGGCGCATCTGGCGGCGCACCTGGCCCTCCGTGAGCCGGTCGTGGTCAAGGCGGCATCGCTCGCGGCGTGCCCCACCGACCTGCGTGACATCGACATCGACGACCCCAACGAGGTGACGTGGCTGATGGGCCCTCCCCCGACCCCGGCGGCCCTGGCCGAGGTGAGCCCGATCACGTGGGTCACACCGGGTGCGCCACCCACCCTCCTGGCGCACGGCACGGCCGACGAGATCGTCGATTTCACGCAGGCGCTGTCCCTCCGAGATGCCCTGACCGCCGCGGGCGCCCCCGTCGAGCTGCACGAGATCCCGGATGCGACGCACTCCTGGGCAGACAGGCCCACCCCTGAGCCGACCAACCCCACCGCGAACTTCGGCACCGTGACGGCGGAGTTCTTCGACCGGGTGCTCTGAGCTGTCTGCCGTCACTCCCGCCCGAGTGCCGATCTCAAGCGGCCCGGCGTCCGGGCGGAGGATGACCTTCGACAGGCCGGTGCGGAAGGCTCGGTCTCGCCACAGTGACCATTCCCCGGATCAGCGCCCGCCAGTAGCCTGGCGGGGAACCAGTGAAACGCTCCGCACGCTTCGAGGGAGAGCATCGGATGTGACCACTGCGCTACGGAATCAACGTCACCCTCGACGGCTGCGTCCACCACGAAGCGGGCCTCGCGCCCGACGAGGACTCGATGCGCTACTGGACCGCCGAGATGGAGCGAGCGGACGCCCTGATCTACGGCCGGGTGACCTACGAGATGATGGAGTCGGCCTGGCGCCGGCCGGCCTCGGGGGAGTGGCCGGACTGGATGGACCAGTGGGACATCCCGTTCGCCGAGAACATCGACAGCACGAAGAAGTACGTCGTATCGAGCACGCTGGAGCCCGGCGAGGTCGACTGGAACGCCGAACTCGTGCGGGGCGATCTGGGGCAGGCGGTCCGGCGCCTGAAGCAGCAGCCCGGGAAGGCCCTGTCCGTGGGCGGCGTGACGTTGCCGCTGGCGCTGGCCGACCTCGGGCTGATCGACGAGTACGCCTTCGTCGTGCAACCGGTGCTCGCCGGCCGCGGCCCGACCCTGTTCGCCGGACTCCGTGAGCGTGTCGAGCTCGAGCTCGTCGACCGCCAGGACTTCCGCTCGGGAGCCATGGCATTGCGCTACCGCCCTGCCGTCACGTGAGGTTCGCCTCCGAGCTGCTACTAACCGAAATACACGCCTCACCGATACCCTTGAGACATGTCTTTGTTGGATCGCATCGTCGTCAACCCGGAGGTCGTGCACGGCCGCCCGGCTATTCGCGGCACGCGCATCCGATTGACCGACGTTCTGTCATTGCTCGCCGCCGGTGCGTCCGAGGCGGAGATCCTCGAGGACTACCCGTACCTGACCGCTGAAGACATCCGAGCCTGCCTGGCATACGCGGCTGCTCAGGCCGATCACCCGATTCTGCTCGCGTCTTAGCTCGTGCGTTTCCTCGTCGACGCCCAGCTGCCGCCGGCACTTGCCCGCATCCTGACGGCTCACGCCATCATGCGGAGCATGTGACCGACATCGGTCCAGCGAATGCGTCAGACCGAGAGTTGTGGCACTACGCGCTCGAACACAGTGCGGTCCTCGTGACGAAAGACGAGGACTTCCCGAGCATGCTCGCACTGGGTGGTGAATCGCCTGCGATCGTGTGGATCCGTGTGGGCAACACTCGGCGCCACGCATTGATCGAGTGGTTCGAGCCTCTGGTCGACACCGTCGTCGACATGATCGACGCCGGCAACGATCTCGTCGAACTTCGCTGACGTGCCGGGGGCGCGTCGTCGCCGCTCTTCAGCGCCCGTGCTCCTCCAGGAACGCACTCACCTGCCGGTGCGTGGCGCTGAGCCGTTCGATCCGCTCCGCCAACTCCGCCCGCACGTGCACGAGCTGCTCCGCGAGTGCTTCGTGCGCGGCCGCTGGTGCGTCGCCGGTGCACGCCAGCACCGAAGTCACGACCTCCCGCGGAAAGTCCATTCCGAACAGCATCTGGATGATCTCGGCGCGCTCCACGGTCGAGTCGTCGTACTCGCGGTACCCGTTCGACTCGCGGCGAGCAGAGATGAGCCCGTGCTGCTCGTAGTAACGGAGTGACCGCGCGCTCACCCCGCTGCGCCGGCTGACCTCGCCGATCTTCATCGCGTGTTTGACCTTGACATGATGTCAGAGTCTAGCGTGACGGTGTCCGGGCGAGATCCGTCCGCACACGAAGGATGTCTCATGCGTTCAACTGTCACGGCCGCAGGCCGCACTCGCTCGTTCACGGTGATCGGAGAGGCAGACGGCCCCGAAGACCGTGCCCTCGTGCTGGTCTTCCACGGCTCGAGGCAAGACGGCGAGATCCACCGCCGTTTCACGGGAGGTGCCCTCGACCGGCTTGCGACGGAGAATCGTGCGGTTGTGGTCTACCTCGACGGCTACCGCGGCAACTGGAACGACGCCCGCGCCGAGAGCTCCTTTCCGGCCCGCCTGGAGCAGGTGGACGACGTCGCGTTCGCGCGTGCCGTGGTCGACTCCGTGCGCCGATCCCATCGCATCGATACGAGCAAGGTCGTCGGTGTCGGCTACTCCAACGGCGGCCAGATGGTCTTCCGTCTCGTCCACGAGGCACCGGATCTCCTCGCGGGCGCGGTGGTCGTGGCAGCGACAATGCCCGACCGATCCGGCTTCCTCGGCCCCTTCTCCGAGGCGTCCGAACACCCCATCGCCCTTACTGTCGTGGCCGGTACAGCGGATCGCATCGTCCCCTACGCGGGTGGCCGGATGGCGTGGTGGGCGCGCAGGATGTTCAAGGTCGGGGGAGTGGCGCTCTCCGCCCCGGCCACGGCCGAGTACTTCGTGCGCCGCAACGGCATCTCCGCGGTCCCTGTGGTCACGCTGCTCCCCGTGTCACCCGCCACGCGCCGCCGCCCCCGGATGGAGGAGACGACGTACCGAGAGTCGGGCCGACCGCCCGTCACGCTGTACACGGTCCGCGGCGGCGGCCACACCGTCCCCGGCGCGAAACCGGCACCCGCGCTGCTCGGCCGAACAGCGGCAGACCGCCCCATCGAAGACATCGTTCTCGACACGCTGGGCGCACTCAGTCGACCTGTGTGATCGCACGACAAGAGCGGCTGGATCAGAGCCCGAGGGCTGTGCGGGTAGGACTGGCAGACCTAGGCGCTAGCGGGCCAGGTATGGCGGGAGCGACCGTCCGGCGCGAGAGGAGGCTGGAAGCACCCCAACGAAAGGAACCCTGATGACCTACCCCACCGACCGCCCCGCCGTCTGGTTCGTGACCGGTGCTTCGCGCGGCCTCGGCCTCGCCCTGGTGAAGCACCTGCTCGGTCGCGGCGATCATGTCGCAGCCACCACGCGTTCTTCGGAGCGCCTCCTTGCCGCGCTCAGCGATGTGGAGACCGCGAACCTCCTCGCACTGGAGGTGGAGCTGAACGACGAGACGCAGGTGAGTGCCGCGATCGCCGAGGCGACCGAGACGTTCGGTCGCATCGATGTCGTGGTGAACAACGCCGGCTACGGCATCCTCGGCGCCGTCGAGCACACCAGCACCGAGGGCATCCGCGCGATGTTCGAGGTGCAGGTGGTCGGCACCTGGAATGTCATCCGCGCCGTTCTGCCGCAGCTGCGCGCGGCCGGCAGCGGGCACATCATGAACGTCTCCTCGATCGTGGGCCTGCTCGCGTTCCCGGGCTGGGGCCTCTACAGCGCGGCGAAGTTCGCCGTGGAGGGCCTCTCCGAGTCGCTGGCCGCCGAGGTCGCAGGATTCGGCGTCGGTGTCACGGTCATCGAGCCCGGTTACTTCGACACGGCGTTCCTGACGGCGGACTCCCTCGTGCTGACGGGTGACCGCTCGAACGCGTATCCGGAGATCACCGAGATGATCGCCGCGCACCAGGAGATGCCGGGCACTCAGCCCGGCGACCCGGCCAGGGCCGCTGCGGCGTTCGTCACCATCGCTCAGCGGGGGAGCGGTCCGCTGCACCAGCAGCTCGGCTCGGACTCCTCGGGCCTCGCCGAGAGCAAGGCCGACTCGCTGAAGGCCGACGTCCTCGCGGGCCGTGAACTCGCGCAGAGCACCGACTACGTGCGCTGAGAGTCGTGGGGAGAATAGAGGCATGACGGATCCGCACCGGGAGCTGGGGGAGTTCCTCCGTCGTGCTCGCGCGCGCCGGAACCCGGAGACGACGGGGCTGCTCCCAGATGGCCGGATCCGTCGGGTTCCCGGCTTGCGCCGAGAGGAGGTCGCCGTACTCGCCGGTGTCTCCACCGACTACTACACGCGCCTCGAGCAGGGCCGCAGCGTCACCCCGTCGACACAGGTCGTCGAGGCTCTCATCAGGGCTCTGGACCTGGACACCGCCGGCGAGAACTATCTCCGCACCCTGATCAGCACGGCGGGAGCCCCGGTCTCCCGTTCTCGCCCCTCCGTGCAGCGCGTGAGGCCGGGGCTCCACCGACTCCTCGACTCCTTCAGCACCCAGCCGGCGCTGATCCTGGGTCGTCGCACCGACATCCTCGCATCGAACGCTCTCGCGCGGGCGCTCTTCGCCGACTTCGAATCGATGCCGGCCAGGAGCCGCAACTACGCCCGCTGGCTGCTTCTCGACGACGATGCGCGAACTCTCTTCCGGGATTGGGAGGAGCAGGCCCGCAACGCGGTCGAGGCGCTGCGCCTGGACGCGGCGCTGACACCGGACGACAAGGGCACCCAGCAGCTCGTGGGTGAGCTGTCGGGGGCGAGCGGTGAGTTCCGCCAGTGGTGGTCGGCGCACCGGGTGCACCAGCGCACGCACGGCACCAAGCGCCTGAACCATCCCCTGGTGGGCGAGCTCGACGTCCACTTCGAGACCCTCACCCTCCCCGGAGACACGTCCCAGACGCTCTACATCTACACGACGGAGCCGGGCTCGGCGTCGGAGCAGTCGCTCTCCTTGCTCGCGAGCTGGGCCGGATCCGTTCCCGGCGGACCTCAGGCGGCACGCGAGAGCTGGCCGAACCGGTGACGATCCTCCTCGGACTGTCCGGGGCGCTGGCCTACGGATTCGCCGACTTCCTGGGTGGGCTGGCGTCGCGATCGATCCGCCCGATCGTGGCGACGGCCTGGGCGGCGCTCATCGGTCTGGTGCCGCTCGTCGTCGGTCTCGCGGTGCTCGGCGGGCAGTTCACGGCGAACGCACTCCTCTGGGGCGCCGTGGCCGGGGTGTCGGGCTCGGTCGGTGTGCTCATGCTCTACACCGCGCTCGCGGTCGGCCCGATGAGCGTGCTCTCGCCGGTGACATCCGTCGTGTCGGTCATCGTGCCGGTGAGCATCGGCCTGATCTTCGCGGGCTCGCGGCTCTCGGCCCTCGGAGCCACCGCGATGATCGTGGCCGTCATCGCCGTCGCACTGGTCGGCGCGGTGAAGGATCGTTCGGGTTCGCGGCTGACAGGTCGCGGGCTCCTCACTGCGGCAATATCAGGCTGCGGGTTCGGTGGGCTCGTGCTCGCCTACGCGGCGACATCGCCCGACGAGGGGCTGGCCCCTCTCGTCGTGGCGCGCATCGTGCAGGCGGTTGTGATGTGGATCGGGGTGGCCGTCGTCATCGGCCGCGAACGGCGCCGACAAGCACCTGCCACCACTCTGTCACCGGGTCGAAGCGGCAAGCTGTGGCTGCAGCTCGCGATCTGCGGCACGCTCGACGCCTCCGCGAACGTCCTCATCCAGGCTGCCCTCCATTCAGGGGCGACCGCGGATGTCCTCCCGGTGGTCAGCGTCCTCAACGCCCTGTACCCGATCGGAACGGTGATCCTCGCAGCGGTCGTGCTCCGAGAGCGTCTGACGCTCCTGCAGATCGTCGGTCTCGCGCTTGCGCTCGCGGCCAGCGCGGTGCTCGCGACTACGTGAAGCCGGGGTGCGCTCCGCTTGTCGTCTTTATGACTAACCCGGTTACTCATAATCCTGACCCAGGCTGGTTACGGGTTGGAGGGATCGCTCAGACGGATATTCAATAGAGCTTCGACCGGGCCGCATCCACGAACTTCGGCACTCCTGCACGGGTAAGCGCGAGCAGGAAGTCATCGACGGTCATCGCCGGAGAGTCGTACCCCTCGACGAGTTCAACCAGGGCGCGGAGCGTCGGCGCGTGGTACAGATCGAGCTGATCCAGGAGGAAGGCGTCGGGGTGGACGACCTCGAGGTCGAACGGCTCGACGGACTCCGTCGGAAAATCCTTCACGTTGAAGGTCACAAGCACTTCGGCACTGCCTCGGACGGCGGCTGCGAGGACGTGCCGATCCTTCTTGTCGTTCGTCATCGTCGGCACCAGGTCGTCGTAGCCGGTGACCAGCGCATCAGCGAAGTATAGCTCCATCGTGCCGACGCGCTTCTCGACGAGCGCCAGATCCTCGCCGTTCTTGACGAGGTTCTTTGCCAGCTCGAACAGCACATCCTTCGACCACAGCGGCCGGAACAGTCCACTGTCCGCGAGTTCGAGGATGAAGTCGTTGAGCAGCGCTCCGTAGAGAACGTTGGTGTCGAAGAAGGCCGGAAAGCTCACTCAGCGTCCAGCTCCGCACGACGCTTCACGTCAGCCGGGTTGCCGACCTGAACCTTCGCCCCGAGACTGGCGCGCTGCAACTCGCGCAACGCAGCACGGCGCTCGGAACGGAAGTTCGCCTGGTAGTCGACCAGGTCCTCTAGTTGGACACGACGGTGACGGCCGGGCTTGTCGTAAGCGATGTCGCCGGCCTCCAGGAGACGGACCAGCGTCGGGCGGCTGATACCGAGGAAATCCGCGGCTTGTTGCGTCGTCATGGACATGCCCTGAGGCACGATCGTGATGCCCGAACCCGCGGCGAGGGCGTTCGTCACCTGGTCGAGGATGCGGAAGATCTCATCCGGTATGGGACGAGCATTGCCCTGGGGGTCGACGAGTGCAGCCTTGGACGAGTTCTGCGCGAGGAAGGCCTCAAGCTCGCGAATCAACTCGGCGAAATCGAGAATCTCCTCGCGGGCGTTGGCCTCGGGGAGGTAGGTCTGTGCCTTGCGGGCACCACGTGGCGTGTTGGGCGAGGTGCTCATAGCGTCAATCGTACTCGACCAAAACGAAAAAATCGAACATACGGTTGAGCGGTTTCCTCCATCGTGTCGAGCTGAATCAGGCCACTTCCACCGGAGGTGCCGGACGAACTCGACGCGCGTCGCAGCGGGCCAAAGTGTGGGCACCCGACGCGTCGGCGGGCGGCTCCGGGCTTCGTAACACAGGTCTTACGTCGCTGAAACATGACTGTCGCGCCGGGATACTTCGGCGAGTTTCCGCCGATCTGAGGCCATCGGGTCGAATGCCCGAAGGTAGTCGTCGTGCGGATTATGCGAACCGCATTCTGCCCGCCTGTTTGAGAGTGCATCCTGCACTCCTCCGCAATCTGTCGCCCCAATAGCATTCACGCTAATTCAGATCCAGCAGGAGGCATGCAGTGACCAGCTACAGGGTGTCGATGGATATCGGCGGAACCTTCACGGATATCGTGACGTTCAACGAGGCGACGGGGGAGTTCCGGGCGACGAAGGCGTCGACGACTCCGGGGCAACTCAGCACCGGCGTGCTCGGTGGGCTCGAATCGATGATCGACGACCTGGCCGAGATCGACTTCATCGTGCACGGCACCACGCAGGGCTTGAACGCCTTCCTGGAGCGGCGCGGAGTGCGCGTGCTCCTGCTCGCGACGGACGGGGTGCAGGACGTCTACCACATCGCCCGCGGGCCCCGGATGCGACTCTACGACGCCCAGTACCGCAAGCCGGAGCCGCTCGTCGAGCGCAAAGACGTGGTCGGCATCGCCGGCCGCTTCCAGTACGACGGCAGCGAACTCGTCCCGCTCGACGAGGCCGCCGTGCGCGAGGCCGCCGAGCGCGCGAAGCGCGACGGGTACGGCGCGATCGCCGTCGGCTACCTCTTCAGCTACCGCAATCCGAGCCACGAACTGCGCACGCGCGAGATTCTCCGCGAGGTGCTCGGCGACTACTTCACCGTCTCGCTCTCGCACGAGGCCGCCAAGGAGTGGCGCGAGTACGAGCGCACCTCCTCGGCGGTGATCGAGGCGTATACCGGCCCGGTCGTGCGCAGCTATCTCGTCGATCTCGAACAGAAGCTGACCGCCCGCGGTGTCGAGGCCCCTCTGCACATCATGCAGTCCTCCGGCGGAGTGCTCACCGCCAGATCAGCGAGGGAGCGGCCCCTGCAGACACTGCTCTCCGGTCCTGTCGGTGGCGCCATCGGCGGCGAGGCCCTGACGAAGATCGTCGGCAATGACAACCTGATCGGCGTCGACATGGGCGGCACCTCGTTCGACGTCTCGCTCGTCGTGAACGGCGTGCCGGATGTCTCGACCGAGGCGACGCTCGAAGGCCTCCCGATGCTGATGAGCATCGTGAACATCCACACCATCGGCGCGGGAGGCGGCTCGGTTGCCTGGGTCGAGGCCGGCGGTCTGCGGGTCGGTCCGCGGTCAGCGGGCGCCCAGCCCGGCCCGGCCTGTTACGGCCGCGGCGGCACGGAACCCACGGTGACCGACGCGAACTTCGTGCTCGGCCGGGTCGACGCCGAGAACTTCGCCGGCGGCCAGATGCGCCTGGACCGTGACGCTGCGGTGAGCGCCCTCGAATCAGTCGGTGCGAAGCTCGGGTTCGGCGTCGTCGAGATGGCCGAGGGCATCTGCAACGTCGCGAACTCACAGATGGCCCAGGCCATCCGCACGATCACGATCTCGCGCGGCATCGAGCCCCGTGACTTCTCGCTTGTCGCCTTCGGCGGCGCGGGCCCGATGCACGCGGTCTTCCTCGCGAAGGAACTCGGCATCCGCGAGACCATCGTGCCCCGGTTCCCCGGAGCCTTCTCCGCCTGGGGGATGCTGCAGGGCGACATCCGGCGCGACTTCACCGAGCCCTACTACTTCCTCGACGAGGACATCGACACGACCGACATGAGCCGCGTGCTGCGCGGTGTCGAGACGGAGGCGCTGGCCTCGCTGGAGAGCGAAGGGATCCCCGCCGCCGACCGCTCCGCCGAGCATGCGGTCGACGTGCGCTACCTCGGCCAGGAGTACTTCTTGACCGTGCCGCTGGAGAGCGCCGATGAACCGATGGCCGAGCACTTCCTGGACGACCTGGGCGCCCGGTTCGCGAAAGCCTACGAAGCGCGATACGGGCACTCCACCCTGGGCGCCCCGATCGAGATCGTCACCCTGCGCACCCGGGTCGTCGGCCGGCTCGAGTCGGCGAACGCCTTCCTGATCGCGGCAGCGGAGGGCCCGGAGTTCGCCCACGAGATCCGCAAGGTCATCTTCGACGGGCAGGAGCTCGACACCGTCGTGACCGAGCGCGACGCGTTGCGGGCCGGACACGTCTTCACCGGCCCGGCGATCGTCATCGAGGCCACCGCCACCACCGTCGTGCCCCCGGGATTCTCGGTGGCGGTCGACGAGCACGGCACGCTCATCATCACCAATCTCGAACTCGGAAGTGAGGCCTGAACATGACGTCCACCACCGCCACCGCATCCCCGGTCACCGTCGACCCGGTCACGGTCGACCCCGTCACCGTCGAGATCCTGCGGAATGCCCTGACGAGCGCCGCGGAGGACATGAACGCCACGCTCATCCGCTCGGCGTACTCGATGATCATCTATGAGGGCGGCGACTGCGTCGTCGCCCTGCTCGACAAGCACCATCAGGTGCTCGGGCAGTCTGCCGGGCTTCCCCTCTTCCTCGGCAACATCGAGACCTGCTCGAAGGCGGTCGAGGAGAAGTACGGGCGCGACGTGTGGCGTGACGACGACGTCTGGATCCTGAACGACGCCTACATCGGCGGCACCCACCTCAACGACGTCACCATTTTCGCGCCCGTCTTCGTGGACGGGGTGCTGGTCGGGTTCTCGGCCACCCGCGCCCACTGGATGGACATGGGCGGAAAGGACGTCGGAGCCTCGATGGACTCCACCGACATCTTCCAGGAGGGGTTCCGGATGGGCCCTGTGAAGCTCATCTCCCAGGGGGTGGAGACGGATGTGGTCGAGCTGATCCAGACGAACACCCGCTTCCCCTACCAGACCGTCGGTGACATGCACGCGATGATCGCGGCCCTGCGGATGGGATCCATCCGGATGCAGGAGCTCGTGCGCAAGTACGGCCTCGACGTGATCGAGGCCGCGCGGGACGAGATCTTCCGTCAGACCGAAGAGCTCGAGCTCGAGCGAGTGCGGGAGATCCCCGACGGCGTCTACTCGGCCGAGGGCTACCTCGACAATGACGGCATCACGCTCGACGTGCCCATCCCCATCAAACTGACGGTCACGGTCTCGGGCAACCAGATCGAGTTCGACGTCACGGAGTCGGCCGATCAGACCCAAGGCCCCGTGAACTGCGGCGTCGCGCAGGCCATCTCGGCTCTGCGCGTCGGGTACAAGATCCTGGTGAGCCCTGAGACGAACTCCAACGGCGGATCCTTCCGGCCGCTGACGGTGAAGGTGCGCGAGGGCTCCGTGCTCGGTGCGGTCGCCCCCGCCGCCTGTCAGTGGTACTTCTCCCATCTGGGCATGCTGATCGACATGGTCTCGCGCGCGCTGGCCCCTGCTCTGCCCGACCGGGTCGCCGCCGCGAGCCACGGGGATTCGATGATCATCACCAGCGCCGGGTTCGATCCGCGGGTCGGTCGCAACTGGGTGTCGATGGAGGCCACCCTCGGCGGCTGGGGAGCGTGGGAGGGGGCGGACGGCGAGTCGGCCCTGATCAACAACGTCAACGGTTCGCTCCAGGACTTCCCGATCGAGATGGTCGAGACGAAGTGGCCGTTCCGGATCCGCGAGTACTCGATCCGCCCCGACTCGGGTGGGGCCGGGCGCTGGCGCGGTGGCAACGGTGTGATCCGCGAGTACGAGTTCCTCGCCGACGGCGTGTTCGGCCTCTGGTTCGAACGCTCCACGACTCCGGCCTGGGGCTTGTTCGGCGGAGATGACGCCGTGGGCCCGGAGGTGGTCATCGATCCCGGGACGCCTGAGGAGTTCCGCACGCTGAAGGTCAATGCCCGGCCAGCGGTGAAGGGCACGATCATCCGCTTGGCCGTCGGCGGCGGAGGCGGCTACGGAAACCCCGAGGAGCGCGATCTCGAGGCCGTGCGCTACGACGTGGAGAACGGGTTCGTCTCCGCCGAGCAGGCGCAGTCGGACTACGGCTACACCCACAACGTCCTGAAGTCGACATCCTGAAGCCCACCCCTGACGTTCACCCCGCAACACATCCCGCCCCATCACGACACACTCACACGAGGAAGCGATATCTGCCATGAAGACGAAATACTTCGCAGTCCCCGGCCTGGCCCTGGCCACGGTCGCCCTCCTGGCCGGCTGCGCCGGGTCAGGCCCCGAGCCCTCCGCTGACAGTGGAGACGACGAGCAGCTGAGCATCGGCTTCTTCGGTTTCGCCGCCGCCAACTCCTTCGCTCAGGGCGTCTACGACGGTGTCGAGGCGAAGGCCGAGGAGCTGGGCGCGACCTCGGAGTTCGTCGACTCGAACTTCGACGGCCAGCTCCAGGCCCAGCAGGTCACGGATGCCGTGACCTCCGGCCAGTACGACATCATCATCATCCAGGCCAACGACAACCTCGTCGTGCAGCGCCCCCTCGAAGAGGCGATCGCGGCCGGCATCACGGTCGTCACGGAGTTCACGGCCGTCGGCCCCGACTTCGAGACTGTCGAGCCGCAGATCGACGGTGCGATCTCCATCGTCGATCCCGCCGTGGTCAACGGTGAGAAGCTCGGCGAGATGGGCCTGCTCGCCTGCGAGGAGGCGAAGGCCGACCCGTGTCAGGTGGGGTACATGGAGGGCTTCCGAGCCCTGCCGCTGGACAATGCCCGCACCCAGGCCGTCGTGGACACGCTCACCGCAGGTGGCGCCGAGGTCGTGGCGCAGGTCGAGGGCGGGTACACGGCGGATGCCGGCCAGGCCGCCTTCCAGGACATCATCACCGCCAACCCGGATGTCGACGTCGTGATCGGTTCGTCGCAGGCGGTCGGTGGCGCTCGGCTCGCGGCGGGACCGGACAGCCCGGTGCTGTTCATCGGCAACGGTTCCTCGCGTCAGGCCATCGAGGCGGTGCGCAGCGGCGACTGGTTCGCCACCTATACGCTCGATCTCTACCTCAACGGCGAGACGGCTGCGGAGCTGGGCATCAAGAAGCACCAGGGTGAAGACGTCGAGGTGGCCATCTCCGAGGCTGATCTGACCCCCAGCAAGGGGATCGGCACCGCGGAGAACCTCGAGGGCTTCGAAGCGACCTACGACGACTGATCGTCTCGGCGTCTCCCTCCGGTGGACCGCGAAGGCGAGTTCCACCGGAGGGAACGTCCGTTCCGCCACGGATCACGAAAGGGACCATCGATGGGAAAGCCCACGACGCTCACCAGCACCCCGGTGCTCGCGCTCGACGGGGTCGGCAAGTCGTACAACGGCATCTCGGTGCTGCGCGGCATCTCGTTCGAGATCGCCCCGGGCGAGATCCACGGCCTCCTCGGCGAGAACGGCGCCGGCAAGTCGACCTTGCTCAAGATCCTGGGCGGTGCGATCACGGCCGACGCAGGAGCCGTGCTCTTCGACGGCGTGCCGACACGGCTCTCCAGCCCGCGGGACTCGATCGCCCATGGCGTCTCATTGATCTCGCAGGAACTCGCGCTCGTGCCGCAGCGCACCGTGCTCGAGAACGTCTTCTTGGGCGGCTGGGCCAACGCGGCCGGATTCGCGACACCGGCCGCCGACCGGCGCCGCTTCGACGAACTCTGCGGCGAGGTCGGGTTCGATCTGGATCCGCACGCGCTGGTCGCCTCGCTGCCGCTCGGGAAGGCACAGCAGGTCGAGATCCTCAAGGCACTCGCTCGCGGTTCACGCGTGCTGTGCCTGGACGAGCCCACCGCCGCCTTGGCGGAGGCCGAGACCGAGCAGCTCCTGGAGGTGCTGCGCACTCTCGCCGCCCGGGGCACGACGATCGTGATCGTGTCGCATTTCCTCGAGGAGGTGCTCGGCATCGCCGACCGCATCACCGTGCTCCGCGACGGAGCCCAGATCGCCACCGAGGACGCATCCGCTCACACCAGCGACTCGCTCGTGCGGCTGATGGTGGGTCGTGAGGTCACCGCCCTGTCGCGGACTCCGGCCCCCCTCGCGGATTCCGCCCCGGTGGTGCTCAAGGCGGAGGGGCTCACCAACGACCGGATCCTCGACGTCAGCCTGGAGGTGCGCCGTGGCGAGATCCTCGGTCTGGCCGGTCTGGTCGGCAGCGGCCGATCCGAGACGCTCCGGGCGCTCTTCGGTGCCGATCGCATCACCGCGGGCCGCGTGTCGGTCTCGGGGGTTCCGGTGCGCCGGGCGACGATCCGCCGGATGATCGACCGCGGTCTCGCCCTGGTGCCGGAATCGCGCAAGGACGAGGGGTTGGTGCTGCGCCGGACCACTGCCGAGAACATCGCCCTGCCCTCACTGGGCGGACGTCAGATCGGCGGCATCGTGCGCCAGGGTGCCGAGGCGTCTGCGGTCGACCGCGTCGTCGCGATGGTCGACGTGCGTGGCAGCGTGCGACACGTGCCGGTCGGAGCGCTGTCAGGCGGCAATCAGCAGAAGGCGCTCTTCGGCAAGTGGCTTGTCACGCCGCCGGAGGTCTTCCTCATCGACGAACCCACTCGAGGCGTCGACATCGGCGCCAAGGTCAACATCCACAACCTGATCCTCGACCTCGCCGCGGCCGGCACCGCCGTGATCGTGGTCAGTTCCGAGCTCGAGGAGGTGATGGCCCTGTCGCACCGGATCCTCGTGCTGCGTGCGGGACGGGTCGTCGCCGAGTTCCCCAGCCCCGCTGACCGCGAGGACATCATGTCCGCCGCCTTCCTCTAGGAGATGACAACCATGACAACGGACACAGCAACGCCCCCGCGCCGGCGCCGCGTCGACTTCAAGGACTTCGGCATCCTGGGCGGCCTCCTCGCCATCGTCGTCTACCTGAGCCTTTCGACGACCACCTTCCTCACCAGCCAGAACATCGTGAACCTGCTCGATCAGGCCGTGGTGATCGGCCTTCTCGCCGTGGGCGCGACGCTGTGCATCGTCTCGGGAGTGTTCGACCTCTCCTCGTCGGCCACGCTCGCCGTCTCCGCGATCGCCGGGGTCTTCCTCACCACCCAGTTCGGTGTCGTCGTCGGATTCATCCTGGCGCTCGCCGTCGGGGCGATCCTCGGCACGATCACGGGAACCATGATCGTCATCACCCGGGTGAACTCGTTCATCGGCTCCCTGGCCATCAGCATCATCTACCGTGGTGTCGCGATCGTGCTGACCGGTGGGGCGATCCTGTCCGTCACGAGCGACCAGCTCGAGGCCTTCAGGGTCTGGGCGCTCCCGGTGCTCGACGGGGTGTCGGGCGGAACGATCCTGTTCGCGGTCACGGCGGTGGTGCTCGGCCTGGTGCTCTGGGGAACGACCTTCGGTCGCCGGGTCTACGCCGTCGGCGGCAATGCGGAAGCCGCGCGGCTGAGCGGTGTGCGCACCCCGTTGATCCACATCTCGGTGTTCGCGATCAACGGCGTCTGCGCGGCGGCGGCCGGTATGGTGCTCGCCTCCCGTGCCGGCTCCGCCCAGCCCTCGATGGGCATCGGCATGGAGCTCACGGCGATCGCGGCCGTCGTCATCGGTGGCACGAGCATCCTCGGTGGCGCCGGGGCAGTCTGGCGCACGGTCGTGGGGGTCATCATCCTCACTGTGATCGGCAACGGGTTCAATTTGCTGCGCTGGGACACCACCTACCAGCAGGTCGTCACCGGTGTGCTGATCCTGGTCGCGGTGGCGGCCGACTCCTGGCTCTCCCGTCGGTCGAGGCGCTCACGCGGGTGACGGTGCCGGGCGAGCGACAATAGAGCACCACCCAACGACCCGACGGCGGCGCGGAAGGATGAGATGCGAATCGGCGTGCGCGTGACTCGCGACGAGGTCTCCGCCGTCGCTGCGCACGCAGACGGCCGGTTCAGTCGCGCGCGGAGCGCCGCGAGCGGCGGCCGGACCCGTGTCGTGGCCGACACTCTGGCGCTGCTCGCCGGTGACGGTTCGGAGCCCGTTTCCGCAGTGGTCTTCGAGGTCAGCGGCGCACTCGACCGAGAAGTGGACGCTTCGGTCGTCTCCGTCCTGATCGAGCCGAGGCGGCCACGGGAACCGCGTCGCCATCTCTGGCCGGCCGAGGGCATCCCCGTCGAGATCGCCCACGTCAGCGGGGGGCACAACGCTCTCGGGCATGAGCTCGTGCCGCTGGGCGAGGAGGAGCTGTCGCGGTTGTCGGCGGGAATGGATGCCGGATCGCACCTCGTCGTGTCGGCTGCAGGCGCGGCGGTCAACCCCGAGCACGAGCACCGCGCGGCCGAGCTGCTCCGTTCCACGGTGGCGGTGGGCAGCATCACCGAGTCGAGCACGTTCTACAGCGACAGCCTCCTCGTGCGGGAATTCACCGCCGTGCTGAATGCGGTGCTGCTCGCGGGTGCGGAACAGCTCGCAGCGAGCCTCGCGGATGCCGTCGGCCAGGGCCTCGGCGAGGGTGTGCGGGCCTTCGTCGCCACGAACGAGGGCGGTTGCACACCGCTGTCGCGACTCGCCATCACGCCGGTGCACTCGATCTGCGCCGATCTCGCGGCCGAGATGCTGGGTGCCGCCGAACTCGCCCGTCGTCCCGACGCGCGGATCATCGTCGCCCGGCCAGGGGCTGTGCGGATCGGCGAGTTCGTCGATGGCCTGCCCTCGGTGGTCAGCCGGGCCGTGCTCCGCGGCGGCATCTCGCTCGCCTCGAGCGTGGCCCATGTCGTTCCCCTCACCGACCTTCTCCTCTCCGGTTCGGCGGAGCCCCCGGTGACGGTTCTGGTGCAGGGGGCGGAGAGCGAACTCGAATCCTTCGGCATCGCACCGACACTGGTCACCGACGACGATCTGGTCGCGGTCGGCGCCGCCGTCGCGCCGGTGTCGTACTGGCACAATCGCGTGGCCAGGGTGGTCGGGGCCGACGACATCGAGCGGGTGCTCGCAGAGGGCGAGGCGATCGCCAGGGCCAATCTCGTGTCGTGGGGTGCGCTTCCGGCAGGCGTGCGCATCACGGAGTCCCGCGTGCTCGCCACGACCTACGGCGAGGCGCAGATGATCCGCGTGCGCGTGCGCGGAATGGCCGACACCGACGCATCCGGGTTCCCGTCCGGCGCCCGCCTCGAGGAGCGCCGAGCATGAGCCGCCGTCTCAACGCGGCCGACGTGGGCCACCTGTGCACGGGGGCGATGTTCGTGGCGTGCACCATCGATCACGAGAGCTCGAAGCAGTACCGCGACATGACCCTTGCGCTGCTCGAGCTGCGTGGCGGTGGTCCGGTTCTCGCCCCGGTGGGCAGCCTGGACCCTGCGGCGATGACGACCTCGATCGGCTTCGTGAACCAGGGCCTGATGTTCTCGGAGATGATTCCCGTCGGCGACGAGTTCGAGACGGCGATCGCGCTGCTTCAGGAGCGCCTCGGGGTTCCCCTCCAGGGCGTTTTCCCCCTTGCGGCAGCGAGTGTGAACGCGATGGTTGCGGTGAGCGTGGCCTTGCGGACAGGGCTCCCGCTCGTGGATGCCGACCCGATGGGCCGGGTTCTCCCGCTGGTCAGCCAGACGACGCTCGCCCTGGCCGGGCTGAGCGCCGGGCCGATCGCACTCACCGGGCCTACGGGGGAGACGGCCGTCGTCGACGTCTTCGCCCCCGCCCGCGCGGAACGGATCGTGCGCGCGCTGGCCTCGGAGCTCGGTGGCTGGGCTGCCACGGCCTCCTATCCGGTGACAGCAGCGCAGCTCGGCGAGCACGGAGTGGTGGGCAGTATCACCCGACTGATCGAGATCGGGCAGATCCTCGACTCCTCACTGCACACGCAGCAGAAGTACGTGCGGTTGACCTCGCTGCTGGGCATCCGCAAGGTGATCCGCGCGCGTGTGACCGACGTCGAAGGACTCTCCCGGCCGTCGGTCCCCGGTCTTCCCGACCGACCCTCCAGCGCCACTCTCGTCGACGAGGCGCAGGGTCGCATCGTGCGGCTCGAGATCCAGAACGAGATCCTCATGATGATCGTCGACGGTGCCATCCAGGCGGTCATGCCCGATGTGATCACGCTGGTGCGGCCAGAAGACGCGAGTGTCGCCGGCCTCGACGACCTGTGGGTGGGCAACAAGCTCGACCTCATCACCTTCCCGGCGGCGGCTCAGTGGTACACCGCCGCGGGCCGGGCCCTGGTCGAACCGATGGCCATGAACGTGGTCGGCCCCGTGAGAGGTGGGAGGGCGCGATGAGCGCGATGAGGCGCGGAGTGAGTATGCGCGATCTGCTGGTGGCCCACGACAGCGCCGGTCTCACCGGTCATCACATCCCGTCGTCAGCCCAGTCGGTGCGCGACATCTCCTTGATCACCCGGGTGGAGCAGATTCTGGAGGTGGGTCCCGACAGCATCGTGCTGCTCGCCGAAGAGCTGGCGCTCGGCGGCTGGGTGGTGTCGGTGGCCTTGCGGTACGCCTGGGAGCGGCGGGCGGTGGCGTTGATCGTCTCGGAGCAGTCGTTCTCGGAGTCGGTGATCGAGCTCGCCCGCCGGTTCGGTGTGGCGCTGTTCACCACCTCCGACGGCATCGACCGCACCGCCCTCACCCTTGCCAGGGAGCTCGGGGCGCTCGAGG